>JALFOF010000006.1 GCA_022773825.1 Prevotella sp.
CCTGCCCCGCAAGCCGTGGGACTCGGCATGGCGCGTTGCGGCGGGTGCGCCAAAAAGACGGGGATGCCCCGCGGCGAATAAGCGCGAGACATCCCCGTTGTGCCATATATGTGTGGCGGCGATGCTACTCGAAATAGAACGACAGCACCACCATCTTGCTGTGCGCCTTGCTCACACTCGCCGCGTAAGGCAGCGCCACCTCGTCGTTCATCGTGGCGAGACGTGAGTTGTCAAGGCAGTTGCTCAAGCCGTACATGAACTTCAGTTCGGGGCGTAGCTTGAAGAAAGGCAGGTAGAAGTCGCACCCCAGGCCAACCTCAAGGAACACGTCCGACTTCTTCAGCTGCACGTAGTCGCTCGACTTCGACGACAGGTTCATCATAGGGGCGATGCCCGCCATGATGTACGGACGGTGGTTGTTGAAACGCTGTGCGGCGTAGATGAAGTCGAGGTTGCCGCCGATGTAAACCGTCTTCATCGACTGCTTCTCTTGCAACGGCGCACCCGTAGGCCCTTGACGGTTATGGTTGTAGAACGTTATGTTGCGTGTGCCGAAATACAGCTGCGGTGCCATGCGGAAAGCGAAGTACTGGCTTATCCTCAGTTCCCCGAGCACACCGACGTTGAAACCGATGTCCCAGTTGTGCTGGTCAGTGGTCACGAGCGACGGCATCTGTGTGCCGTCTTGCAGCGTAAGGGTCTGCGGCCCGACGTTGTCGAACTCCAAGTCCTGCACGTTGGTGCCCACCACGATGCCGAGGTGGAAAGGTCTAAGGTCGGTGTAAGGGCGGTTTTGCACCCTGCGCTCTTGCGCGTGGAGTGTGGCTGCCGCTGCTATTATATATATAAATAAGGTGTATAGTCTGAGCATGATATGTATATATTTTTCTTTACTAAACGCATTATAGGCCCGAAAATTGCGCTTTTCTGCCGTAAATAGTGCCAAAAAGCTATAAAAATGCGTTTCTACGCAAAAAAAACATACCCTTTTGTAGGTATATTCAAAATAATTTCCTACCTTTGCAGTAGTTTAATGCTACGGCAGAAACATACAAAGACATTATAAACTTATTTAACTAACAAAGACTATGGCTTACGTAATTAGCAACGACTGTATCGCTTGCGGTACATGTATTGACGAGTGCCCTTCAGAGGCAATCACCGCTGGTGACATCTATTCTATCAATCCTGACGCTTGCACCGAGTGTGGCACTTGCGCGGACGTATGCCCTAACGAGGCTATCAGCCTTGGCTAAAGGCGTGCCTTTGGCAGGGTAAAAAGAATAAGAGTGGCTATCCTTCGCGTTAGCCGCTCTTTTTTTTACCCTTTTCCTTTGCGGATTGGAAATAAATTGCTAATTTTGCAGTTGACCTAAACATAGAAAACCGATAACGACAATGCTGATACTATTCAATATACACTACATGGCTCCGTGCACCGACGAACTGTTTGTCAACGTGAAAAACGCTGATGGCAGCGTGGAGGCGCACCGCATGACGCAGTGGCAGGACGGATGCTGGCGCTGCGAGCTGCGCTTTGAACCTAAAGGCGTGGAGCTGCTGGACTATTACTACTCCGTGCAGCGTATGGACAACGTGCTCCGCGCGGAGTGGACCACGCAGGCGCACCGCATCGATATCGGACAGACGGGACTGGCGCAATATACCGTTTATGATACGTGGATAGACATACCGCATGACACTTACCTGTATAGCTCGGCATATACGCAGTGCATTAACCGCAGGGGTAAGCAGACAGTATATCGCCGCACCACTCCGTCAGTGCTCCGTCTCAAGGTGCGCGCGCCGCAGTTGCGGGGCTTTGAGCGCCTGGTGCTTGTGGGTTCGCATCCTGTATTGGGCGAATGGCACCTTGACCGCGCCGTGCCATGCGTGGAACAGGCACCTAACGAGTGGGTATGCGACATCGACGCGGAGTACACCGCTACCGAGGAGCTGGAGTATAAGTTCGTGGCGGTGAAGGAAAGCGATGTCTTCGACAGCCCCATGTGGGAGACAGGAGAGAACCGCCGCGTCACAATGCCGCGCATGAGGCGTGGTGAGATAGTGGAATATGAGTTGCAGCAGGCGTTTTTTGAGATATGGAACGTGCGTAAGGCTGGTACTCTCGTCCCCGTTTTCTCGCTGAGAACGGAGGGCAGTTTCGGCGTGGGCGACTTCGGAGACCTAAAGAAAATGGTTGACTGGGTGGCATATACAGGGCAGAGAATCTTACAGGTGCTGCCGATAAACGACACCACCATAACCCATACATGGACCGATTCCTACCCCTATTCCTGCATAAGCATCTTCGCGTTGCACCCACAATATGTGGACCTCAGACAGCTGCCACCCCTTGCCGACAAAGAGAAGGCGCGGCAGATGGAGAGCCTTTGCAAGGAGCTCAACGCTCTGCCGCAGATAGACTACGAGCGTGTGAACAATGCAAAGCACGAATATCTGCAACTGCTTTACCAGCAAGAGGGCAGGCAGACGATGGCGTCGGCGGAATACAAGAAATGGTTTGACGAGGAGCAGCGGTGGCTTGTGCCCTACGCGCAGTACTGCTTCCTGCGTGACAGCAGCGGCACAGCCGACTTCACGCAGTGGCATGGCAACGAGCAATGGCAGGAAACGGACCGCGCGCAGTTATCAAATCCCCGGACAAAGGCATACAAACAGGTGGCGTTCTACTACTATGTGCAGTATGTTCTCGCCACGCAGATGAGGGCGGCACACCAATATGCGCGCCAGAAGAGGGTGATATTGAAGGGCGACATACCCATCGGCGTGCACCGGCAAGGCTGCGACGTGTGGCAGGAACCACGCTATTTCAACCTCAACGGCCAGGCGGGCGCACCGCCAGACGAGTTCTCCATCAACGGACAGAACTGGGGATTTCCGACGTATAACTGGGAGGAGATGCTCAAAGACGGTTGCCTTTGGTGGGTGAGACGTTTCCAGAATATGCAGAAATACTTCGACGCCTACCGCATTGACCATGTGCTCGGCTTCTTCCGGATATGGGAAATACCTCGGCACTCAGTGCACGGACTGCTCGGACAGTTCCAACCATCGCTCGGACTCACAGCGGAAGAGATAGAAGCCTATGGCCTTCACTTCAGAAGGGGACGCTTCACACGCCCATATATCACAAAGGAGATACTCGAATCCATATTCGGCGAGGAACGCGCGCAGTATGTTCGCGACACTTTCCTTGACCCTTACAAGGAGGGGCTCTACCTGCCCAAGGCGGAATATGACACGCAACGCAAGGTGGAGGCGTTGGTGGAGGATGTCAATCTGCGCGACGGGCTGTATACATTGCTCAGCGATGTGCTCTTCATAGCCGACACGAGAAATCCGGAACTCTACCATCCGCGTATAGCAGCGCAGCACGCTTATATATATAAGACATTGCTGTCAGAGAGCGACCGCAACTGTTTCAACCGCCTTTACGATGACTATTACTACCATCGCAACACGCAGTACTGGTACAAGGAGGCAATGAAGAAGCTGCCGAGGCTGGTGGAAGCTACGCGGATGCTTGTCTGCGCCGAAGACCTCGGCATGATACCAGAGTGCGTTCCCACCGTGATGGAAGAGCTGCGCATACTCTCCCTTGAGGTGCAGTCCATGCCTAAAGAGATGGGAAGGCAGTTCGGGCGGCCTGAGAACTATCCTTACCGCAGTGTATGTACCATTGACAGCCACGACATGCCAACGCTGCGGATGTGGTGGGACGAAGACTTCAACCGCGCGCAGGACTTCTATTCCACGGTGCTCGGTCGCCGCGACGACGCTCCGCACCCGCTTCCGGCATGGCTGGCGCGTGACATCATGTCACGAAACCTGCAGTCCGCCTCCATGCTCTGCGTGCTGTCGTTGCAGGACTGGCTCGCCATCAGCGAGAAACTGCGTCTCCCCGACGCTGGCGCGGAGCGCGTAAACATACCTGCCAACCCACGTCATTACTGGCGATACCGTATGCATCTCAACATTGAAGACATGATGAAGGAACAGCGTTTCTGCGACGACATAGCGGAAATGATAACCCAGAGCGGCAGATGAAGATAGAACGCATAGACCCACCGTCATGGTTCGCTGGCATGGAAGACACCACATTGCAGCTGATGCTGACGGGGGAAGACCTTGACAATGCCGAGATAACAGTGCGTTATCCCGGCATTGAAGTAATCGGCACGGAGCGCGCCGACAGCCACCGCTATGCCTTCCTTTACCTCGGGCTGGCTGCCTGCGGTGCGGGAACCATGTATATAGACCTCCGCAAGGATGGCGAAATGCTGACGGTGGCATACGAGCTAAGGGACAGAGCCATGGCTGGCAGTGACAGGGAGAGCCTGAGCCCAGCCGACGTGGTATATCTTCTCATGCCCGACAGGTTTGCCCGGGGCCGCCGCCACGCCACCGCGGGGGCGGCAGGGCGCGCCTTCCAGCCCTCGGCAAGGTGCGGAGGAGACCTTGAAGGCATACGCCGCCACCTGCCATACCTCGCCGACCTCGGTGTCACCGCTTTGTGGTTGACCCCCGTCTTGCGGAACAATATGCCGGAGACAGACCGCGAAAGCTCCTATCATGGGTACGCCGTGACGGACTATTACGCCATAGACGCTCATTTCGGTACGCTCGATGACTACTTCGCCCTGGTGCGTGAAGCCCACCGCCGGGGGCTGAAAGTGGTGATGGACTTCATCTTCAACCACTGCGGTGCGGCGCATCCGTGGCTCAACCACCCACCCATGGAACACTGGTTCAACCACCGTGACTGGCTGGAGGGGGCGGACGTGGAGGGCGGAAGGCTGCCGAAGACCAACCCGAAGTACCTCCAGACCAATTACAGGCTTACGCCGACGGTCGATGACTACGCCGCCGAGGTGGACAAGAGGCAGACCGTGGAGGGATGGTTCGTAAAGACAATGCCCGACCTCGACATACGTAACCCGCACCTGTTGCGCTACCTCACGCAGGCAACCTTGTGGTGGGTGGAGACCGCTGGCATTGACGCCATACGCATGGACACCTTCCCTTACGCCGACAAGGAGGCGATGCAACGGTGGCTACGGGCATTGCACAGGGAGTATCCGCGCTTCAAAGTCATTGGCGAGACATGGGTGTCAGACACCGCTTTCTCAGCGAAATGGCAGGAGGGAGAGCTCGACAGCACCATGGACTTTGCCCTTTTCGAGGCATTCAACAAGGCAAAGCTGGAGGACAGCGATGAGTGGTGGAGCGGCATGAACCGCATATACCACGTGTTGTGCTACGATTTCTTGTACGAGAACCCCTCGCTCACGCTGGCATTTCTCGACAACCACGACGTGAATCGCTTCCTCGGCGACTTCGACACCTATGCCCCCGACAAGCGCGCACTGCTCCTTGCCAGCATGAAGTGTGCCCTCGCGCTGCTGCTCACCATGCCCCGCCTGCCGCAGTTGTATTATGGCACGGAGGTGTTGATGCACGGCACCACGGGCATCAGCGACGGCTACGTGCGCCGTCCCTTCCCCGGCGGCTTCCCCGGCGACAGCGCCAACGCCTTCACCGCCGCGGGGCGCACCCGTGAACAGCAAGCTATGCACCGCTGGCTGCGCCGCGTGCTACGCTGGAGGAAGGGCTGCGAGGCGGTCAGCAGCGGAGCCACGAAGCACTTCATACCCTGCGGCGGCATCTACGTCATGGCGCGGTTGCATGAGCGTAGCACCGTGATGACAATCGTAAACGGCAGCAACCACGCCGCCACCTTCACGCCCAGCCGCTATAGTGAGGTGATATGTGGCGCGGCAACGGCAACGGACATAACGACGGGACGCCTCTTCTGCCTGACGAAACCCGTGCGCATGGCATCGCGGAGGGTTGCCATACTGGAGATAAAACGCGGCTGACACCACCTCAATGGACCGCCCATCCGTGGGACGCACGGCGGCATGGCTCCGCAAAAGCATAGCGATTACCCAGTGAAAGCATAGCGATGGCAATGTAATCAGATAGCGATTGCGTTGTAATTATACACAGATACCCCCGTCGCTCGACCATAGGTCGAGCGACGGGGGTATAAGGAAGTAAACCTTCGATGATAGGGGCGAGCTCCTATCCTATAAATATATGCCCCCTTCAGGGGCGCTTTGCTTTCTTGCTAATACCGCTCGACCTTTGGTGGCTTTGCTTTGCAAAGCGGAAGAGCCGAGTAGTTGATATAATTAACCCCCATCAGTTGTTGGTAGTCCCTGCAAGGGACACATATTATAGGATAGGGGCTCGCCCCTATTTCCCAATGCACATCATACACAGGCGCCCCTGTAAGGGGCTAATAACATATGTATAGACAAGGAAAAAGGCGAAAAAATTGTGGGAACGGCAAAAAAGTGTTACCTTTGCAGCCGATTGCCAAGGTGGCAGTCTTTTTTTTATTATTTAATAACAACATTTCAAATGCAAAAGACAACTTTTGAACAGCGCGGCAGTCTTCGCTTCCGGCACTTCACAAGGAAGGGGTATGCACTCTTTTCCTGCCTCGGGCGCGAAGTACTCATCGGCACTCTCAGCGTTGCCACACTCTCGCACGCCCGTGCGGAGGGAGTGAGCGTGCGCACGGAGGCTGCTGACAACTCGCTGCAGCGCACGGAACAGAAACTCGACGAGGTCGTGGTGACAGGTTCCAGAGCACCCCTCACGCAGGCTGAGGCGGCGAAGATTGTCTCTGTCATCACCCGCGATGACATTCAGCGGGCGGCGGCGGAGAGCGTAAACGACCTATTAAAGACAGTCACCGGCGTGGATGTCCGTCAGCGCGGGGGCTTTGGTGTACAGACGGACATATCCATTGGCGGAGGCACTTACGACCAGGTTGCTATTCTATTGAACGGTGTCAACATCAGCAACCCGCAGACAGGACACCTCAGTGCCGACTTCCCCGTTTCCTTGGACGACATAGTGCGCATTGAAATCATTGAGGGAGCAGCCTCAAGGGTGTATGGCGCGTCAGCATTTAACGGTGCGATAAACATCGTGACCAGTGCCGGCGAGGGCTCTGGCGGCAGTGCCACGGTCGAGGGAGGCAGCTATGGCAGCTTCGGCGTGGCAGCGCGCGGCAACATCAGTGGCGGTGGCTTTGCCAACAGTCTGTCGGCTGGTTACAAGCAGAGCGACGGCGGAACGGACAACTCCTACTTCCGTAAGTCGCAGGCGTTTTACCAAGGCAGCTACAACGGCGGGCTGGCACTGTCATGGCAACTCGGCATGAGCACCATGCGCTATGGCGCGAACACCTTCTACTCCGCTGCCTATCCAAACCAGTATGAGATCAACGCGAGGCTCTTCGCGGCGGTGAAGGCCGATGCCACCACCGTGCTGGCAGGCGGCAAGACGGTCCACATAGTGCCCACGGTGTACTGGAACCGCTCCTACGATCACTTCCAGCTGATACGTGGAATGGCAACGGGCGAGAACTTCCACCGCACGGATGTATATGGACTCTCCGTCAACGCCTACACCGATTGGTGCCTTGGACGCACCGCCTTCGGTGCTGACGTGAGGCAGGAGGGCATACTATCAACCAACCTCGGAAGGCCTTTGGAGGAGAGCGAGTACGTGGCGGTGATGGGACACGATGACAAGAACTACACCAAGCGTGAGCAGCGCACGGACGTGAGCTACTTCATTGAGCATAACTTCCTGCTGCGTGACTTCACTGCCTCGCTGGGAGTGGTGGCAAACATGAACACCGCCTACAACTCATCCTTCCGCCTCTATCCCGGCATAGACCTCAGCTACCGTCCTGCCAAGGCGTGGAAAATGACGGCATCGTGGAACATGGCGTTCCGTATGCCAACGTTCACCGACCTGTTCTACAAGTCGCCCACGCAGGAAGGCAACAAGGACCTAAAGCCCGAGAAGACACAGTCGCTGCGCATCGGAGCGCAGTACCGCGCCAAGGGCGTTGACGCAAGGCTGAGCGGCTTCTACGATTGGGGCACGGACATGATAGACTGGGTGATGTACTCAGCAACAGACATATACCACTCCGCCAACTTCAAGCTGAACAACCGCGGCTATGAGGTGAACGTGGACCTGCTTCCGCGCGAGATATGGGCGCATAACGCAGTGTCGCGCCTCCGCCTTGGCTATGCGTACATAGACCAGGCGCGCAAGGATGATGTGCCATTCTACAAGTCAAACTATGCCATGGAGTACCTGCGGCACAAGTTTGTGGCAGGCATAGACCACCGCATAGTGGGCGACCTCACTGCCTCGTGGGCGTTTAGGTGGCAGCAGCGCATGGGCTCTTACATCATATACGAGAACAACAAGTCCACTGGCGTGGCGCGTCCATACGCTCCCTTTGGACTGCTCGATGTGAAACTGCTGTGGACAAAGCCACGCTACGAGTTGTCACTCGCCATGAACAACCTGACGTCATACCGCTATTACGACCTCGGCAACGTGCCGCAGCCAGGCTTATGGCTGATGGCTGGCGCGAAGATAAAGCTTGGAAAGTAATATAAACACACAAAAGCCCCTCTCCGTTCCTCTGCTAATGTGATGCATTGCAGATAAAGGAGAGGGGCTTTTGCTGTACGGTCAGTGTGACAGTGAATTAGAAATAGTATGCCAAACCTAACTGCCAAGAGTTGTATTTGGCTGAGATGTCGCTGTTGTTACTATCCTCAACAGACTTAGTGCAGGCGATGTTGTAGTTGGCTTTCACCTCAACGTGCTTGAGAACAGTGCAGCCTACGCCAACGTTGACGCTGACATTGCTGGACTTCCATGTCCATTCTTTGGCGCTGTCGTAGAATTTCTTGTCGCTTGCGACATTGAAACCGAACTGCGGTCCGGCAAAGAGGAAGAGGTTGGCAACAGAGCCCAAGCCTACGCCGTAGCGCACATTGATGGGGATGTCTATGGACTGGGCTTTCATTGTCTCGCCGTTAACCTCGGCGGTCTTCTCGTCATAGAGGGCTGAGGCATCGAGGCTGAGGCCTACGATGGGCACGGTGAACTTGACCGTGGGGCCTACATAGAAGCCGGCGCGGTTGTCCTTGTCGAATGTACCGTTGTTGAACTTCATGTTGACGAGGTTAGCGCCGCCACGGATACCGAACTTAATTTGTGCCGATGCTGGCAGGGTTACGAGCAATGCTGCCGCGATAACGAGAATGGAGAATGTTTTTTTCATCATAATATCTTTGTTCTTATAGTGGAGTGGGGGATGGGGCGTGTTAGTGTCTCTGTCTCCTTACGCTGACTCTCGCTGAGGATGACGCTGAGGATGAGGATGATTTTGTCTTTTTCTGCTTGGTGACGGTGGCGGAGCTGTTTCCGCTTGCGCGGCGATTTGCCTTCGCTGCCTTCTTCGCTGCTTTGGGGTCGGCGGCTATTGCCTTTGCTATGGAGTCGAGAGAGTCTTTGCGTGCCTTGTCGCCCCAGATGTTTTCCTCAAACTTTGCCAGCTCTCCTTCTATGCGCTTCTGTTCCTTCGCCATGGCGGAGTCAGTGGGGCAATACTGTGCGAGCGTCTTGCCCAGTTTGTTGTTGGTCTTGTATATGGTGCCGGCATAGAGGTTCTTGACGAAGTAGTCGTCCACGCTCATGGTGGCGGCGTTGTTGATGTCGCTGGTCATGATGGTGAGTTTGGTGAGGAAGGGGGCGGCATCGTCGTACTTGACCCAGAAGAGTGGGTACTTGGACACGCCGTCGCCGAAGTCGTCCTCGCGCGACATGATGGGGCAGAGGGCTATCACCTTGTTGTGGAACGTGGCGGTAACCTGGTCGTAGTAGGCTGACTCCTTGACGTAATATGACTTCACCTCGGCTGAGGGTATGTCGGAATTGTCCAGCTTCAGCCTGCCGTCCTTGCGCTCGTAGTATATGTGGTAGTTGTCGAGGAGTGCTAATGGCTTGACGATAGCGTCGGCCTCGAAGGACTCGTTGCCGTCGAGACGGTATTCGTAGGCTTTTATCTGCCCCGAGAGGACGAGCTTGAAGAGGTAGGTGAAGAGGTTCATCTGTGAGCCGACAGGTTCAACGGGGTAGTAGAGACCTGAGTTCTCCCCCTTGGTGAGGTCTATCTCACGGTATATGTCGCGCCTCCACACCACGTCTTCCTTCAGTTGTTGCGCTGTGGGGAAGGAGATTTGCGCTCTTGTGGTGAGGGTGGTCTTGGCGGAGGTGGGCTGCTGCGCCTTCTGCTGGCTGCGCCTTGCCGCTGGCTGCGCCGCGCCATTGAGCGCGGTGAGGGCGAGAAGGCTGGCGATTGCGATTGCTTTGATATGCTTAGTCATACTGCTGTTGGGGATTTTTATTTTACTATTATCTCCATAGACGCTGGCAACTGGCGTGTGATGCCGTCAGGTCCGATGGCGCTGATGCGTGAGATGTAGAAGCGTTTTGAGCGCGACAGTTTGCGGAAGGTTTCTGTCTGCCTTGCGGAGAATGATGCTCCGTTGCTTACTATCGGCACTGCGTTACCCATATTGTCAAAGAATACGGCTTCAAAACCTGTGACCTTGAACTCTATGTCGAGCAAACCGTCGTCTATGGCTGCCTTTATGCCTGTGGCACCGAGCAGCGAACCCTTGGCAAGCCCGCCGCCCTTGAAGCGTGTGTCGCCCACTTGTATGTAGGCGGTGGGGTCGGGGAGCTTGCGGACATGGAAGGTGAACTGACCCATTTGCTGCGGCTTGCCGGTGAGGAGGCTTGACACTGTGATGGTGACATCCTTGCCTACGGCTGACGGTTTGGCGATGTATTTGCCGGGACCAACGGGTGTCAGCGTGCCGCCAGACATGGTTGCGGAGACTTTATTGAGCGGAACACCGGGGATGGAGACGCTGATGGGGTTGGTATAGCCTGCATACAGCACGTTCATAAGGTCGGCGGAGACTGTAGCGGAGGGGTCAACGACGGTGTATTTCTGCGAGAAGTCGCGGCGGATAATATCGCCATTGCCGTCGAGCATGGTCATATAGCCGTTCAATGTGAAGTCGCCCGTCTTGCCGGCGGTGAACTCGTAAGTGCTGTTGTGTAGGTTAACCTCGCGCCCTCCGATGTAGATGCGTGGCTGCTGCGTGGTGTCTATTGCCGCCATTACTATCTTTGCGGAGAATTTGTCGCCTCTGACGACGGTCTGGGCGTTGGGTATTACGAAAGCTGTCAGCTTGTTTACGCGTATGTCTTTCACGTCAACGTTGCTGATGAGTGTGTGCAACACCTCGCCCTCCGCATAGCGTATGTCGTTCTGGAGCTTTGAAAGCAGCGTCACGGCGGCGGCGACGGGCATGTTCTCAAACATATATTCCTGCCAGTTCTTGCCGAGGTCTTTCGCCTTTCCCGATACGTCGGTGTTGAAATTGCTGTTGATTATCTTCTGCAACCGTTCGTCATTGAGCAGGCTTGACATCTTGGTGCGGTAGTCTTCAATCATCTTCTGCAGCTTCGGACCTTTGCCCCTGCCGGGTGACAGCATCACCTGTGCTGCGGCTTCGAGGTCTTCCTTGTTACGTATGTTGTTGACATCTCCGTCTTCGCCGTCGGCCTCTTTCACGATGGCACTCTTCAATTGCTCCGCGAAATAGTAGAGTTCATCGCTCATTCGCTTCACTTCCTTCGCCTTGTCGTACCATACTCGCGTCTTCTGGGGATTGCTCTTCATTTGCGCCTCAAAGCTGTCGTAGATGCGTACGTTCTCTTTGAACACGTTATCGGTAGAGCGGTTCAGCCCTTCCTCAACGATAGAGAACCCGTTGAGCACCTCTGTTGAGACGTTCATAGCGAGCAGTGCCATCAGAACAACGTACATAAGGTTGATCATCTTCTGGCGGGGAGAGATTGGTTTCTTCTTTATTGCCATGTCTTAATTAGCTGGTTTGCCTGCTGACAGTGGGTTCATGTTGACTGTCATTGCCTCAATCATGCGTGTATAGATGGCATTCAGCTCCTGTATCTGCTGTGCCATGCGGCGTGTCTGGGCGTTTATCTCGTCCTGAGTGGTAATCTGTTGTGACGCGGACTTTAGCTGCATCTCGTACACTCTGCTTATTCCCGTGAGGGTGCGGTTGAGGTTTTCCATCTCTTCGCTGTCGGTAGCGAGGCGTGAACTCTGTGCTGCCACCTTCTCAAGCATCTCGTTCAGCTCGTTGAGGTGCTCCACATAGCTCGTCGTTGCTGCCTCCATTGCCTCGGCAGTCTCGGCGCTTACCGCTGGCGCGGGGGTGATGACCTGCTGCGATGCCGCCGCGATGGCTGCTGTTGAGGTCGGCTCCTGCATTGTGTCGTCTAAGCCTTCACCGTCTGCCTGAGCACCGCCTGCAGCGAAAGTGATAGGCTCTGTTATCGCGGAGACGCCGCCACCTATTATTACTGTGCCACCTGCAATGGCATTACCTTGCGGTGAAACCACTGCCGCGGCTGATTCCCTGTCCACGCTTGACGTGGAAAGCGGAGCCTGAACCACTTCTTCTATCATCTCGTCTGACATGTGGTTGTCAAGCGGCATATCAATGGTTGACTTGTCAAAGGGTCGGTCGAAGGCGGATAGGAAGAACACCAGCACCTCCGTTCCCATGCCGATGAACAGCATGGCGTCTGCTCCTGGGAGGTGGGTGAGCTTGAATAGCGTGCCGAGAATTACGACAGCGGCACCCCATGAGTAAGCGTAGTTAAGGAATGTCTGCCCCGGTACGCTGTCCATCCACTTCTGAAGCAGATAGATGATATTTATTTTGCTGTATTTAGCCATTGTGTTGCTATTGTTAAAGGTTGCGGATTGATGGGTTATGGTTATCTCTTTTTCTTACCTTTCGCGTTCATGCTCGCGGAGCTGGCGAGCGAACGGACGCAGCGGAAGCCTATGTATGAGCGTGGTTGGTTCTGGTATTCCCATGACCTCCATGCTGAACGGATGTAGCTTTCGGGGTCTTTCCATGAGCCACCGCGCACGGATTTCTTCTTCATGTGGTAGGGGTCTTCCTTCGCTGCCTTGTATTCCAGCTGCGGGTTGAGGTCGTTCATGGCGTCAACGCCTGCCTCTGTATATATGGTTGATGTCCATTCTGCCACGTTTCCTGCCATATCGAACAGCCCGTTGCTATTGGCGGCGTAGATACCAGTCTTTGATGTTATCAAGTTTCCGTCCTTAGTATAGTTGCCTCGCTCTGGTTTGAAGTTTGCAAAGAAGCATCCATCTCCGTTCTTCACATCCGGATTCTCCCATGGGAACTCTGTCCCGTCCTTGCCGCGGGCTGCAAATTCCCACTCAGCCTCTGTCGGAAGACGGTAGCGTTGTATGAACTTTGCCGCGCCGTTGAGCCCCTTTAGCAGGTATTCCGTGCGCCAGGCGCAGAATGCGTTGGCCTGTTCCCATGTCACACCGACTACGGGGTAGTCATTGAAAGTGGGGTTAGAGAAGTAGTTTCGCAGGTAAACCTCGTTGTCACTGTTAGGAAAATCGTTCACCCAGCAGGTGGTATCGGGGTACACATTGACGATGTACGTGTTGAGGAAGTCCCATGGTCCGGACAGCGGACGGTTGATAGTCTCGCGCACTATGCGCCCTTCGTCGTCCACGTATGCTGTGTCTTTTGATATCATCACCACCTCGTCAGGGTTCACTGTCACGTCAGTGTTCAGGTTACGCTGTGCCGCGTCAAGACGGTTCTTGCGCAGTGCCGCCGTGGTGTAGTCGTAAATCTCGTAGCGGTAGTTCAGTTGCGCAGCGTCAAGCAGTTTCTCTCCTGTCACGGGGTTGGTGACGTAGAGGCTTTCTATCGCCCTCAACTCGTCCTCGTTAGGCTTTCGTGGCAGTTGCTTCTTCCAGTTAATGTGCGGTGTTACGGGGTCTCCGTTCTTGTCTTCGGTTATCATATACGTCTCGTCACCGCCGTAAGCAGGCTCTGCCAGTCGTGTGCGCAGTATGCTGTCGCGTACCCACATCACGAATTGGCGGTACTTGGCGTTGCTCACTTCTGTCTCGTCCATCCAGAAACCATCTACGGAAATGTCCTTCACGGGTGTAGCCTTACCCCATAGTGTATCTTTCTTCTCCAGTCCCATGCGCAGTGAGCCACGGTTGATAAGTGTCATACCGTATGGCGTTGGCTCTTGAAAACCTCTTCCACTGCCATATCCTGTCACCTCTCCGCCTGTGCTTGTGCCTGTCAGTTTGCCTCCGAAGCAGCTGCTGAGCAGTGCTACCGTGATGATGGCGCAGAGTTGGAATGTCGTTTTTCTGATGTTCATGTATTTAGTTGTTTAGTTGTTTTGTTATTTAGTTCTTGCTTTGCAAGCGACCAGAGGTCGAGCGGTTTGGTTGTTTAGTTGTTTTGTTGTTTGGTTATTGCTGCGCCGCTCGACCTTTGGTCGCTTGCCTTAGCAAGAAGCGGCAACGCCGAGCGGTTTTGTTGTTTGCGATACCATTAACTAAACCACAAAGCCACTAAACCACATTCCTCACTATAACGTCCTCGTTGTCTGATGCCTGTTCTTCCCTTTCTTGCTCAGGTTCACGTCCATCTGGTATCCGAGGAATATCTCGTGCGAGCCGTTTCTGAAGCTGATTCCGTTGGTGTAAATCTCGAAGGAGTAGGCTATTATGACCCCTTGAAACTGTCCTCCCACCAGTGTCGTCACCGAATTGGTGGGGCTGTACGTCGCTCCGGCGTAGAACATCCGGCCTTGATAGTTATATATCAGCCTTCCCGTAATGTCGCCCCTGTATGCTACGCCGTCAGTCCTTACCACCGCCGACGTCGCCACCTTCATCAGTGGGTTGCGCAGTTGGAAGTCCATTCCGCCCGTCAGGTAGTATGTTCCGTCAATCTTCAGTTCGTTAGTCTCGCCCAATAGCACCGTGGGGCTTGTCAGATGCTGTGCGCTTATGCCGGCGTACCAATTCTTTCCGGCGTAGTATATACCCGCTGCAAGGTCGAAAGTGTTGCCGTCTATGTCGCTTTTCGAGAACACAGGGTCCGTCTCGTCGATAAGGTCAACGGATGAACCATTGAACTTTTCCGTTATTATGCCGGGCTGCACGCCCACCGACAGCCATCCGTTGCCCAGCTTTTTGCGTAGCGCATATTGCAGCGAGATGCGCTGATGCGAGAACAGTCCCAGCTTGTCGCTCATCAGTTGCAGTCCTACGCCGTGCACGTTTTTCAGTGCTATGAACGGCATGTCGCCCGAGAAGACCATCGTCTGCGGTGAGTTCTCAAAGCCAGCCATTGACATTGCGTATGTTCCCGTTATGTTCAGCTTCGCCTCTTTGCCCGCCGCGGCGGGGTTGAACGATGGCTGCATATCGAAGTAATGCGAGAAGTACGGGTCATATTGCGCCCTCGCGCCCATCGTTGCCAGCATCAGTGCCGATGCCAGCACTATGCCTTTGATGCGCTGCACCACTGGTTCCAATATGACGTTTCTACGCTTTCTCACAATTACTAAACGCAAAAGGGATAGGTTTATTACCTGTCCCTTTTGTTTATTTTGTTAAAATCGGTTAACGAACGGATGCTTTGTCATCTTCTTTCGCTTTGTCCTTACGTTGCGTCAGACTTGCCACTCCAGTATCCTTTTGTCTCTGCGAACCATGACTTGCGTTCTCCTATCTTGGTGATTTCCTCTTCATAATATGTCTGGAGGTGGTCGCATAACTCTATCATCCACCTCTTTCGTCTTATGTCGTCGCTTTCATGGAACAGCAGCCTGTTGGCGTTGGCTATCTGTATCTGTCCCCATCCTAACGCCCCTAATGTCAGACAGTCCCAGTGAAATGCCTCTATGGGCTTGAAATGGCAGTCTTTATATACAAGGCGGCCATCTTCAACCTTGTAGGAAACGATGAGTATGCAGAATACGTTGTTATCGTCTCTCCTGTAGAATTGGGCCAACCTTTTTACTGATATGAGGTTCGGCATGTTGAAATTGGTATCAAGATTATGGGTCTTAACATCCATTGCATAGTACTTCCCGTTCAAATCCTTGAAAGCCAAATCCTCCATTGATCTGCGTGTGAAGTCGCCTTCTACCGTTATTCCTTGTTTTTCCAATATGCATGCTAACCCTTTTTCGCTTCCGAGGAAGGCTTGCACTGCGTCTCCCACTGCCCTTGGGGAGTTTATTGACACTCCTTTGAAATGTATTGCGCGTCTTTGTAGAGCTTTTCTAACAATTCATTCGCTATGGTGTCGAGGTTTGTTTCTTTCATATCGACTTACTGTTATATATTGAATAAACTCTGTTGAGCGTGTTTGACGCATCTGTTTCTGTTGGCTTTGTGCACCGAATTGCTCTTTTTTCTGTTCTGTTCGTTCAGTGTGTTCCTCTCCCAAAAGAAGCCGTCGGCATACCCCTGTATGGTTGTTTCGCTGTCTGCAATGAGCAGGCGTTTTGCTCCCCACAGGCAATACTCTTCGTTTATTTCTATCCCGCAGTAGTGCCTGCCAAGTTTTTTTGCCACGACAGCCGCCGTACCGCTACCCAGAAAGGGGTCAAAGACAATGTCTCCGGGATTTGAGGAGGCAAGGATTAGCTTCGCATACAGTTTCTCCGGCTTCTGCGTCGGGTGGTCAGTGTTCTCCGGCATAGACCAAAATGGGATGCTTATGTCGTCCCAGAAGTTAGACGGATAGGTGGTGCGGAAATTGCCTTCGCTCGTTTCTTCCCAGTCTTTCGGTTTGCCGTCTATGCGGTATGGCGCAATGACCTTCCTCTTCATCATCACGTTTTCCACGTTGAAATTATAGTCTTTGGGGTTCTTCACCGCAAACCATATATCCTCGGTGCTGTTTTTCCAGTTCGTCTTTGCTCCTCGTCCCTTCTCCCTTTGCCATGATATGCGGTTGATGATGGTGAGCTTTTCCTCTATGACCCGCTGCATTGAAGCGGTGCATTTCCAGTCGCCGCACATATACAGCGAGCCGTTTTGCTTCAGCTTGTCACATACTTTATAAAACCAACTGCGCAGATACTCCTCGTATTCATCCTCTTTCATAGAGCGGAATTTGTTACCGTTGAAGTCCTTGTCAAGGTTGTATGGCGGGTCTATTATGATGAGGTCAAAGGTGTTGTCGGGAATAAAATCTATGCAATCGTAGAGGTCGCCGTTGACGAGGGCGTCGACTATGCCGTTTTCTTTTATGTCCCCTATGCTGGAAATGTGCTGCCTTAGCGTCGGGATTTCCTCCGCGTCAACCGTCAGTGTCCTGTTCCTTTCCGCTTTTTCTTGTATTTCTTTTACCATAATCTCCTTATTCTTCCATTTACAAGAACGTGACAGGACAATGTTTTATTATTCTGTCTGGATTGCTGGTGCGTTAAATATGGTTAAGCGGACCGTCGTGCTTCTTCCGCCACAAGCCTGTTCATTGGTCGCCGTGGCGTGCCTTGCCAGCCATGAAAGCCCCTTAGGCATACGAGTGCATCCCACCAAGCAGGTAGTTTACGCCGAAGTATGTCACCACTACGCTGGCGAAGGAGCACAGTGTATATATATGGTATGCGCGATGGTTGCCGAGTTGTGGCAGCGACACACGGTGCAGGGGCACGGCGTAGAGCATGAAGGTTATCAGCGCCCACGTCTCCTTAGGGTCCCACGACCAGTACGTACCCCACGACACGTTCGCCCATATCGCCCCCACGAAAATGCCCATGCCGAGGCACGCCATGGCGGGGTAGAGCATCAATACCGACAGTTGCGTCATGGCTTCCGCGCGTTTCCGCGATGCCAGTGCCACCACCGCACAGGCGGCAGTGATGCTCAGCAGGGCGTATGCCGCCATTATCACGCTGACGTGAACCGCCAAAAGCGGCGATTGCAGTACGGGCATGACGTGGTTTATCTGTGGGTTCATCTGTGACAGGTGGCTCACCAGCAGGAAGAAACCTGCCAGAAGCAACCCGAAGGTGATGATTATTTGGAACCTGCGGCGCAGCAGCAGCGCCACCGCCAGCACCGCCCACGCCATGGTCAGCATGGTCTCGTAGCCGTTTGCCATGGGCACCCTGCCACTGACAAGCCAGCGCAGGGCGAGGAAAAGGGTGAGAAAGAGGAGAAGAAGGGCAGTCCCCCACGCATATAGTCGTTTCCTTCTCCATGCAACGCTTGCCAGTCCGAGCGTCAGGCAGGCTATGAACAGCATGGTGGTGTAGGGCAGCGCGTTGTAGATGCGTTCCGCCTCTAACCGCAACGGCGACGGGATGGCGTTGCCGCCGTAGCGGTACTGGTATTTCAGCATCTTGCCAATCATCTCCTCCGATTGCGCCGTGATGTCGCCATGTACCAGCATTGCCAGCACGGGCAGTGCGCTGCGCACATATCCCTGCTGCTCCTCCACCATTGTGGCTGGCAGTTTATCGGCGGGCGAATACCACACTCCGCGGTAGGGAAACATCTTCATCAGCACCTGCCCGCGCACCTGCATTATCAGCATCAGTTTCTCGTCCACCTCTGCCGCCGCCTTGTGGAAGGCATCGTTGCTGCCTTTGTAATACTCCTGCACGTAGGGACCGAGGCGGTATTTGCCGTTGGCGGCGTTGAAGAATGATGCCGCTGAGGCGTGCTCCCCTATGCCGAGCCGCTCCCTCAGCTCCGCCGACTTCACCCGTATCACGGGCTCCTCCATCCATTCATCGCTGAAAAGAGCGAAGCCTGCCAGCACTTGCACTGCGTTATATCCTCCGTAACCACGTGCGCCCGCAATGCTTTTGGTGAAGTCGAGGGCAAAGGTCTCAAGCGGACAGATGCGGTCGTTGTAATTTATGTTGAGTCGTGCTAAGCGCGCCGCGTCCTCTTTGCTTACAGTGTTGGCTGCCAATGCTGGCGTGACAACAGCCATGGCGAGTGGCAATGCCATAGCCTTCGCCGTGACATCGAGAACCTTGCGAAACCGCCCCCGCGGCTCTATCAGCATCCATACCAGTGCCACGAACAGCATGGCGTAGCCCAGATAAGTCACGGGTATGCCCCATGGGTCGCTGTTTACGGATAGCGTGCTGCCCATCAT
Organism: Prevotella sp.; assembly: GCA_022773825.1. Classification (GTDB taxonomy): domain Bacteria; phylum Bacteroidota; class Bacteroidia; order Bacteroidales; family Bacteroidaceae; genus Prevotella. The sequence continues at coordinate 19,017 of JALFOF010000006.1, forward strand.
GTCATCGTCGTAAGAACTCTGGTACAGCCTGTAACCACGGTAGGAGAATATGTTGTTCATTGACACCATGCCCTCCGTGCTCTCCCCGTCGTCTGTTATGATGAAGCGCGACATATAGTCGTAGGGCGCGTTGGTGCCCTCGTGGCACCGCACCTCAAAGGCTTTCAGCGTCACGGTGAACGGCAACGACGTGTCGGGACGGTTCATGCGCAGGTGCAGCGTGCCCTGCCATGCGGTGAGATGCGTCAGCAGTGCCCCGGCGAGTATCACGCCGAAGGAGGCGTGGAGCGTCAGTATGGCGGGGCGGCGCACCCTGCACCTTATTATATACAGGAAGCCTGCGGCCGCCAATAGCGCCCACAGTGCCGTGAACCACCAGCTGCCATAGATTGCGCTGGCGGCATATTCCGTACCTTCGCATTTCTCTATGATGGTGGCGGTTGCCATCGTTATTATTATGATGGTGTATGTTATGCAGATAGTTTTTTTTAACATCGTGTTGTAATCAGCACCAGATAGCAATGTAATCAGCACCCTTTTACAGACTAATCAGGTGCTGATTACAATACGTATGATATGTTGTCTTTATATTGCCCGCAAGAACTTCACCACGGCATCGCGGTCCTCCTTGGAGAGATTGTAGAACTTCAGCGTGGAAGCGTAAGCCTGTGAGTCCTTGGAATAACCGTGCCACATGATAGCCTCCACCTCGTTGCGGGCGCGACAGTCATGCAGACGGTCCTCCGCCCCCGTCAGTTGGTAAGACAGTCCGCGTCCCCACAGCGGGGTAGTGCGGCACCATCCCGTGCGTATGTCGTTCTCCATGAAGAGGCGGTGCTGCACCATGTCGGTGTAAGGCCATATCGTCTGGTAAGCAAACTTCGGCAGGCTCTTCTGCGGGTCCTTGCCCGTTGCGGCGCAATACGCCTTGATGGCGTTGTCCACCCAGTAGTCGTCAGCCCCCGTTGGCCATGACGGACGGTGGCAGGAGGCGCACCCTATCTCGTTGAACACACGCTTACCCTGCTGCACCGCCGGGTCGTCGAGGTCGCGGGCGGCAGGCACTGCCAGTCCCCTGTGCCACACCATGAAGTCGTAGTAGTCCTTGTCGCTCATCTCCACCTCGCCGAATGCCGCCGTGTAGTTGTCGCCACCCTTGGCGGCGGTGTTCATGCTCAGATAGTCGTTCACCTTCTGCGCTATCGCCGCGCGGTCGGCATTGCCCTCGCTGTCCTCTGCCCAGTAGGGGTGTACGAGCGACGATGCGCTCTTGCCGTTGGCGGCAATGTAGTCTATCACCTCACTGTCCTCCGACATAGCCTTGGCCCATGCCGCGGTGGTGTAGAGGTACTTGCGGTCGGAGCGCGTCACGTTGGTGATGTTCCAGATGGCGTTAGCCCCCGCGCCGTCTTGCAAAGAGGCGCGCGTCATGGCGTAGGTGAAGCGTTTGATGCGCTTCGTGCCGTCGGCAAGCGGATACCATGCGGACGCTGCCCACGTGTTGTTCTCCTTGTCCCACATACCCGGGTTCATGGCCACATACTTGGCTTCCTGCTGCCACTGCGCCAGCATGTCCTCCTCCGTGATGGCATCAAGCAGTCCCGTGCCGTAGAGACCGATGGTTGACTCCAGGCGCACCTCGTAGTTGGTGGGCTGCGGATTGGTGTTGAAAGCTGTCACGGGGATGTTCACTTCGGGGTAAATCAGGCTGTAAGCCTCGCCGTCAGGGAAGGTCATGGGTATGCCGCTGGGCATGGATGAAACCGTCTTCCACTCTATGCTGATTTGCTTTTCGTCCACGGGTGCTTTGAAAGGCAGCATCGCTTGCGTCTGCGGCATGCCGGTAACCTCGCTGATATAGCCCGACTTCTCCGTGGTGTAGCGCACGCCGTCGGTGGTCATGGCAGCGTCGGGGTGGTACACTACCAGCAGGTAGCCGTTGCCCATGGTGCTGGCGCGGTATTCCGTCTGCCGCTTGCCGTGACCGTATGACGGGTGGCAGTGTATGCACGAGGTGCGTACCCACGCCGGACCGAGGCCCTTTCGCGGCTCTTCGTTCTGGGTGAATACCTTCTCGAAGAACGTGATGCCTTTGTTGAAACTCGTCATCATGGCCTCGTCAGCGTCTATGTCGGCAGTGTTCACGGAGTAAGCCTTCTGCGTCGTTGTGCCGAGGTCGCCGCCGGGATACCATTCGGCGGCGGTGAAGTTACCCGTGTCCTTGCCGAAAGACGAGGCGCTCTCGGTGAGCTCGCCCAGTCCGCCGGGTATGCCGATGCCCTCACCGTCGTCGTCTGAGCAGGCGGTGAGTAAGGGGGCGGCGAGTGCCACCGCCGCCGCTATGTGCAAAAAATGTCTTGTCGTCATAGTAATCTGCGTTATTGGTGGTTGTTATTCTTCTGTCTCTACGTACTCTTCCTCAGAGAACTCCTTGCCCCACACGGTGCAACAGTACTTCACGAAGGGCGCGGGCATGGAGCCGATGGCGTTGATGGTGTTGACAAACGAGTTCACCACGGCAGCGTTGACATCGTTCTTGGTGCGTGCGAAGAATGTGTAGAAGCTCTTGTTGCTTGCGTCCCGCTTGCCGGTGCGGTTGCCATACCATACGTTTCGTATGGAGCGGATGTTGTCTTGGAAGTCGGTTATGGAGCGATAGCTGTAAGGTGACTCCACGTAGGATATTTCCCCAGCGGAGAAGGGGTTGGCTATCTTCGCCGTGCCGACCTCGTTGGCTATGGCAAGTGCGGAGCCCTCATCGTGCGAGAGTATTTGCGTTATGGCTTCTTTTAGTGTGGAGTACTTGCTGTTGGAGCTGCCTGCGTTCTTGATGTCGTCGCCATAGCTGAGCCCTTTCTGCGTGGTAACGCCGAGACCTGCTGCCTTCACCACTGCCATGCGGTTGCTGTTGGCGGATGTCTCGCCCTCCCAAGCCACCTGAAGCTGGAAGGTTCGCTGCTTCAACAGCGTGCAAACCTGCTGCGCGTAAGCCAGTTCCGCCGCGCCAGAGATGTCCGTGAAGCCGTTGTAGGTGTCGTTCGTGCGCAACTCTGCCACCTTCCTCGGCTGTCCGTTGCGGAAAAGTATGAACTCAAGGGCGTGGAAGCCCAGCACCGATTCGTCGTCGAGCTGGCTGGGGTCGTTAGCTCCCGCCACGAGGTAAGCGTGGAGTTTGGAGCGTGACAGCGGCCATGAGTCGATGGTAGGGTCTATGCTGAAGTCGGACGCCGCGCCTCCGAGGAAAGCCTCACTGCGCTCCCATTGCACCCTGGCTTCACCGAAAAGCTCGCAGGCTTTGTTGATTTGCTCCTGCGTAATGGTGTTAACGTTGAGACCGTTGAGTGTTGCCTCCAGCGTCTCCGCTTTGTCAGCGAGTTCGGTGTAGGTAGGGATGATGACGTTGTCCACCACTCCTGCCACCACTTCTCGTAGGTATTTTTCCTGCTCTGCCGTGAGGCTTGCGGAGAGGATAGCCTTGTTTGCGTTGGTGAGTTGCACGGTAAGGTCGGTGCATCCTGCGATGGCTGCCGCCCCATACGCCTTGTCCGTGAAGTCGGCGCCAGGGGTGTTGGCAGCCTCTTCTGCGTAGGTGTTGGTGTCGTTGATGGGGTCTAACTGCGTAGTCCCTCCGTTTGTGCCGTTGTCTCCGCCTGTGTTGTCGTCGTCACTTGATGAACAAGCAGCGAGGTTCGCTGCCATTGCTGCCGCGAAGAGATAGAGCGCGGCGCTCCTGAGATACCTTTTCATAGTTGTTTAGTTGTTTAGTTGTTTAGTTGTTTAGTTGTTTAGTTGATTGGTTGTTTAGTTGTTTAGTTGTTTAGTTGTTTAGTTGTTTAGTTGTTTAGTTGTTTGGTTGTTTGGTTGTTTGGTTGTTTGCACGCAAAGCGGCTGAGCCGAGCGGTTTAGTTGCTTGCAATACCATTAACTAAACCACCAAACCACTAAACCACCAAATCACTATCTCACAGCAGCCAGCCCATGAAGCCGATGCCGATGCTAAGGCTTGGCTCGTTGTTGTACTGGCTTCTCAGCAGTCGGTTGCTGTATTCCGCCTTCACCACAATCTCTTTTATCGGCATATAGTTCACTCCAAAGGCTATGCGCCGCACCTTACAGTAGGCGTATTTGTCCTTCGTCTTGCTGTCGGCGCAGGGGTTATACTCCTCGTAGCGACCGAAAACATACATCTTCTGCTGCGCCTTTTTCATCCTCGCAATCTGCGAGAACACGTCGTAACCAGCCTCTATGCCCACCGCATAAGCGTTGCTGCTGACGCGGGCGGTGTTGTGGTACGGCGACACCTTGTTGAGGCGGTTATACAATAGCATCAGCTGGTCGGTGTCACCGAGGTAACCATAGTCCGCCTGACCACGCACAATCCAGTTGTGCGCGTCGTAGGTGAAGTCGAGACAGCCTACTGCCAGTGCACCTTTATACTGCACCTGATTCTCCTCCGCGGGGAAACTGTTGCCCTGCGTGTGCCCGTAGTAACCGCTGAGACCAAGGCGCAACCCCTTGACGGAGTAGTTGTCAAGGCGCAGGGACACACCGTATTTCGTCGCCACCTCAAACTCTACGGGCGACGTGGTGCCGCCGTTGACCCATGTGGAGGTGCTGAAGCCGTCGGCGTTAAGCCCGGCGAGGAACTGCACCTCGTAGCGGAACTTCTTGTGAACGCCCCAGAAGCCAACGCCAGTCTGGTGCCATGTAGCTGGCAGGATGGTCGTCTCCCCCTCCGGGTGGTACACGGTGAAATAGTTCATGGGGTCGTGCGCCGAGTTGTTGAGTCCCACGGGCACCACCATCTGTCCCATGCGGAGGTTGGCCCAGCGTGCGAATGACTTCTGTATCCACAGTTCCTCCAGCATCACCTCGCCGCCTTTCTCCGTCTCTGCCTCCCATTCGCCGCCTTCTTCTTCTTCCTTCTCGTATGCGGTGCCTACGCCCCCATGCTCATACTCAATCTCCGCGCCGAAGCTCCAGCCCTTGCCGAAGTCGTAACCGATGCTGAACGACACCTCGGGTATGTCGAAATGCCCGTGTGACGGAGCGTCCTTGTAGGTGTCAGGGAGGTTGTAACGGCTGGGATTGTCGCTGTAAAAGTTGCGCGACATCACCATGTTGCCACCCACGCCGAGGCTCAGTCGCGACGGTGCGTCGCCCACCTTCGCCGTAGTGGTGACAGCTTTGCGCGTGGTGGCACCCGTTTGTCCGTCAACCTTGTCGTCTGTTTCTTGTGCCATTACGCCTGTGATGCACAGCGCCGCCATGGCACAGGCAATAAAAAAACGTTTTTTCGTCATTGCTTTCTCGCTTGTTTTATTGTGTGATTTTAATCTTTCTTTGCGAGTGCAAAGGTACGGTGATTTCCAAAATGGGGCAATACTCAAAAATCGTGAAATTGTCTCAACGAAATGCAACGAAATCCGTTGCGCTTAATTATATGTGGGTATATCCCGCGAGAAAACAAAGGATGCGCCGTTGCCGCCGCGCTTTGTCGGTTTGCTCACTGCACGGCAGGGATGCCGTGCCTACTGGTCTTCGCCAATATGAGGTGCTGCAAAAAAACAAAAGCATAGCGATTGCATCGTAATCGCTATGCTTTTACAATACAATCGCTATGCTTTTACCGTGTAATCGCTATGCTTTTACCACGTGGCACCGCAGCAGTGGCGGCGGCACGGGTATGGCGTCGTGCGCAGGGGGCTATGTGTAGAGTCCGCCGTTGATGGATATTACCTCGCCCGTTATGTAGGAAGAGGCGTCTGACATGAGGAAGCCCACCAGTTCGGCAACCTCCTCCGGCTTACCGAAACGCTTCATGGGCACCTGCTGTTTCAGTTCGTCAACGGGCAAATCCTTTGTCATGTCTGACTCTATGAAGCCTGGAGCAACGGCGTTTACCGTCACGTTACGCGCGGCAACCTCCTGCGACAGCGCCTTCGTGGCACCTATGAGGGCGGCCTTTGTGGCACTGTAGTTGGTCTGACCGGGAAGGCCTTTCAGTCCGGAGAGTGACGCCATGTTCACTATCCTGCCGCCGTGCTTGCGCATCATCATCTTCGGCAGCAGCTTGCGCGTAACGTAGTAGAAGCCGTTGAGCGACGTGTTTATCACGGCGTGCCAGTCTTCTGCCGGCATCATGAACATCATGTTGTCGCGGCGTATGCCAGCGTTGTTCAGCAGATAGGCTATGTAGTCATCGGGATGTGATGCCTCCCACTGGTCGAGGGCTGCGTCAACGGCCTCCATGTCGCCAACGTTGAACTGCAACAGCTCGGCTTTCACGCCTTTCTCCTCCACCAGTGCCTTTACTTCTTCGGCGGCGGATTGGTTGGATTGATAGTTTATCACTACGGGAATACCCATGTCTGCAAGTTTGAGGCATACCGCGCGGCCCAGACCGCGGGACCCTCCTGTTACGAGAGCGTATTTCATTTTCTGTTGTATTGTGATGTTATTGTACTTTTACAGGTTTATTCTGTCAGGTCTTTCTTGCTGTCGTCCTTCACTGGCAGTAGTATGTTCCTCTGCTCCTTGGCGAGGTATCGTTTGGTGGAGTCTATGGCTATGAGCACTCCGTCGCATACGGGCAGGGTGCTGTTTGCCAGTCTTTGCGCCTTGAACACGTGCCTGCCGTCGGTGAATGTGCCGAGGAAGGTGAGGTTGCCGCTCTGGCAGTCCATCCACCACACGTCCTTCTTCTTGCCCGACACGGTGGAGAGGTCGGCGTTAATGTCGCGCGATGTGTAGTCGTAAACCAGCAGATAGTCCTTGCCGCGCGTGGCTATGAGACGGTCGTAACGCGTTCCGTTGCTGGAATATATCACCTTCTGGTCGGGCACACGGTCGAAGTAGGGCAGCGAGAGCATCAGCGCCTTGAGGTATTTCATCTGCACGTAGCCCGAGTCCCGTTGCGCCTCGTACCACGTTTTGCTGGTGCTGGCGTAGGCAACAGCCTTTCCCGGCGTGTGCATCTGCATGATGGCGTTGTGCCCGTAGGTGTGTCCGCAGGCACCGGCGAACACGTCCCAGTAGGCATAGCGGCGCACGTCGCTCGCCTTCCAGCGCGGTCCGTCGGGGAAATGCAACCCTACGGGGATGTCCTCGTATGACGGTTCGCTGTCGAGCACAGGCTTTATGGGTTTGTATGCCCATGTGGAGTCAACGTACATCCAGCAATCTTCCTCCGTGTTGTCGGGTATAGGGTAGTCCTTGTTGCCCATGCGCTGACCGTAGGCGCGGTGCCCTGACTGGTAGGTGTGGAAGTCTATCCACTCCGCTTGCGCCCACCATTTGGCAGAGGTGTGGCGTCCTCGTGGGTGGAACGTCATCAAATGGCGTTTGTCTATCGACTTGATGGTGCGTGCGAGCGTGTCCCACACGTCCTGTTTTATATTCCCTTGTATGTCGCCGCCTATCACCCAGATTATGTTCGGATGGTCTTTGTAACGCTGTGCGAGGAAGGTGCCGTAGGCTTTCGCACCCTCCGTGTCCATTGCGCCGCCCTTTACGAGCCCGCCCCAGATGCAGACCATGGCGATATAGATGCCGTTGCGCTCCGCTTCCTCTATGATGTAATCCATGTGATTCCAGTAACTGTACACGTCGTCGCGGTCTATTGCGGAGAAATCCCATGGGTTTTGCCGCGAGATGTTGGAGTACTGACCGTAGGCGTTGATGCAGGGCACGCCGCAGATGGTCTGTACCTGCACCACGTTAAAGCCGTTCTTGGCGCACGTTGAAAGGTAGCCCTTCACCTCACCGCGCTGCAATGACTGCGGAAGAAGCCAGCCCGTATCGCCCAACCAGAAGAAGGGTGTGCCGTCAGCGTATTGCAGAAAGCGGCTGTTGGCTGACACTTGGAGGTCCCATTGCCTTGCCGCCGTGGTGCATAGTGATACGAGGAGCAGCGTAAGGACTATGCACGCTTTGCGCACGCGTGTATATATATAATGTATCATGGGTGGATGTTTTGAGGTTGCGGGGTAGGGGTTATGTGGTATGTTGTTTGCTTCTGTCGCGCGCTTGCAGCGTTATTATGGCGACAACGAGTATCGCCAGCAGTGCCAGAGCGGTGTAGGCAATGGTCTCTGTCGTGGAGATTGTGGTGGGTTTGAACTCCAGCACGACCTTATGCTTGCCACCTTTCACGCTGATGGCGCGGAGTACGTAGTTCACCCTGCCCACTTCCACGGGCTGTCCGTCAACGGTTGCCGTCCAACCGGGGTAATATACCTCGGAGAAGACTATCACGCCGCCTTGCGATGACTGCACGTCGTAGTGCAGTTCGTTGGGCAGATACTTCGTCATAACTACGGACGAGGTGCTGTCTTGCGCTGTGCTCTTGCCCAGTACGGTCTCGAATTTCTTGTCAGCCACAGCCGTGTTGCGCAGGTTTACCGTGCCAATGCCGTCGAGTTCCTTGTTGGCGTTGTCAACATAGCGTACCTCTGACACGAACCAGGCGTTGTCCATGGCTCCCGGGTTGGTAACGGGCATGGTCTTGCCGCCCTGCAATGGCACTATGAGGTACTTCGTGTTGAGCATATTGAGCACAGGCATCACGCTGTCGGTGTTCACCTTCGCCAAGTCGCCGCTTGCCTCATAGATGGCGGAGAACGCCTTTTGCATCTCAGGAGAGATATATGCTTCTATGAGTTCTTGGTAGCGGCGCAGCTTCGCGGGGTGGTAACCACCGATGGATTTGTGGAAGTATGACGTCTCGTTCTCGTTGAAAGTATTGCTCGCAAGGTTAAGGACACGGTAGTTAAGGGACTTGTCTTGCATGATGGCAAGGTCCGTCTCCGAAGGCTCTATGGGAGCGGTGCGCAGCGTGTTGCTGACAAACATATCGTCGTTGAGGTAGCGTTTGTTCACCTGCCACATATCCACGAGGCACACTACGGTGACTATTCCCACCATAACCATGGCGTTGAGTTTCTTCATGCGGTAGAGCATTACCGCGGCGGTGCATATCAGTATTATCACCACTGAGCGCCAGCAGTCTGCCGTGAAGGTGGCTATGCGTATTGTCTTGAGGTTGTAAAGCAGTGGCGCGAGCTGGTCTTGCGGCAGGCCGTTCAATGCCCTCATCTCCGCGGAGGATACGAATGAGTCGAAGAACACCGTGGGCATCACGGCGAACAGCATGGCAACGCCGCCTGTAAGGGCAAGCGACACGTAGAGCCAGTTGACTTTCTTGCCGGCTATAACGCCCTTCACGCAGTCTGGCTCGTCAATGACGCGCTTCAAGGCGAGCATGGCGAGCAGTGGGATGGTAAACTCCGCCACTACGAGTATGGAGGCAACGGTGCGGAACTTGGCGTACATCGGCACGTAGTCGATAAAGAAATCCGTCAGCCACATCATGTTCTTGCCCCATGAGAGGGTTATGCTCAGCACGGTGGCGGCGAGCAGTGCCCACTTTATGGAGCCTTTCACGATGAACAGTCCCAACACGAACAGCATCAGCACGAACGCCCCCACGTAAACAGGACCGCTCGTTCCCGGTTGCTCACCCCAGTACTGACCCATCTGCTGGTATATCTGCATATACATAGGATCGCCTTTTTCCTGCGCTGCCTTGCAGTCGCTGATAGGCGACATTGACGAGCCGCCCTTAGCGTTGGGCACCAACAGCGTCCATGTCTCACTGATGCCGTAGCTCCACTGCGTTATGTAGTCGCGCTCCAGACCGCTTGATGTCTGGTTTGCCGTGTTGGCTTTCACCAGCTCGCTCTTGCCGCGCATGGACTCGTTCTGGTACTCCCACGTGTGGTATAGGTTGGAAACATTGGTCAATACACCCAATAATCCACCTGCGATGCACACCGCCGAAGCCTTGAAGAAGTGCTTGTAGCGCTTCTCGCGTATGGCGTCGACGAGGAAACCAATGACGAGGCAGAGGATGACGAAGAAGTAGTAATACGTCATCTGCACGTGGTTGGCGTTAATCTCGAACGCCGTGAAGATGCCCGTCACCGCCAATCCGGCGAGGTATTTGCCGCGATAGGCGAGCATTATGCCTGCCAGCATGGGTGGTAGGTACGCCAACGCCATCACTTTCCACAGGTGACCGGCGGCTATGATGATAAAGAAATAGCTGCTGAAAGCCCATACCACCGCACCGAGCGTGGCGAGATACCAGCGGAAGTCGAACGCTCTGAGCAGAATGTAGAAGCCCAGCAGGTAGGCAAAGACATACCACACGTTCTCTGGTAACCACAGGTGGTAAGCCTGCATCACCTTGGACAGACTGCTGGTGGAACCGTATGACGGCGCGGTTTGGTACGTTGGCATACCAGAGAACACCGTATTGGTCCAGCGGGTCGTCTCGCCCGTCTTCTCTTGGTACTCGCTCGCCTCATGGCCAAGGCCGCGCCCGGCAGAGGAGTCGTGACGGTAAAGGATGCGCCCCTCCGTGTCCGCAGGGTAGAAATAGGCAAATGATATTGCGGCGAAAAGCAATACCACAAGCACGTCTGGCAGAAATCTTTTCAATGTGTTCACGTTTATGATGTTTTGTTAGTTTGTTCAGTACACCGCCACGCAGGCATTGTACGGCATTGCCTGTGCCCCGTATATATAATACGGTGTCAGTAGCGATTGCAAAATTACAACTTTTTTTTTGAATACCAGCCCTTTTTACACTCTTTTTTTGACCGTTGCGCAAGTACCTGCGTTTCCGACCCGATGTAATCGCTATGCTTTTACACCGCAATCGCTATGCTTTTGTGTTGTAATCACTATGCTTTTACTTGGTAATAGCTATGCGATTGCTGAGCGCCCCCGATGCTCGCCTCTTAAAAACTTGATGCTCTTTCTGCGGTTTCTTGTTGTTAACGTATATCAAACGTTGATATATATCAAGAAATTTTCATTGTAATACGCTTATTGTCGTAAAAGTTTTGTGCGACCGAAAGCTTTGTAGTAATTTTGCAGCAGAAATCGATGATGGAATGTTGTATGCGTACCAGTTTAAGGCAAGGAAAGACTGGGCGATACAGGCAAACAGGCATCTTAAAGCAAAGCAAAGATACAATTACTAAATATCTTATTATTATTATTACAATGAAAAAGATTGCAATGTTTATCGCAGCTGCTGCTATAGCAGTATCTGCAAGCGCCCAGAGGACTGTTATAACAAGTTCTAAGGCTGGCGACAACATTTATGTTGGCGTTAACGGTGGTGCTGCTACTACCCTCACAAAGAACAACAACTATGTTTACGATGGTGCTTTCAGCGTATTCCAGCCAGAGTTCGGCATCCGCGTAGGTAAGAACTTCACCACAGTGCTCGGTGTAGCTCTCGACCTCGGTGCACAGATGAACGCACACAAGAGCGGATGTGCTTACTCTAACAAGACATTCTTCAACGGTGTTGAGGCTAACCTCCTCGGTACAGCTAACCTTATGAACCTCTTCGCAGGTTACAAAGGTGAGCCACGCGCATTCGAAATCATCGCTCTCGGTGGCTTCGGCTGGGGTCATGCTTTCCCATCAGACGTAGATTGTGTAAACACGAAGCTCGCTCTTGACTTCGCTTACAACTTCGGTTCAGACAAGCAGTGGCAGGCTTACATAGAGCCAGCTATCACATACATGACAACTGCTTCTGTGAACAACTTCAAGTACAACATCAACGACTCTAAGTTCACCGTTAAGGCTGGTGTTAACTACAAGTTCGGTTGCTCTAATGGCAAGCACAACTTCGCTGTTGAGACTGTACGCGACCAGGCTGAGATTGACGGACTCAACGCTAAGATTAGCTCTCTCCGCGCTGACGTGGACGCAGCAAAGTCTGCTGCCGCTGCTAAGGACGCTAAGATTGCTGAGCTCCAGAAGGCTCTCTCTGACTGCCAGAACAAGCCAGCTCCTGTAGTAGAGAAGAAGGCTGCTAACCTCCAGCCATCTGTAGTATTCTCTCAGGGCAAGTCTGTTGTAGAAAAGAGCCAGCTCGCTAACATCGAGATGATTGCTAAGTACATGCAGAACAACAAGGACGCTAAGGTTAAGATCTCTGGCTATGCTTCACCAGAAGGCTCAAAGGCATTCAACCAGAAGCTCTCTGAGAAGCGTGCTGAGGCTGTGAAGGCAATCCTCGTGAAGAAGTATAAGATCGCTGCTGACCGCATAACTACTGAGGGTCTCGGCGCTACTGACAAGCTCTTCGACCAGGTTGAGTTCAACCGCGTTGCTCTCTTCAACGACACAACGAAGTAAATCACCACGGTCTTAGGACTGTAAAGACAGATTACTTTTAACATAGAAACCCCTTGGAGAACATTCTTCAAGGGGTTTCTTATGCTACACAGCCAACATATTACTACGCTATGAGGAGAATAATAGGGGTAGGGGAGACGGTGCTCGACATCATCTTCCGCAATGACCAGCCAGTGAAAGCGGTGCCAGGAGGTTCGGCGTTCAATGCTATAGTGTCGGTAGGACGCACGGGAACACCCTGCGTAATGGCGACAGAGGTAGGCGATGACCACGTGGGAGACATCGTTACAGCCTTTCTTAGGGACAATAACGTCGATACTTCGTATGTGTTCAGAAGTCAAGGGACGCAGTCTCACGTCTCACTCGCGTTCCTCGACGACAACAATGACGCACAGTATCAGTTCTATAAGAACCACGCCGTGCTGACGATGCACAAGAATATGCCGGAGGTTCACGAGGGCGATGTGGTGCTGTTTGGCTCCTATTTCGCCATAAACCCTAACCTCCGGGAGTATGTCAGCACTTTCCTCGCCAAGGCAAAGGCAAGCGATGCCATACTGTACTATGACATAAACTTCCGCGCTTCGCACGTAAAAGACCTTCCGCGGACGTTCGATTACATCCTTGAGAATATGCGTCAAGCGAGCGTTGTGCGTGGATCAGCGGAGGATTTTGGCATCCTTTTCGGTACTACCGATGTGGAGGAGATATACGGTAAGCACATCGCGCCCTATTGCCCTTGCTTTATCTGTACCGACGCGGCGCGGCCAATACAGCTCAAAACGCCAGAGGTAGCAGCGTCATTCCCTGCCAAAGCCATTGAGACTGTAAGCACAATAGGGGCTGGTGACAACTTCAATGCGGGCTTCTGTTACGCCCTTCTGAAGGAGAATGTCACGTGTCCGCAAGGCTTACGTGCCATGACGGTGGAGCAATGGCGGCCTCTTATCGCCATGGGACAGCACTTCTCGTCGGCTGTTTGCCAGTCGTTGGATAATTACATACCTAAGGATTTCATCGTAGAGTGACAGCCTTTATAATACAAAAACGCCCCGCGGATACTGTCCGCGGGGCGTTTTTGTGTTATAATAGCTGTGTGTTACTCGGAGATAACCACTGGCTTGTACTTCGGAACGAGGGTCTTCATTATGGTCCAACCTATGAGATAGGCTACCGCGCAGATGCAGAATACAATCATGTAGCCTGCTGGTTTGCCGTCGAAGCCCATGAACTGGAACGCGCTGCCCTGGCCTTCAGCGTATGTAAACAGCATTCCGGAGCCCTTGTTGATAAGGAATGAGCCTACGCCGCCAGCCATGGAGCCGATGCCTGTGATAGTGGCGATGGCAGATTTGGGGAACATATCGCCCACGGTGGAGAAGATGTTGGCAGACCATGCCTGATGTCCTGCGCCGGTAAGTCCTATTATTATACATGGCCACCATACGCTGTATTCACCCAATGGCTGCGCGAAGAGTGCGAGAAGGGGGAAGAATGCGAAGATAAGCATGGCGAGCATACGGCCCTGATAGGGGTTCATTCCCTTCTTCTCGACAAAGAGTTTCGGCAGATAGCCACCGAACATGGAGAGGATGGTAACGATAGCGTAGAGCGTGAAGATAAGGGCTATGCCCATAGGTGAGTCTGATGAGTAGTGGAACTGGTCAGAGAAGTATGCTGGTGCCCAGAAAAGGAAGAACCACCACACGCCGTCGGTCATGAATTTGCCTACGATGAACGACCAAGTCTGCTTGTGCCTAAAGGCTTCGGCGTAGCTCATCTGCTTCTCTTCCTCGCCCTTGTCCTCTACTGCCTCGTTCTCATAGTCCTGGTTTACGTATTGCAGCTCAGCCTCATTGACGAACTTAGAGTTCTTCGGTTTGTCGTAAACGAAAATCCATACGCCAGCCCAGAGGAAGCCGATGGCACCTATTATGACGAAAGCCATTTCCCAACCCATTGATTTTGCCAGCAGGGGAATGGTGGCAGGTGCTGCCAATGCTCCCACTGACGCTCCGGAGTTGAATATAGATGTGGCAAAGGCGCGGTCCTTCTTGGGGAAGTATTCCGCCGTCACCTTTATGGCAGCCGGGAAGTTACCCGCTTCGCCGAGCGCGAGGATGCAGCGGCAAGCGAGGAAGGCGTACATACTTACGGTGGCTATTGTCACTGCCACGTCGCCGGTAGCTTGTAGCAGGTCGGCCTTGCTGTTGAAGCCTGCGCCCATCCATCCCTCTGTGAATATTCCGCAGAAGGCGTGCAGTACGGCACCGAGTGACCATACTACGATGGCCCAGAGATAGCCTTTCTTCGTGCCCATCCAGTCAACGAACTTGCCGGCAAAGAGGTTTGCCACGGCGTAGAAGATTGAGAAGACTGCTGTAATGTTACCGTAGATAGCATCGTTCCAGTGAAATTCCGGGGCGATGAAATCTTTCCAGGTAAGGGAAAGCACCTGACGGTCCATGTAATTCACTGTGGTGGCGAAAAAGAGCATCGCACACATCATCCAACGCCAGTTGGACATCTTGTTAGTTTTAACTGAACTCATTGATTAGTTTGTTATTTAGATTTAATGTTTTTTGCCGTGTTATCAGGCTATGGTGTACAGTTGGTGATGTAGTCTGCGGTGATTGCCGCAGGGTATCCACTCTTGCAAAGTTACGAAAATATATTGATATAAGTAAAGAAACATTTCGTAATACTGCCTTATTTAACGAATTTTAAGTACGAGGGGGCTTTTCTCCGCTGTATTGAGCGTAGAGTTGTTACATATATTATATATTAGTCGCCGTGCTATTGTTCCGGTGTTATGGGGGAAAGAGGGTGTTCGCGGCGCAAAGGGCGATTTGCTTACAGTCTGCAACTTTTTGCTCGTTTCTGCTTACGATTTTTATCTCATTGCGCTCTTGGAGGTATTACAAAACAATCGCTATGCTTTTACACGGTAAAAGCATAGCGATTGCGTTGTAAAAGCATAGCGATTACATTGTAAAAGCATAGCTTTCAGATTGTAAGTCGCGCGTGTGTCGCGGCGTAGTGCCGTCACCTGTCTGTTTGAGCGTCATCGGGTATGATAAGTCTCATTAATCCCCAGCCTATGAGGTACATCATGGCGAAGCAGCAGAATACTATCATGTATGCCGCTTGTTTGCCCTCGTAGCCCATGAAGTGGAAAGTCTCTCCTGCGTTGGCGGCGTATGCCAGCAGGCTGCCAGAGCTGAGCATCACGAGGTATGAGGCAGCTCCGCCCGCCATACCGTTGATGCCTGTCACCGTGCCAATGCTGTTGCGTGGGAAGTAGTCGCCTATCATTGAGTAGAGGTTTGCTGACCAACTCTGGTGCGCGGCTGCCATTATGCCCACCACTGTCACAAAGAGCCAAGGGGAGTAGGTGCCCAGCGGTACCGCGAGGAAGCCTATAAGCTCTATCAGCGCGAACAGGAACATGGAGCGTGAGCGGCTGGCATTTGGCGTCAGTCCTTGCTTTGTCATGAGGTGTGTGGGCAGGTAACCGCCCAAGACGGAGAGCATTGAGATGAGGTAGAGCATGACAATGAGCCCCATGCCCGTGGTGGAGTCGGCGGTATAACCGTAGAAGTCGTAGATGTATATCGGTGTCCAGAAAAGGAAAAACCACCACACGCCGTCGGTCATGAACCTTCCTATGATTAGCGCCCATGTGTGGCGCATGGTAAGGCTGCGCAGTATGCCGATGCGTTCCTGCGTAACCGGCTCCGTGTTGTCCTCGGACTTGTTGGGTGGCAGCTCGTCGCTCATGTCGTCATCCTGTAATATATAGTCATATTCCGCTTGGTTAACGTAGTCGTTGTGCTGCGGCCTGACGTAGAAAATAATCCACAGTAGCATCCACAGATAGCCCACGGCACCCACCGCTATGAACGCCATCTCCCAGCCAAAGTTATTTGCCAGCACGGGTATTGTTACCGGTGCGATGAGCGCGCCCACCGAGGCGCCGTTGTTGAAGATGCTTATTGTGTACGCCCTGTCGCGTTTCGGGAAGTACTCTGTCGTCACCTTCACCGCGGCGGGGAAGTTGCCTGCCTGTCCTATCGCCATGATAAAGCGGCATGCAAGGAACATATAAATGCTTATTGTGGTTATTGGTAGCCCGGCAACGCCGAAGTTGTGCAGCGTCTCCTTGGCACCGTTGAAGTCTGCCGTCCACACCCCTGTCAGCACGCCGCAGGTCGCAATGCCGCAGAAGGCGTGGAGCATGGCGCCGAGGCTCCATAGCGCTACTGCCCAGGCATAGCCCCTGCGCACGCCTACTATGTCCATGAATTTGCCTGCCAAAAGCATACTTATGGCATAGACGAGCGAGAATAGCGAGGTAATCCTGCCGTAGTCCTCGTCGCTCCACGCAAATTCCGGGGCGATAAAGTCTTTCCATGTCAGCGACAGCACTTGGCGGTCCATATAGTTTATCGTGGTAGCAAGGAACAGCATGCTACACACCATCCATCTGAAGTTAGTCCTTCGGGCAGTTTGTATTGGGCTCATATCGTCGTAAAGCGGTTATAACCAGTTGGCGGCAGGGGCTCGACAGCGGGCGCGGGGCGGCGTGAAGCCTGCTTGCCAGGATATTCTTTATTAGTGCAAAGTTAATAAAAATATGGCACACAAATACAGAACAACGTGCCAATTAATCTTTGTTAACGCAAAAAGTGCTGATATATACGGGAAAAAGTGTTAACTTTGCCGCGTGCAAACTTAAACAACCAATTGCATGGCACGTTGAAGTTGATGCTTCATGTGCGCAATTCTAATGAATGGCGGCAGTGGAACGAGAGTTTCGCTGCCGTTCTTTATAGCTGGAAGAAGCAGGCGCGTGGCATTAAACCTTTGTCCCCGCCCAACGTCATAATTATAAGGGTACGGTGCGGTGTCAGCCGCATGATACCGGCAGACCATACTGTCAACTAACTAAAACAATATACAACATGAAAAGAATCTTACTCATTGCCATCGCCATGGCGGTGGTGTTCTGCGCTAATTCGCAGACTTATGTGGAGCAACTCTCACGTGGTGTCGTGGCGTTACCGGCTGAAAAAGGCATCTTTGTCAGCTGGAGGCTGTTGTCCACCGATGCCCCCGGCACCACTTTCAATCTTCTGCGCGACGGTGAGGTCATTGCTTCCGCCCTTGAAACAGCCACCTGTTACACTGACGAGGCAGGCACAACAGCCAGCAGATACTCTGTGCAGACGCTGGTGGGAGGCTCAGTCAGCGAGACGAGCGATGAGGTGCAGCCATGGGATAAGCCTTATCTCTCAGTGCCCCTCATACGCCCCATGGAGCAAACGATGCCCGATGGCAGCACTTGCGCATACGTACCCAACGACTGTTCGGCTGCGGACGTGGACGGGGACGGTGAGTATGAGATAATACTGAAATGGGAACCCACCAACGCCCACGACAATTCGCACACCGGTTACACGGGGGAAGTGTATCTGGATTGCTACAAACCCGCCGGAATACTTATGTGGCGAGTGAGCCTTGGCAAGAATATCCGCGCCGGAGCGCATTACACTCAGTTCATGGTTTATGACCTTGACGGCGACGGAAAGGCAGAAATGGTGTGCAAGACGGCACCCGGCTCAAAGGATGGCAAGGGCGATTACGTGACGCTCGCTGCCACAGACGAAAGCATTAAGAACGCTGACAACGAGGCAGACTACCGTAATAGCGGCGGGCATATACTCGAAGGACCGGAGTATCTCACCGTGTTCAGCGGCAAGGACGGGCACGCTGTTCACACCATATATTACAACCCCAACCGCGCCTTCACCGTGGGCGGCGCGCCAACGTATGCCGAAGGCTGGGGCGACTTTTACGGAAACCGCAGCGAGCGCTACCTTGCCTGCGTGGCATTCCTCGGCGGTAAGAACCAGAACCCGTCGGCTGTGATGTGCCGGGGCTACTATACTCGCTCCTACCTGTGGGCTGTTGACTTCGACGGGAAGTCTCTCAGCACACGCTGGCTGCACGCAAGCACGTCGCCACAGGAATGGGCTGTCACCGACGGCGATGGCAAACAGATTGCCGGCGCTACGGGATTGAAAGCCACTGCCTACGGGCAAGGGGCGCATAGCATTGCCGTCGGCGATGTGGACGGTGACGGGTGCGACGAGATAACCTACGGTTCCGCCGCCATAGACAATGACGGTTCGCTGCTTTACAGCACGGGCTTGGGGCATGGTGACGCACAACACCTTGCCGACCTTGACCCCGACCGCCCGGGATTGGAGTACTTCATGGTGCACGAGGCCAAGCCTTACGGCTACGAACTGCGCGACGCCCGCACCGGCGAGAGGCTGGCATACGGCACGGGCAGGGAAGATACGGGACGCGGAATGGCGGCGGATATTGACGCGAACCACCGCGGAAGCGAGTTCTGGTGCTCTGACTCCAGGACGGTATATGCCATTGACGGCAGTGTGATAACGGAGACGGAAGGGTGGACTCCGCAGAACTTCCGCATCTATTGGGATGGCGATTTGCAGGAGGAACTCATAGGAAACGGTGGCAGGGGCATGAAGCCCGGTAGCCCCATGCAGCCCTCCATGCGCCAGAACAGTCAGCGCGGTCAGCGTGGACAGGGCATGCAGCGTGGCGAAAGAGGGCAGCGTGCCCAGCGCGGGCAAGGCGAATGGCGCAGGCAGGGCGGGCAGAACATGATGCCAGACTCGCTCCGTATGCGTATGATGCAAAGGCAGATGCCGCGTCAGAGTTATTACATAGCGAAGTGGAACGGCAGCGGCGTGGACCACGTGGCTGTCAGCGGAAAGGACCTTAGCGACTGGGGCAACTCGGCATCGTGCAACGGTACGAAGGCTACGCCGTGCCTGCAGGCAGACCTTTTCGGCGATTGGAGGGAGGAACTGGTGCTCTATGACGCCGGGGACTGTTCGCACCTGAACATCTTCACCACCAACATACCCACCAGCTACCGCGTGCCAACGCTGATGCACGACCATGTTTACCGTATGGGCGTGGTGTGGCAGAACGTTTCTTACAACCAGCCGCCGCACCTTGGCTATTACCTTCCCGACCTCTTCCGGTAGCCGTGTTGCGGTGCTCGCAATGTCTTAGCGTTGTAAACGCATAGATATTGCGATGTAAAAGCATAGAGATTACGAAATAAAGGCATAGCGATTACATTGCAATCACTATGCCTTTACTTTTGTAGTGGTATGTGCCGCCGCGGTGAGCGGTGCACACCGCTATTGCAGGTTATCCATCACCGGCGCATAGTTGGCAATCTGTTTCAGTGTGGGGCAGGTCATCTTCGCGCTACATTCGGCGCAGGTGGCGTAGCCCTTGGACATGGCGCACTTGCGTATTTCGCAGAGATTGGTGCAGAAATAGGTCTTCACGCCGTCGGCGCGGCAGCCCATGCAGTTGATGGTTTCGGCGGTGATGAGCGGTTCGTTGTTTAGTTCGCGCCAGAGTTTCGCGGTCTTTTCGCGCAGAGTGTCATCGTCATTGATGGTGGCGATGCGTGCGTCACACTTCTCACAGTCCAGTCCGCAGCATCCGATAAGTTGTCTCATAATAGGTTGTCTTATAGGTTAGTATATGCAAACACGCCCCATAGCAACCGTTGACACGGTTGCTATGGGGCGTGTTTTTGTCGTTTCTAAAGTGTTATTTCTAAGCCTACGGGGCAGTGGTCGGACCCGAACACCTCGTTGTGTATGGTCGCTGCCGTCACGTTAGGCATTATGCGGTCAGACACTACGAAATAGTCTATGCGCCACCCTGCGTTCTTTTCGCGTGCCTTGAAGCGGTAAGACCACCATGAATACTTTATCTCGTCAGGGTGAAGGGTGCGGAAGGTGTCTTTGAAACCGCTGCCCAGCAGCCGCGAGAACTTCTCGCGCTCCTCGTCGGTGAAGCCTGCATTGCGGCGGTTTGTCTTGGGATTCTTGAGGTCTATCTCCTCGTGCGCCACGTTAAGGTCACCACAGAATATCACGGGTTTGCGCCTGTCAAGGGCTGCCACGTATGCCAGGAAGTCGTCTTCCCACTGCATACGGTAGTCGAGGCGTTTCAGTCCGTCTTGTGAGTTGGGCACGTAAACGGTAAGAACGTAGTAGTTTGGGTACTCGAGCGTTACCACCCTGCCTTCGTGGTTGTGGGTGTTCTCGCTGTCATACGTTATCTCCCCGTCATCGTCGACGATGCCCATGCCGTAAAAGGCGTTGAGGGGCTTGTGCTTTGTGTATATGGCGGTGCCGGAATAGCCTTTCTTCTCGGCGTAATCCCAATAGGATTCGTAGCCGGGGAAGATGAGGTCGAGTTGCCCTGCCTGCATCTTCGTCTCTTGGAGGCAGAAGAAGTCGGCGTCAATTTGTGTGAAGAAGTCGGCAAAGCCCTTGCCGGCACAGGCGCGGAGGCCGTTGACGTTCCATGAAATAAGGCGCATATCTGAGGTTGGAGGTTTGGGGGTATGAGGTTGGAGGTTTGGGGTTATGAGGTTGGAGGTTAAGGGGTTGGAGGTTTGGGGTCGTGGGTTATGAGGTTATAACCTACGTTCTGTCCCTGTAACCTGTGGGTTGTCAGTACTGCACGGAGATGGTTCCCTTTACTATGCAGGCTTGTTTGTAGCCCAATTTCTTTACCATGGCAAGCATACGCTGGGCTTCTTCCAGCGTCTTATAGTTGCCCATGCGGCATTTCCACGATGGTGAATAGAAGTGTACGTATATGGGTTCGGTGGGGAAGTTGGATTTCATCACCATGCCGGCGCTCTCCGCTTTCTGCCTGTCTGCACGCGAATTGCCGCCTGAGAACACTTGTATGCGGTAGCCTTGCGTCTTGTAACTGTTGCGCATCACCTTCTTACGGGTGTCTATTACGGTCTCTTCCGTGGTGGTGGAAGGGGTGGTTGACGACGTTCCCTCGTGTGTGTGGCTTTCTGAGGACGCGCTGTCGTGCTTCCCGTCTTCGTGGTGCTGCTGCGTAGCGGAGGACTGACGGGTGTGTCCCGCACCCTCCTTGGCGGTGCTGCCGCTATGGTCTTGCCCGGTGCCGTTGACCAGATTGTCTATCTCCGGCGACTGTGTCACGCTGACAGAGCCTTTGCCCGGTTCGTCCTTGCGCAGGGAATCGAGGAAGGTTTGTGACTGTGCCGTGAGCGAGCAGAGTGTTATGATAATAGAAAATAATAGGCGGTTCATGGCGAAAAATAAGAATATGCAACCACGGTGTAAAGCCTATGGCGTGAAGACCCGCGGCGTTCGCGGGCCTTCATGCCTGGCTTTGTGTCGTTGGAGTAAGACAATCTTAGTTCCAAGCGTCTATGATACCCTTGAAATCAGCAGCCTTCAGTGACGCACCACCGATGAGACCGCCGTCAATGTCAGGCTTTGCGAACAGCTCAGGAGCGTTGCTTGCCTTGCAAGAGCCACCGTAAAGGATTGTGGTCTCGTCGGCAACAGCCTGTCCATAGACCTCAGCCACGGCTGAACGGATATATGCGTGGATTTCTTCTGCCTGCTCTGCTGTTGCGGTCTTGCCTGTTCCGATGGCCCAGATGGGCTCGTAAGCGATGACAATGTTCTTCCATTCTTCGGCGGTGAGGTTGAAGACGCTGCCTGCGAGCTCTGCCTTTACCACCTCGTTCTGCTTGTTTGCCTCGCGCTCTGCGAGTGTTTCGCCGATGCAGAAGATGACCTTGAGGCCGTTTGCCAATGCGAGCTGCACCTTCTCCTTCAGTATTTCCGGTGTCTCGTTGTAGTATTCGCGGCGCTCTGAGTGGCCGAGTATCACGTAGTCCGCACCTGTTGATTTAACCATCTCAGCAGAAACCTCGCCGGTGAACGCACCGCTTGCCTTGTCAGCGCAGTTCTCCGCGCCAAGCTCTATGGCGCTTCCCTTCACGATTTCGGCAACGCTTGCGAGGTGAATGAATGGAGTACAGATGATAACACCGCAGTTAGGGTTCTTCACTACCTCCGTTAATTCCTTGGCAAGTGCCACACCTTCTTGCAGGTTCTTGTTCATCTTCCAGTTTCCTGCTACAATTTTCTTTCTCATTTTTGGTTTGATTTTTAAGAGTTTGAATAATTTATCAGAGTGTTTTGTCTCTTTGTTCTTAATCCATTTGCTCCACATCCACAGGCGGTCTGCCATGACGAGGAGTGCCAATGGCAGCACGAACCACAGCAGTATGTATGCCGTTTTCTCCGTTGTCTCGTCTTCCTGCGGTAGTATTTCCGACCGTTCCGTCAGCTTACCGCCCTTTATCAGCTGCTCCGTGGGCAGGTTGTTGTGGCTCCATTTGCCAACAATCACGCCGCCTTTCAGCAGCACTAACCCGGGATTGCTGCGGATAATGGTCTTCAGTGTCGTCTCGTCCACGTTGCAGAACGGGTATTCCGCCCCCGTCATGTCTGTCCAATGGTCTATGGCTTTCTTACCGCTGGCGGTCAGACAGTAGAACTTATAGCCGTAGTCGCAGGCATATTCGTATATCTGGTCTATGTTGCCGAACATGGAGTCGTCGGCGTTCTCAAGGTGAGGCGATATTAACAGGAACGTGTAACCGGGGTCTGCGAGCACCGTTTCCGTTATGTCCTCTGAGTAATCGCCGTCCTCTTCCTCCTCATTGTGTTGCGGAAGAAGCATCAACGCGAAGTCGTGTATGGGGGGAATGTAACCCTGTTTCAGCACTTTCGTCTTCGAATCGATGAATGTCCACGTAGAGTCGGGGTAGTTATCCAGCCCGAATTCCTTCCTTATACCGTCCTTCTCCATTATGAAGGTGGTCTCAAACTCCGGTTGTTCCGCATCCTCTGGCACCTCCATTCCCTTAGCGATGTCAGCGCCAATGTGGTAGGGTCGGAAGTCAAACAGTGGCAGGTAGTACAGGCTGTACGCCGCTATTACGAGGATGAACACCACCGAATAGTGATAAACTATCCACTGATTGCTGCGGCTTACCATCCTTGGCATCCGCATAGGACGCCATGCCAGTAGCGCGGTAACGGCGAGAAGCACGATGTTTTTCAGTAAAGTCTCGCCGTTGGTCAGCTTTATCGCGTCGCCGAAGCAGCCGCAATCGCTCACGGGGTCTGCCACATACAGCCACACTGTGATAGCGGTCATTATGCCGACGAACAGCAGTGCCAGCTTCGTTACTAACCTACGCCTTATGGCGAACAGTAGCATTATGCCCAGAACGAACTCTGTTCCCGACAGCAGCACTGAGGCACCGAGCGTCATTATGTCTGGCATTACGCCCTCCAAGCCCATTGCTGCCGCATAGTCCGCTATCTTGTACTGCGTCCCTATGGGGTCAACAGCCTTCACGAAGCCCGACAGTATGAACGTTATGCCGGCGAGAAAGCGGAACAGGTTGGTTATTATGGTGAGGCACAGCTTCATTTACTCAGCTTAATGACACCGAAAGTGGCATAGTTTATGATGTCCATGTAGTTGGCGTCAATGCCCTCGCTGACGGTCGTGGCACCGTCTTTGTCCTCTATTTCCTTAATTCTCTCAATCTTAGTGAGTATCAAGTCCGTGTAGGAACTTACCCTCATGTCGCGCCATGCCTCTCCGTAGTCGTGGTTTTTCTTTACCATCAGCTCCACGCACAGTGCCGCGTGGTGGTCGTATAGCGCCATTGCCTCGTCGTTGGTCATGTCCACTTTGTCGGCATACCCTTTCTCAAGCTGTATCAATCCCACGATGCCGTAGTTGATAAGGGCCATAAACTCAGGCAGTATGCCTTCGCCCACGAGCGACTCCCCCGTCACCTCCAGGGTGCGGATACGCTTCGCTTTGATGAACAGTTGGTCCGTAAGCGACGACGGTCGCAGCATCCTCCAAGAGGGTTTGTAGTCATATAGCTTCTTGGAAAATATGTCGCGGCACAGTGCCAGGGCGCGTTTGAACTCCTCGTTTGTATCAGGTGTTGACATAGACAAAACTGCTTGTTTCACATATATTTATTCTATATTGAGTGCAAAATTACTAAATTTCTGCCATATAACGATGCTTTTGCCCGTAATTCTTTTGCTATTAGCGAAAAAATGGGTAACTTTGCAGGCGGAAAAGGAAGTTTGGTTGTTTTGTCGTTTAGTTGTTTGGTGGTTTAGTTAAGTGTAAAAGACACCTCAATACCAGCAACTAAACGACCAAACAACTAAACGACCAAACAACAAAGACTATTTAGGTAGAAGAAAACCCTAATTAAAAAACTTTCAAGAATGTATTACATTACGAAGACAATGGAGATAGCTGGCTGCCATAAGTTGCAGCTATCCTATGAGAGTAAGTGCGAGCAGCTCCACGGTCACAACTGGATTGTGACCATTTATTGCAAGGCTAAGGAGCTGAACGCCGATGGAATGGTGATAGACTTCACCAAGGTGAAGGAGCAGATACATGGTTATCTCGATCATGGTAACTTCAACGAGCTGCTGCCTTTCAATCCCACTGCCGAGAATATAGCACGCTGGATATGCGAGCAGATAGACAACTGCTACCGTGTGGAGGTACAGGAGAGTGTGGGAAACACGGCTGCTTACGAGAAAGACTGTTAGTTAGTCTTTTAGTTGTTTGGTCTTTTAGTTGTTTAGTCTTTTAGTTGTTTAGTCTTTTAGTTGTTTTAGTCTTTTAGTGGTTAGGTTAAGTGTAACAGACTCCTCAATCCTAACAACAAAACCACTAAACGACAAAACCACTAAACCACCAAACCACTAAACGACCAACCAACTAAACCACCAAACCACTACAATGAAAATCAACGAGATATTCTATTCCCTCCAAGGCGAGGGGCATTTCACCGGCACCCCCGCCGTTTTCGTCAGGTTCAGTGGCTGCAACCAGCACTGTTCCTTTTGCGATACGCGGCACGAAAGCTACGAGGAGATGACAGAAGAGGCTATCCTCCGTAGCGTACAGTGCCACCCCGCGCGCCATGTCGTCATAACCGGTGGCGAGCCAGCGCTTTCGCTTACCTCCTCGCTCACCCAGTTGCTTCATCGTGAAGGCTACTTCATACAGATGGAAACCAACGGCTCTGTAAGGCTGAAGGAAGGCGTGGAGGTGGACTGGATTACCTGTTCACCCAAGCAACTACCCGTTGTTCTCAGCAGGATAGACGAGCTGAAAGTGCTCTATATGCACCAGGATATGAGCCAGTACGACCGCTATACCGCTAGCCAGTACCGCCTCCAGCCCCTCGACAGCGGCGATGCCGAGGAGAATAAGAAGAACCTCGCCGACACCATAAACTATATATTGCAAAACCCGAAATGGAAATTGTCACTGCAAACCCACAAAATACTCAACCTCAAGTAGTCTCCCCCGTCAGCGAGGAAGAGCTGCGCAGCGCGCTGTGCACCATCATCCGTGCCATAGGCGAAGACCCGCAGCGCGAGGGACTGCTCGAAACGCCCGACCGCATAATGCGTATGTACAAGGAGATTTTCCGCGGATACGACCCAGCGAGGAAACCTTCCATAACCACATTCCCCAACACTGCCCGCACCACAGAGATGGTGTTCGACAGCGGCGACTACTACTCCATGTGCGAACACCACATCCTTCCCTTCTTCGGCAGGTACTACTTCGCCTACGTCCCCAGCGAGGACGGGCTGATACTCGGCATCTCCAAGGTGGCGCGCGTCGTGGGTTACTGCGCCGCCCGCCTACAGTTGCAGGAGCGACTGGCGCGCGACGTGGTCGATATGCTTGCCTCCGCCCTCGGCGGCACCGCCCTTGGCTTCGCCATAGTGATGCGCGGCAAGCACCTGTGCAAGTCCATGCGCGGCGTAAGGAACAGCGGAGATATGTGCGTCTCCTACTTCTCCGGCTGCTTCAAGGACGACGCGCAGCTGCGCAACGAGTTCTACGACCTCGTGCATCTGGCAAAAGACTAAAGCGCTAACTCAAAGATATAGCACTCCGTAGCCCTGCGATACTGCTTCACCGTGTATGCCTTTCTTGCATGCCAGAGTAGCAATCTCGCAGGGCTTCTTTTTCCTTATCGCAGTAAAAGCATAGCTATTACACAATAAAAGCATAGCGATTACATTGTGAAAGCTATGCCTTTACTGTGTAATAGCTATGCTTTTACTTTTAGACGGCTTTGGAGCAGCCTCTGCGTCGTGTGGCGGTGGCGTAGTTGGTGCGCCGTCAGATGCAGATTATGGTGTAGTAAGCCACCGCCATTGCGGCGAGCAGTGCGCCCTCAGCGCGTGTCAAGGTGTAGTGTGTCTTGCCGAATTTGCATAGCACCCACAGCATTACGGAGGAGACGAGCAGGGCGGATATGTCGAATAGCGTTATGCCGCCAACGCCTAAGGGGTGTATTGTTGAGGCGGTGCCGAGCACGAAGAAGACATTGAACACGTTGCTGCCCACCACGTTGCCCAGCGCCATGTCGGTGTCGCCTTTGCGTGCCGCCATGACGGAGGCGGCGAGTTCGGGGGCGGAGGTGCCGGCGCTGACTATGGTGAGGGCTATCACTGACTGGCTCACACCCATCATGGCGGCGAGCTCGGAGGCTCCGCTAACAAACCAGTTGCCGCCAAGTATGAGCAATGCAAGACCTATGATAACCCATGAGATGCTCTTCCACGTGGGGAGGATGCCGTCGCCCGTGACTCCTTTTCCGCCACCGTCGTGCTCCGTGGGGGCGGCGGTAGTGGTGTCGCCCTTGCGTGCTATCGACATGGTGTATGACATGAAGATGGCGAACATACATAGAAGCAGCAGACCGTCGGTGCGGCTGATGCTGTTCTCGCAGTGCGCCCCATTGATAATGTTATCGAGTGCGGTGATAGCCACCGCCACGCTGGCGAGCACAGTGAATGGCACGTCGTTGCGTATGTTGCCGCGTTCCACCATGATGGGGCATACCATAGCCGTGACACCCATTATGGCAAGGGTGTTGAAGATGTTGCTGCCCACGACGTTGCCGAGTGCCATGTCGGTGCTGCCTCGCAGTGCTGACACCACGCTGACCACCAGTTCGGGTGCGGAGCTGCCCATCGCCACTATGGTAAGACCAACCACGAGGGTGGAGATGCCGAACCTACGGGCTATGGATGCCGCGCCGTCGGTGAGCCAGTCGGCACCCTTCACTATGGCGACGAGGCCGATGAGGAACTGTAATATGTACATTGAGGGAGGTTAGAGGTGTGAGGTTTGGGGTTGTAGGTTACAGGTTATAGGTCGTTGGTTATAGGTTTAAGGTCACTTGCCCCAACTCGAAAGACCTCAAACCTACAACCTACAACCTTCAACCTCCATCCTAAAACTGCTTGAAGAAGTCGTTGCCCTTGTCGTCAACGAGTATGAATGCAGGGAAATTCTCCACCCTTATCTTCCATATAGCCTCCATTCCCAGCTCCGGATACTCCACGCACTCGATGCTCTTGATGTTGCTTGAGGAGAGGAATGCTGCCGGACCGCCGATGGAACCGAGGTAGAAGCCCTTGTGGTCTCTGCATGAGTCCGTCACAATCTGTGAGCGGTTGCCCTTTGCTATCATCACCATTGAACCGCCATTGTCTTGGAATTCATATACGTATGGGTCCATACGTCCCGCTGTTGTGGGGCCCATTGAACCGCAGGGCATACCTGCCGGTGTCTTTGCGGGGCCTGCATAGAGTACGGGATGGTCCTTAAAGTACTGTGGCATGCCCTCTCCAGCGTCCAAGCGCGCCTTGATTTTGGCGTGAGCGATGTCGCGTGCCACGATGATGGTGCCGTTGAGTGACACTCGTGTGGCAACGGGGTACTTGCTAAGTTCCTTACATACCTCGCTGATAGGCTGGTCAAGGTTGATGGATATGGCGTCGCCTTCGCCAGCATTGCGCAGTGCTTCTGGTATGAGTTCATACGGTTTGTCGTCCATCTTCTCTATCCAGATGCCGTCCTTGTCTATCTTTGCCTTGATGTTACGGTCGGCAGAGCAGCTCACGCCGAGGCCTATCGGGCAGCTTGCGCCATGTCTTGGCAGGCGTACCACACGGATGTCGTGGGCGTATGCCTTGCCTCCAAACTGTGCTCCGTAGCCTATCTTGCGTGTTTCTTCAAGCAGTTGTTTCTCCAACTCTATGTCACGGAAAGCGCGTCCCGTCTCATCGCCTGTGGTAGGCAGGCTGTCGTAGTATTTTGTTGAGGCGAGTTTCACCGTCAGCAGGTTCTTCTCTGCCGACGTTCCGCCCACAACGATGGCGATATGGTATGGTGGGCACGCTGCTGTTCCTAAGGTCTTCATCTTCTCTACGAGGAAGGGGACGAGTGTACCAGGGTTCTGTATGCGTGCTTTCGTCTCTTGATATAGGTATGTCTTGTTAGCTGAGCCACCGCCTTTCACTACGCATAGGAAGCGATACTCCATGCCGTGTGTGGCTTCTATGTCTATCTGAGCAGGCAGGTTGCAACGGGTGTTGACTTCATCATACATATTTAGCGGCGCGTTCTGTGAGTAACGCAGGTTGTCGTTGGTGTAGGTGTTATATACACCTTTTGCCAATGGCTCCTCATCCTCGAAGCCTGTCCACACCTGCTGGCCCTTCTCGGCGTGTATTATGGCAGTGCCCGTGTCCTGACAGAAAGGCAGTTGACCCTTGCAGGCTACCTCCGCGTTGCGCAACATGGTCAGAGCCACATACTTGTCGTTGTCGGATGCTTCGGGGTCGTTAAGTATTGAAGCTACCTTCTCGTTGTGCTCGCGGCGCAACATGAAGTTAACATCGTGGAAAGCCTGTGTGGTGAGTAGCTCAAGAGCTTCTTTTGACACCTTGAGGATGGGTGTTCCCTCAAACTCACTCATAGCGATGCCGTCCTTGGAGAGGAGGCGGTACTCTGTCTTGTCTTCGCCAAGCTGGAACATTGGCGCGTACTTGAATTCTGGATTTGCCATATTTGTTGTTTGGTTATATTGTTGTTTTGTTAGCGTTTCGACTGCAAATTTACTTTATTTGTTTTGATTGTGCAAGTTAATCGGTGTTTTTTACGGTAAAGTTTGGTTAATATAGCTTTTTTGTTTATCTTTGCAATGTGTACCAAACGGTAGTTCTATGGAGAAGAAGATTTACAGAACACGCTACGGGGTGGGTCTTTACCTGTTTGTCTTTGCCGTGTTTGCGATGATAACAGTGGCGGTTTATGAGAAGGGTATGGTTGCGATGTCTGTCATCATTGTGCTGTATCTTGTTATTACCTTGGCTATGTCATGGTTATATTACGTTGTCGATGGCGGCACGCTCGTGATTTGTAACTGCATTGTAAAGCAGAAGATAGATATCAATACTATACGGCGTATAGAGCCATCGCGGTCGTTGCTGAGTGCTCCTGCCGCGTCATTGAATCGCCTTCGTATCTATTACGGCAAGTACGACGAGGTTCTTATCTCGCCAGCGCGGCAGGAGGAGTTCATCAAGGCACTGCTGAGTGTGAACGCGGGCATAACGGTTGCCGTGCCAAATTAATCTTGAAAAACTCTATAACGATATTGTTAGTAATAGAATCGCTATGCTTTTACATTGTAATCGCTATGCTTTTAGGTTGTAATCGCTATGCTTTTTCATTGTAATCGCTATGCTTTTTCATTCTGTTCCTATGTTGTGTGAAAACAAAAGCCCAGAGTTGATACCCTGGGCTGTATTATAATGCCCTTGCAGGGCAATGTATGTGCTATCCATATCAATATCCTACTATGCTTTCTCTCGCTGCATTTACTTGTATGCGGGGAATATATCGTCGAGTGTCAGCTTGCGTACCGTGCCGAGTTTTCCAAGTGCTTCCATGTCGAGCTCGCCCTCTTCACCCAGCACAAGGTATTTCATTGGTTTTCCTTTTATGTTGTTTTGCTCGAAGTTCACGATGTCTTGCAGTGTTATTTGGGGTATTTTTTCGAAGTAAAGGCGGTTGATGTCGTAGTCTATGCCCATCTTCTTCGCGTTGAGATACTTTGTTATGACACCATTCTTCGTGGTGCGCGACGCGGCGATGGTCTTCATAATGCTGTTCTGTGCGGTGGAGAACAGTGTCTGCGACTGCGGTAGTGTGTCGGTAATCTCTTTGAATACACGTATGCAGTCCATCATTTTGTCGTTCTGAGAGATGATGTGTTGTTGGTAATATTCTGTCTCATCAGTCCGGTCAGGAGTGACGTATGATGCCCAAGCGTTGTATGCCAGTCCTCTTGCCTCGCGTAGTTCTTGGAACACTATGGCGTTCATTGAGCCGCCGAAGTACTCGTTGAAGGTTGCCACCAACGGTTTGCGCTCAGCGGAGAAGGGCGTGTTCTCGCATTGTATCATACGCATATTGATGTTCTTCGCCTTGTAGGGAGCAACCAGCACCTCTGTGCTGGCGGTGGCAAGACGTTTGTATGGCTTGTTCGCAGGCACGTCGGCGAGTCGCTTTGGCGTGCGGTGGTGCTTGCTGACGATTGCCGATACCTCTTTCATCGTTGCCGGTCCCCAGTATAACACCTGATGCTTCATGCCGGAAAGCCCTTTCAGCAGGTCGGTATATACTTTTGGTTCTGTGCCGCGAAGCATTGCCGGCGACGGGGCATCGGTAACGGGATTGTGCGCGCCATACAGCCCATAGTTGACGAGGGCGTTGTAACAAGCGTTCTGGTTGGTGCGTGTCTCCATGCGACTCTTCATCACCTGCTCCACGTATTGGTTGTAAACAGCGGTGTCTGGCTTCATGTTCAGCATGAAATCCTCAAGCATACGCACTGCCTCCGGCATATTCTCCTGCAGTCCGCTGATGCCGAGGGTGATGGATTTGCCTGCCACATTCACGGTATAAGAGCAGGCAATGTCGTAGAACTTACGCTTTATCTCCTCCGCACTCTCCTTCTCCGTGCCGAAAAGAGATGTCAGGTCAGCGGCAACGGCATAGCGTTTGTCCGCCTCATGGCCAAATTCAAAGCGGTAGTTGAGTATGAAACGGTCGTCCTGAGTGTTCTGCTTGTATATCACGGGCAGCCCGCTCTTGGTGTTGCCGAAGGTCAGTTCCTTCTGGAAGTCGATGAACTGTGGGTGTATAGGCTCCACGTCGCGGCTCTGGAAGTCCTCAAGGAAGCGGCTCTTCAGGTCGCGGTTGCTCGGTATTGCCGTTATCTCCGGCTTGTCAATCTTCACTATCGTGGTGTCCTCGCCTTTGCGTTTATACACGCATACATAGCCGTTGGCGAGGTGTTCGTCAACCCATTTCATTATGTCTGCCTTGGTAAGACGTGCCAGTCTGTCCACCTGCTGCACCTGTTGTGCCCATGGTGTGCCGTTGATGTAGCTGTCAACCATGTCTGATACACGTGCCTTGTTGTTGTCGAGGGCCTTCAGTTGCTCCAGTTTCGTATTGAGAACGATGCCGTGCATGAGCTTCTCGTCCCAGTCACCACGTTTTATCTTCTCTAACTCTGCAAGCAGGAGTGCGCGCACTTCCTCAAGGGTCTGCCCCTCGTTAGGCGTGCCTTGGAATATGAAGAGGCTGTAGTCCTTCAAGTCCCAGATGCCGCTGCCAGCGCCGAGAACCTTCATCTTCTGGTTGAGGTCGATGTCAATGAGTCCCACGTCGCCGTTGGAGAGCAGCATGTCGACCATTGTTATGGTGTCGTTTTGCAGCGATGACGCTCCGTCCAGCCTCCAGCCCAGCAGTATGTGCTCCGTCTCGTGTCCCAATACGGTGGTGTCCTTCGGCGAGGTGAGCGGCGGCAGTGGCGCGAATGTGCGCGGCGCAGTGTCCGTTCCCGGCTTCCATGTGCCGAAATAACGGTCTATAAGGGCTATGGTGCTGTCGGGATTGAGGTCGCCTGCCATACAGATAGCCACGTTGTTAGGCACGTAGTATTTGTTGAAATAATTGCGTATGTTGACCTGCGAGGGGTTCTTCAGGTGCTCCTGCGTGCCTATCGTGGTCTGCGTGCCGTAGGGGTGGGTGGGGAAGAGGAGGCGCATCAGTGCCTCGGTGGACTTCCTTCCGTCCTTGGTCATGGAGATGTTCTTCTCCTCATACACCGCTTCCAGTTCTGTGTGGAAACCTCTCATCACCATATTCTGGAACCTGTCGCTCTGCAACAGGCACCAGCGTTCAATCTCGTTTGACGGTATGTTCTCCACGTAGCAAGTGACATCGTAGGAGGTATAGGCGTTAGTGCCGACGCTTCCTATGGCCGACATCATCTTATCGTATTCGTTTGGTATGTTGTACTGTGCGGCAAGCTGCGACAAGGAGTCTATCTCGTGGTACTTCGCCTTGCGTGCTGCCGGGTCAGTGAGGGCGCGGTGCTCCTCGTAGAGGTCGCTTATCTTCTGTAGGAGCGGTGCCTCTTTCGCGTAGTCCGTTGTGCCAAACTGCTTCGAGCCTTTGAACATCAGGTGCTCAAGGTAGTGCGCCAAGCCCGTTGTCTCGGCAGGGTCGTTCCTTGAACCCGTGTTCACCGCTATGTGGGCGGTGACCCTCGGCTCCTCGTTGTTGACGGAGAGATAGACCTTAAGCCCGTTGGCGAGGGTGTAGATGCGTGTCTGCATAGGGTCGCCGTTTACGCTCTCATACTTGTATTCCTTTGCCTTCGCCGTGGTGGTGAGGCATAGCGCGCATATAATATAGGTAATGTAGTGTCTCATTCTTATCTCTGTTTTTGTTTCTGTTTTATGCGTTTGAAGTCTGTTTAGTATGTGATGCCATTGTAAAAGGGTAGCGATTACCTTGTGAAAGCGGCGTGATTACGATGTAATCGCTATCCTTTCACAATGCAATCGCTACCCTTTTGTCAGCGTATGCCGTTGATAAACTCCGTTATCTGCTCCTCGCTCACGTCGCCCATCTCGTACTCTCGTTCAGCGTCCCGGCGTATAGCCTTCAGCCATTCCTCATGCGCCTGCTCGCAAACCGCCTCGTTTTCAGAGAAGCCTTTCCACTGTTCGTAGCTCTCGTAGATGTCTTTGAAGCGGCTTTCCAAGGTCTCTATGTCGGTTATGTCGATGTTGTTGAGGTCTTCCTTCAGCTGTTCCAGCGCGTCGGTCGGTGTAAGCAGTCCCAGCAGGTCGGTCCATTCGCTCGTGGTGTTGGCGTTGCCGTACATCCGCAGCGCGAGTTTGTAGGCGTCAATGCCGTGCTGTAACGCTGCCGCCTTTATGTGGAAGCCCTGCCCCTCATACTCTTCTGCGTCATATCCCTGTTCTTCCTGCATCTCCATCAGTGTCTGCAAGCCAGCTTTTATGCGCTCTATGACGTAGGGGGAGAGCCAGTCAAAGGTTATCAGTGACAGCCTTCCGCCTGCCGGTCGCTTGTCCCTCTTCGGCCATTTCGTCACGTCGCGGTATGTTCCCACGGTGCAGAGGTTGCGCCCCGGCACAAGGTATGTGCGCCGTCCCTCGCCGATTACGTAGGAGAAGGGTAGCAGTGAGGTGTCGGGGTGTGTCTGTATCTTGCCCATTACCATGGAGAACGCGCCGATGGTGGCTGGCCACAGTATGTGCGCGCCGCTGGCAGTCTTGGAGCCTCGCTCCATGGTGCCGTGGTGTATGGGGCCCATTTTGTATGCGTGGTTGGAGAAGTTGGTTGCCGAACCAGCGTTGTAAAAGGAATATTCGCCTCCTATTAGTAGCGAAGCCTTGTGGTGGCTGACGCTGAAAGGACCGCATAGTGCGGCGCATGCCTCGCCGTTGTCCATGTGGGAGTTGGCGAAGAAGAGCGAGTTCTCTGAGGTGAAGCCGCGTCCTATGTGGCAGGCCTCGCCAACGAAGGTGTCATATATCCTCGCGCCATCTACGATGGTGGCACCTGCCTGCGCCACGGCGTTCTCCATTATCACGTCATCGCCGATGTAGATGCTCGCCTCTGGCGTTGGTGCCAGTGTGCAGTCGATGAGACGTGATGCGCCACACAGCTCGCAGTCGTTGCCTATTGCCACGTTGGTAAGCTCGCGGCAGTCCGTTATTGTCACACCGTTGCCGATGGTGGTGCATGGCGGGCGGTGGGCCGTGACATAGTCAGAAACCATCTTGCGCAGTTTGCTGAAGAGCTGTTTGTCTTCTGACGCCAGCATCATCAGTGCCGCCATTTGCGAGGTCAGGGCGCTGAATATCACGACATTGCCATTGCCTGCTTCGTTCTTCACGCTGACAAGGTTGTCTTCTCCGAATGTGGCACCGTCGGTGGTGCGCACTATCCCCACGTTCTCCATGCGCACATTCTTACCCAGACGTATCTCGCCGTCGAAGCGGACATTGCGTATGTTGTCCGTGGTGAAGTCCTCTGCCACCCATATATGCTGCCATGAAGCGCAGCGGCAGCCCTGCTCTTCCAGCTCGGTAATCTCGTTTATGGAAAGGTTTCTGTATGACATGGTGGTTGTTTTGTTGTTTTGTTGTTTGGTTGTTTTGTTGTTGTTGGCGTGAGGTTATGAGGTTTTTTTCTTGAGGTTGTGAGGTTTTTTTTCTTGAGGTTGTGAGGTTTTAGGTTTTAGGTTGTGGGGTCTTTGGGGTGAGGTTTGTGAGTGTTGGCTTGACAGACTATGTGACCTTCAACCTTAAACCCTCAACCTTCAACCTCTTTTCACTCCTCTGGCATATTCCACAGGAAGTCGTTGTACGGGTATTTCTGTACGTGCATCTCGCGCACTTTCTTGTATATGACTTCGCGGAACTCCTCGATGTTTGTTTTCTCTCGTGCAGA
>JALFOF010000094.1 GCA_022773825.1 Prevotella sp.
TCCGCCCTTCTTGTATCTATCACGCGTTAAATAAAGATGGCGCACACATTACTGCTCTCACACTGGTGCACATAGAATACCTTAATATAAAAATTCAAACACCTAAATGCAATAATATCGAAAAACAGACGTTACTATATAAAACAGAACAAAAAACGTCGAGAAACAGAAAAAACATGAGAAAAATACTTATCCTCACCATTATATATATTATGGGAGTATCTGCGGTTATGGCCCAAAGTTCCATGACCGACGACCAAGTTATGCAGTTCGTACTGACAGAACACAACAACGGCACGTCACAGTCGCAAATCGTTACCAAACTGATGAAGAAGGGCGTGGACATCAACCAGATACGCCGAGTGAGGCAGAAATATGAGAAGCAGATAAAGGCGCAGGGAGCAGGTGCCATAGCCGACGAAGCGGTGGACAAGACAAGCAAGATAATGCGCACCAACAACGAGAAGTCCGCACAACCCAACACCACCCGTAACACGGAGATGACGGCCACCGAGAACGGTGGCGCGCTACCAGAGGATGTAAGCAATGAGGATGCCCTTGGAACAAAACTCAGCACACCTCACACACCGGTGACGGAGACGCTATACAAGGGTAACAGGGTGTTCGGACGCGACATCTTCAACAACACGGAGCTTACCTTCGAGCCTGCCATGAACATAGCCACGCCACAGAACTACGTGGTGGGCCCTGGCGACAACGTGAAGGTGGACATCTTCGGAGCATCGCAGAAGTCGGAGGTATATACCGTAAGCCCCGACGGCGACATAACGATAGAGGGTTACGGTCCTGTGAACATCAGCGGACTGACCATAAGCCAGGCTAACGCGCGCTTACGCTCCACCCTCGGCAGCCGTTACAGCAGCAGTAGAATAAAGATGTCATTAGGACAGACGCGCACCATAACGGTGAACGTGATGGGCGAGGTGAAGACACCCGGCACTTTCACCCTCTCTGCCTTCGCCAGCGTGTTCCACGCGCTGTACATGGCGGGCGGCATAAGCGAGATAGGTACGCTGCGTAACATAAAGGTTTATCGCGGCGGAAAGCTGGTAACAGTGGTTGACGTGTACGACTACATACTCAACGGCAAGCTGAAAGGTAACGTGAGGCTGGCTGACAACGACGTGATAGTGGTAGGGCCATACGACAGCATGGTGAGCATCACGGGCAAGGTGAAACGCCCTATGTTCTACGAGATGAAGAAGAACGAGAGCGTTGGCTCGCTGCTGAAGTATTCCGGGGGATACGAGAGCGACGCTTACACCAAGAACATCCGCGTGGTTCGCAAGAACGGCGTGAAGCGTTCGGTTTACATAGTGAACGAGTTTGACATGACCTCCTTCAAGATTGCCGATGGCGACGAGGTGAGCGTGGACTCTATCCTCGACCGTTATGAGAACATGGTGGAGGTGAAGGGCGCGGTGTTCCGCCCAGGTATGTACCAGCTCGGCGGCGAACTGACTACCGTGCGCGGGTTGCTGGAGCAGTGCGACGGCGTGACGGAGGATGCCTTCACAGCGCGAGGCGTGATGCACCGCATGAACGCCGACAGGACATTGAAGGTGATAAGCGTGGACGTGGAGGGCATACTGGCAGGTACCACGCCCGACATACCATTGCAAAACGAGGACGTGCTCTTCATTCCCACCAAGTTAGAGAGCCAGACGGAACGCACCATAACGATACACGGCGAGGTGCAGTACCCCGGAGTGTACCGCTATGCGGACAACGAAACGCTGGAGGACTTCGTACTGCAGGCCGGCGGACTGAAGGAAACGGCATCGACGGTGAAGGTGGACGTGGCGCGGAGGATATACGACTCCAAGGCTACCGCCACAGACTCACTGATAGCCAAGACATACAGCTTCGCGCTGAAGGACGGCTTTGTGGTGGACGGCGAGCAGGGCTTCGTGCTGCAACCCTTTGACGAGGTGTACGTGCGCCGCAGCCCGGGCTACATAACGCAGCAGAATGTGAGCGTGGTGGGCGAAGTGAACTTCCCAGGTTCATACACGCTGAGCAAGCGAGAGACGCGCTTGTCGGACGTGATAAAGGCTGCCGGAGGCACGAACATCACGGCTTACGTGAAAGGAGCAAGGCTGGAACGCACCATAACAGAGGAAGAACGCATGAGAATGCACCAGGTGCTGAAGATGGCACAGCGTAAGAGTGATGACAAGGACTCCATAAACACGCAGATGCTTGATTTGGGAGACAAATACTATGTCGGCATAGAACTGGACAAAGCACTCGCCAACCCCGGCAGCGATGATGACCTCGTGCTGCGCGAGAACGACCGCATCATAGTGCCGGAATACACCAACACGGTGAAGATAAGCGGCGACGTGCTGTTTCCGAACACCGTGGCATATAAAAAAGGAGCAAAAGCGAAATACTACAT
The DNA here is from genome assembly GCA_022773825.1 of Prevotella sp. Classification (GTDB taxonomy): domain Bacteria; phylum Bacteroidota; class Bacteroidia; order Bacteroidales; family Bacteroidaceae; genus Prevotella. The sequence goes on from JALFOF010000094.1 coordinate 2,423, forward strand.
CAACCAGGCGGGAGGCTTTGGACAGCGCGCCAAGAAGAGCCACACGTACATAGTCCACATGAACGGCAGGGTGAACCAGATGGGCAAGGGCGAAAACCCCACGCCGGGCTCGGAAATCATTGTGCCGACAAAGCCGAAGACCGATGCGGCACAACTGTCGCAATGGCTCGCCATAGGCACATCGACAGCATCAATAGCGACGATGATAGCTACGATAGCTAATTTGATAAAGTAGTTGAGTTAGTCGTTTAGTTGTTTGGTTGTTTAGTTAAATGTAATGACCACCAAACAATCCGCTCGGCACACAGTGACGCTTCTTCGCAAAGCAAAGCGACCCGCTCGACCTCTGGTCGCTTTGCTTGCAAAGAAAGGACGAGCGACCTCAAGCAAGCGCTCGGCTCTGCCGACTTGCTCCAGCAAATAACTATACCACCAAACAACCAATCAACTCGCTCGACCTCCGGTCGCTTGCCAAAGGCAAGAAACAACTAAACAACTAAACAACTAACATGAAAATAGCAGTAGCAGGAACGGGATACGTTGGTCTTAGCATGGCGACACTCTTGGCGCAGCACCACGAGGTGACAGCAGTGGACGTGATACCAGAGAAGGTTGAGAAGATAAACAAGCGTATTTCGCCAATACAGGATGAATACATAGAGAGGTTCTTCGCGGAGAAAGAGCTGAACCTCACCGCCACACTTGACGGGGCCGCGGCATATAAGGACGCGGACTTCGTGATAATAGCGGCGCCGACAAACTACGACTCTGTATCAAACTACTTCGACACGCACCACATAGAAGACGTGATAGACCTCGTGCTGAGCACTGGTTCGAAAGCTACGATGGTGATAAAATCCACAATACCCGTGGGCTACACACGCTCACTGTACGTGAAATACGCCAAGAGGTTCAAGGAAGAAGGTAGGGATAAGACGCAGAAGCTACGGCTACTATTCTCACCCGAGTTCCTGCGCGAGAGCAAAGCGCTGTACGATAACCTCTATCCTTCACGCATCATTGTGGGCTACCCCAAACTGATAGACAACAGCGAATACAGCGAAGAGAACGAGGCGATAAAGACAATAGCGGGCAACCACCTCGAAGACGCCGCCCACACCTTCGCCTCACTGCTGCAAGAGGGTGCGAAGAAAGAAGATATCGAAGTGCTCTTCATGGGCATGAAAGAAGCGGAGGCGGTGAAGCTCTTTGCCAACACATACCTCGCGCTGCGCGTTTCCTACTTCAACGAACTCGACACCTACGCCGAGATGAAAGGGCTTGACACGAAAGCGATAATACGTGGCGTGGGACTCGACCCGAGAATAGGCACGCACTACAACAACCCATCCTTCGGATATGGAGGCTACTGCCTGCCTAAAGACACCAAACAACTGCTGGCGAACTACCGCGA
>JALFOF010000024.1 GCA_022773825.1 Prevotella sp.
TTCGGCGTTATGCGGTTGCGCATAGACGGTTGGACAAGGAAATATCCTAAGATAAACGGTTAACGGCAACAACAGTCCGCGGGATTAGCCTTTGGCTGCCCGCGGATTTTTTTCGCGCCATGCCGTGCTTACTTAGCTTCGCGCTGGACAAATGGCGGCAGGGATTGCCGTGCCTGATTATCTTCGCGAAGTAATCGCTATGCTTTTACTCAGTAATAGCTATGCTTTTACACGGCAATAGCTATGCTTTTACCTCGTAATCGCAATGCTTTTGCGAGGCATCCGCCGTTCGCTACTCCCACAGCATCCAGTCGTCGTCCTCGTGGGGGCTGAACTCCATCAGCAACTGTTGCACCTGCATGGAGCGTTCGTTGAGCCTGTACCACCCGCGGGTGTCTGCCCTTCGCACTGCGCCGCCGCTCTTCTGGCTCTCTGAGCGCAACCACTCCGCCACGGCGCTGTGTACCTTCTCACGGTCTTGGGGGTCGAAAAGGGTGTTGGTTATGTTATAGACATTGAGGGCAATACGCCTTACAGGCATACCATGTGGATATGCCTCACGCAGTATCAGAAGTATGTGGCGTTCGTATTGCATAATGTAGCGTCCCCCTCCACTACCGCACGTTGGTGCGATGTGCGGCGAATAATGCCGGCATATCGGGCAGGGGCATAAAAAAAGAAGAGTGAACAAGAATACGGATGCCCACTCTTCTTTATGTTTTTTCCTGATAAGTCCATTATTATACACTTATCCGGTACAGGATATGAGTACCTTATGCAAGGGCAACCTTGTTGTCCTCGGTAGAGGCAATCTTTCCCTCTTTGAGCAACCAGCCAAGCCCGAGGTACACGTCCTCTGCTGCTACTTTGGCTGCTTTTGCTATCTCTGCCACGGTGAGTGGGTTCTCTGCTGCTGCGAGTATCTGGTAAACATCGCCTGCACGGAAACCGGCGTTCTCTGCGTTGACATAGATTACAGCGGTCTTCTTTGCAGTTGTCTTTGTTGCACACGTCTTGGTAGCGCAAGCCTTGGTTGCCTTCTTCTCTGTAGCAGGCTTTGTTGCTGCTGCCTTCTTTGTAGTTTTTTCTGCCATTTTTTTCTCTTACTGTTAGTTTGTTATCCCTCCTGTTAATCTAAGAGAGAGGATTTTTGATTGTTTATAAGACTTTTTACAGTGCAAAGTTAGTGATTTTCAACGTAAAGGAGTGCCTTTTTATGTAAAAAAGGCACTCTTGCTATTTTTATTTTGACTAATATCAACGGCAAATACGTTTTACATTACTGCAAAATGTATTTATGCTCAAGATATGTTGTGTGCGTTTACAATGGGTCTTTTCGCTGTCAACACTGTTATTCCTCTACTTTTACGACGAGCTGGAGCTCGTCGAGCTGCTTCTGGTCTATGGCGGATGGTGCGTCGAGCATCACGTCGCGACCGCTGTTGTTCTTTGGGAACGCTATGCAGTCGCGTATGCTGTCGAGCCCTGCCATGAGGCTTACGAAGCGGTCGAGGCCAAAGGCGAGGCCGGCATGAGGCGGCGCTCCGTACTTGAAGGCGTTGATGAGGAAGCCGAACTGCGCCATGGCACGCTCCTCGGTGAAGCCCAGTACCTCGAACATCTTTGCCTGAAGGGCACCGTCATGGATACGCAGTGAGCCGCCACCGACCTCTACTCCGTTGCATACGAAGTCGTAAGCCTTGGCACGTACCTTGGCGGGGTCGGTGTCAAGAAGTGGTATATCGTCGGGGTTAGGCATGGTAAAGGGATGGTGTGTGGACATGAGTCGCTGCTCCTCGTCGCTCCATTCAAAGAGTGGGAAGTCCACAATCCACAGACACTCGAACTTGTCTTTGTCCATAAGACCGAGCCTTTTGCCCATCTCGAGGCGCAGAGCGCAGAGCTGTGTGCGTGTCTTGTTGGCGTTGTCGCCAGAGAGTATCAGTATGAGGTCGCCCTTCTTGGCACCAGCCTTGTCGGCTACCGCCTGCAACTGCTCCGCGGTGTAGAACTTGTCGATGCTTGACTTTACGGTGCCGTCATCGTTCAGCTTGATGTACACAAGGCCTTTGGCACCCACTTGCTGGGACTTCACGAAGTCAGTGAGCTGGTCGAGCTGCTTGCGCGTATAGCTTGCGCAGCCTTCCGCCACTATTCCGCCGATGTATTCCGCGTTGTCGAACACCTGGAACGTGCCGAGTTTCAACACATCCATCATCTCCACGAACTCCATTCCGAAGCGAAGGTCGGGCTTATCGGAGCCATATTTAGCCATTGCCTCATGCCATGTCATCTGGCGAAGCTTAGCGGGCAGCTCCACACCGCGCACTTCTTTGAACAGGTGGCGTGCCATCTCCTCGAATATTTCGATAACATCCTCTTGGTCAACGAATGACATTTCGCAGTCTATTTGCGTGAACTCAGGCTGGCGGTCGGCACGGAGGTCCTCGTCGCGGAAGCACTTCGCTATCTGGAAATAGCGGTCAAAGCCCGACACCATCAGCAGTTGTTTGAGGGTCTGGGGGCTCTGTGGCAACGCATAAAACTGCCCGGGGTTCATTCGTGAGGGAACGACAAAGTCACGGGCGCCCTCTGGTGTGGAGCCAATGAGTATCGGAGTCTCCACCTCTATGAACTGCCTTGAGTCGAGGAAATTACGTATTAGTATCGTCATGCGGTGGCGGAGCTCGAGGTTTTTCCTTACGCAAGCACGGCGAAGGTCGAGATAACGGTATTTCATGCGCAGCTCATCACCGCCGTCGGTGTTATCTTCTATGGTGAAGGGCGGTGTCTGGCTCTCGCTGATGACCTTCATATCAGTGACGAATATCTCAATGTCGCCCGTGGCGAGCTTTTTGTTTTTCGAGTATCTCTCTGCCACCTGACCCGTTGCTTGTATAACATATTCGCGACCAAGGCGACCTGCCATGGCTTTAAGCTCTTCGGGGGCGTCCTCGTTAAAGGCCAGCTGCGTGATGCCGTAACGGTCGCGCAGGTCCACGAAGGTGAGTGCTCCGAGGTTGTGCACGCCCTGCACCCAGCCAGCGAGCGTCACGGTCTGACCTACATTCTCAATGCGGAGTTCTCCGCAGGTGTTAGTTCTATACATCTTATTATAATGTGTTTATTTATTTTTTCTTTAACTGTTACTCTCCTATCAGTCCCTCCTTGCGCAACTGACTGATGAATGTCTCGACGTCGGCGCTTGCCGTCTGCGCGTCAACATCATACTCCGCCACGAGCGACCGCGTGAGTTCCTCAGCGGTAAACTCGCCCTTTTCCATCTGTTTCCAGAGGAAATCGGAGGTGTCGTTGAGCGATATCAGCTTTGAAAAGTCGGCACTTTCCTCGCCTACCGGAACGAGGATAGATATGCCACAGACCTCTTTATGGTCCAGTCCCTTTATTACTCTCATTGTTGTTGCTATGTTGTTTTACGTTTTATCCTGTCCTGTAGCGTGGCAAACATCTGCCTCGGGTAACGGTATGTCTTCCACACTAACAGCAGCCAGCGCCTTAAAGGTTTCAGCATAAGCCACAGATGCCAGTACAACCTGTATGACAGCGCGTCCACGGAGTCCAGCTTCCGGCTGCCTTTGCGATAGAATCCCAGTGCGATGGCTATGACATCCTGCCGCCTTACCACCTCTGGCGTGATGTTACCGTCACCACACATCTCTATCATATCACCCTCTACACGCGTTATTCTGTGCAGGGCGAAACTGCCATGCCTTGCCAAACGGGCCATTATGACATCGCCACGCCGCAGCGTCCGCGGCACTTTCGCAAGCAGAGCCTTATCGCGATTGTCCTCCAAGAACGGTCTCATGCTGAAGCCTCGGAGGGGCAACACCACCGTCTTGCCAACGGAAGTGTAATCCGCTACCATCTCGTATGCCACGCTATCACGCTGCGTCGCTCCCGTCATTTCTATGTTCTCGTATTGCCTTGCCATAGTCTATCCCTCCAGAAAGCGGCGACACACCAAGGCAGACTCCGCGTCGGGCAGGCAGTGGAGCGTAGCCATGGTGACCATGGGGATGAGCCTTGACACTATGCCGCAAGTGTTATTATACACCTTTTCGTCGCTCCTTATGCTGGAACACGCCGACAACAGCGTGGCGAAAGCGTTGACAGGGTCGAGCGGTTCCACGTGGTTGGTGCTGTCGCGCTGTATCTTCAGCACCGCCCCAAGGGGCACTTTAATGTTGCGGTAGCACGCGGTCTTGCCGCTCCAAGGCGACCCGAAGAGCACGGGAGCACCGTCAATGACGCGTATTATGGGGTTGTCGTCGTTGACAAGGTCACACCCTTCCACGTTCTTCAGCCAGTTAGCCACCTGCGTACTCTTACCCGTGCCGCTCTCAGCGGTAAAGGCATACGCTCTGCCAGCATGTCTTACGACAGATGCGTGGACAAGAATAGTGTCGTGAAAAGCACCGTTGAAGGCGTATGTTATCATCATAACGCTGTTCAACCCGAAACTTCTCTGCACCTCATCGCCCCTCAGCGCGCAGTGACACTCATTGAAATCGGGTGACATTATGAGCAGTGCGCAGGGCTCGCCAGCTACGTTGCAGACAGTGATTTGATAGCCTCCGCTGGGTGTTTTCTCCACCCTCGTCATGCCATTGCCAGTGTCTATGTCGGCTATGAGGCGGCGTTGCTTCTCTGGCAGCTGCGCCATTCGCCGATGGAGTGTCAGCGAAAGCATCGGTACAGCGTCCGCACCGCACGCCGTCTTGAAGTGAACGAAGGATGGTAGCAGCCTGTCGAGCACACTATCGCCCGCCTCCGCCATTATCCTCACTATGTGTCCGCCAACGAGATAGTCCATGATTACTCAGTGCGTATGGTGGAAAAGCGGAACTCTCCCTGCCCCACGCTCTTGACGAGGAAGCCTCTTTTCTGGAACTGCTTTACCTGTTTGGTGTACAATTTGTCCAGTGCCTTGACGCTTTTGGCAAATGTCACGCTGCAAATACGGTTCTTCTCGCCCTTCGCCGCCATGTGATTGGCGAGTTGTCGCGACATGACATCCCTGCCATAGAGGAACTTTGTCTTCTTATATACCTGCGCACTGTCCAGCAACAGCTCATCGGTCATATAGACAACAGAGTCTGCCGGCGACAGTGCCACGCCGAAAACGTACAGTCTTCCCGCCTCTATCACCTCCGTGTCAGACTTTTTCTTCTTTGCCTTCTTTTCCGTTTTGCGCTCCTTTCCCTGCGCTTCACCGTCTTTTTGGGGCTTGGCATCCACGGTAGTCATCACCGCCAGTGCCATCAATATTGTCAGAATACGCTTCATTTGCTATATATATAAATAATGTATGCTTACATTTTCTTTTTTATTATGCGCTTCATCTTGCGCTCAGCAGTCTTTCTTATCTGCCTCACCCTTTCGCGTTTCATGCCTTGTTGCTCCGCTATCTCCGCCATGGTGAGGTGCTCCTCCGTCCCAATGCCGTAGAAAGCCTTTATCACTGTCTGCTCCCTCTCGTTGAGAAAGCGTAGTGCCTGTGTCAGCACGAAGCTCACTTCCTTCTCTTCCACGGCATCGTCGGTCATGGGTTTGCCTGCCTTCAGCATATCGCCAAGGGTGTTTGTCTGCCCCGGGTGCAATGGTGCGTCGGTGGAGAAGCGTCGCAGTTCCGCTGCTTCCGTCTGTCCTTTCTTCGGCAAGGTAATCATCGTGCTCTGTTCTGGCAGTGCTTGCTCCATGGCTTTCCGTATCTCCCACACCGCATAGTTCACGAACCTCCCGTCTGATTTGGGCTGCCACTTGCGTGCGGAGAGCATCAATGCTATGTTACCCTCGCTGATAAGGTCGTCCATACTCAGCCCTTTGTCGGCGTATTGCCGTGCTATGCTGACAACGAACCTTAGGTTAGCGGTGACGAGTTTGTCTGCCGCCGCTTCGTCACCTTGCTGTATCCGCGCCGCAAGGGCACGCTCTTCCTCATCGCTCAGCGAGGGAATCTTGTGTATATCCTGCCAATAGGCATCAAGGGTGTCAAATGATTGCATAGGTCACATAGTTTTGTTATAGCCATATCTCGAAGAGTCTGGAGAGCCATCCCCTTGTCTTCTGCCAGCGGGTGCGCCACTGATTCCACTTCTCTGGTGTCAGCTGGAAACTCTTTTCCTTGTCGGCGTTAAAGAGTTTTGTAAGCTCCGCCGTGGTGTTCCTGTCTATTATCACCGCGTTAGCCTCGTAGTCCCAGCTCAAGGAGCGCGCGTCGAGGTTGCAACTGCCCACGGTGCACACCCTGCCGTCAACCATTATTATCTTAGTATGGTGGAAACCACCTTGGTAGATGTACACTTTCGCGCCGCGTTTCATCATCCAGTGCAGGTGATAGAAGGAGCAGTCGGGCGACATTGGTATGTCACTCTTCTCCGCCATCATCACCTCCATCTTCACACCCCTTTTCAGTGCCCTCTTGATAGCTTTCTTCACGGAGTGTGTAAGGGTCATGTATGGGTTGAGGATTTGTATGCTGTCCTTGGCGTTGTCGAGGGCGGAGATGTAGAACTGCCGCATTATCTTGTTCGTCTTGTGCGGCTCACGGTTTATGATGCCCACCATCTTGCGGTACGCCGTGGCTGTGGTGTCAGCTTTCAGTCCGTCAAAATACTCCGCGGGGCGATAGCCCCTGTAATACTTCTCGCCGTGAACGTCCTGCTTTGCCACCTTGTTCCACATACGTAGGAAGATGCGTTGCAGTGTGTTCACTTCCTCCCCGTCTATGCGGCAGTGCATATCGTGCCATTCGCCCACCACTTCCGTGCCGTGTATGTAGTAGTCTGCCACGTTCATGCCGCCCGTATATGCTATCTGTCCGTCAATGACGACTATCTTGCGGTGGTCCCTATGGAACACGTGGTTTATCCACGGGAAGTGCAAGGGGTCAAACTCGTATATCTCAATGCCTTGCTCACGTATCTGCCTCAGGTGCTTGTTCTTCAGCGGACGGTTGTTGGAGGTGTTGCCGAAGGCGTCGAACAGCGCCCTTACCTCCACGCCTTCCCTTACCTTCCGCGCCAGCAGGCGCACGAGTTCGGCTGTTATGGAGTCGTTGCGAAAGTTGAAATACTCGAGGTGCACGCTGCTCTTGGCTTGCCTGATGGCTTGGAACAGGTCGTCGAACTTAGCCTGTCCGTTGTTGAAGAGCACTACGCTGTTGTCGTGCGAGAACGTTATGCCGTGGCCGCGGAGGTCTCTCACCACCAGCGTGTCCACCGTTTCCCCCTCGGTGCTGGCAGCGTTCTCCGCCTTTGCCGCATCTGCTGCCATGAGCAACGCCGCCACTACCGTTGCCAAAATATAGTGTCGTATCATCATTTCTCTGTCTCCTCAGCCTGCGCCACGCTCCTGATGTGCACGTCAGTCTGCGGGAATGGTATTTCGATGTTATGCGCATTGAGTGTGTCATAGATACACTCCAAGATGATACCGTCGTCGGCATACTGCGTGAACACGTTGACCCACACTATCACCTTCAGCACAAGAGCGGAGTCTCCCAGTTCTTTCAGCACCACCTTGCAGCCCTTTTTCTTGTCTATGCAGTCCAGCTGGCTCACAGCGTCTATGATGTACTTTTTCGCCTCCGCCACCTTCGTGCCGTAAGCCACGCCCACGTCGAGCACGTGCAGCTCGTAACCGTGGTTGCGTGTCATGTTCTTGTAGTTCTTAGTGAATAGCTGCGAGTTCTGGAACGCTATCACCGAACCGTCCACCGTGTCAATCATCGTGGAGGTGTAGGATATGCTCGACACCGTGCCGCGTATGCCATCGCAGACTATCAGGTCGCCAATCTTTATGCGCCCCATCATCAGCGATATGCCGTAGTATATGTTCTCGAGCAGGTCCTTGGAGGCGAAGCCGATACCCGTTGACAGACCTCCCGATATAATGACGAGCCACTTACTTGAGACATTGAAGATAGCGAGCGACACGAGGAACCACACTCCCCATATTACAAGTTGCATTACGTTCCTCACCATCATAAACCTCTGCGCAGCATTCACCGCATCACGCTGTTCGAGGTAATACTTCACGAGTGCCTTTGCCGTATGGTTGATGTAGTTGAACACAAACCATAGCGTCACCACCATTGCAATGCCGAAGATACTCGCCTTGAAGGTCGGCGTGTCAATGAAGTTCTTTGTGAAGAGCTTCATCGTAAGGTCGGTGAGGTTGAACACATCCGCCGCCCAATAAAGGCTCAGCACCACCGATGCCACTGCCGCCACAGGTAGCACAACCCAATAGACCACGTTGTGATGCCACGTCTCCGTGATGGGTCTTTCGGAGAGTTTCTTCCTCGCCGCATAGCCACGGAACCAGTCGCGCAGGCATATTATGGTGAGGATGCAGGTCAGCTGCATTATCCACCATATCAGTATCTGCACCGCGAGGAGCGTATAGCCCACGAGCGAGCATACCAGCGACACGACAAACACGAACTGCGAGAACGTGGCGTAGCCCTTGTCGCCGCGCTCCACCTCTGCCCTATGCCTGTGCAGGGCGTGCCATTGCCACAGGCAGCACACCAGCAGTATGGGCGGGAAGACGAGGTTTACGA
>JALFOF010000052.1 GCA_022773825.1 Prevotella sp.
CCAGCGACACGACAAACACGAACTGCGAGAACGTGGCGTAGCCCTTGTCGCCGCGCTCCACCTCTGCCCTATGCCTGTGCAGGGCGTGCCATTGCCACAGGCAGCACACCAGCAGTATGGGCGGGAAGACGAGGTTTACGAGGGCATTGGGGATGAGCACCACGCGGAAGCTGATTACTATAAAGCCGTTGACAAGCAGCGGCAGGTACAGGCGCAGCGTCTTCAGCGTCTTGGAGGCCTCGACGCGCAGCATGGTGGAGATTATTATGACGCTCATAAGCCATGCGAACTGCACCAGCAGCGAGGATGCCATGATGATGAAGTCCTGCTTGGCGAGAGCCTGCACCACACCCATTATCACGGCGAACGTCACCGCCGTGGAAGCGAGTATGAAGCAACTGCGCTTAGCAAGGAACCACTGTCCCGTCTCGCCCAACATTCCCTTGCGTATGAATTTGGTGGCGAGCCACCTCACGAGGAGCTGGTTGAGCAGCACCGCGGCAAGGGCATAGAAGACAATGACGATGAACAGTCCGAACATCCAGCGCGCGTCCCACTGCGACTGCACGTTGCTATATCCGCTGTACTTCTCTCCTATCGTCTCGCGCGTCTCGGAGTAGTAGTCGTGCAGGCGTGAGAGTATGGAGAAATAGTTGTCGCCCCCGTTGACGAATATGCTGTTCTGCAGCTCCGCGTACTTGCTGTTGGCATAGTCGTGGAGGTATTTCAGCCGCCTCTCCGTCATCTTGTAGTAGGTGATGTACTCGTTCAGCTGGTCCCTGTCCTCCACCACCATGCGACGAGTGTTCACCGCCAGCGCCAGGCACACGTTGCGGTCGGTCTTGGCCTGACCGTTGAGCACCATCACGGGCATGGCCTTCAGGCACTGTATGAGGCTGTCTATGCGCGCCACCTCGCCGTTACTCTTCTCCACGAGCGTGGTGAAGGGTATCAGGTGACGCTCAAAATCCTTGTAGTCGCTTATGGCTTCATGGCAAGCATAGGAAAGGTCGAAGACGTAACCGTCCTTCTGCGAATAGAGCATCAGCGCATTTTGGTTGCTGTTCTGCATGGTCTGCATGAGCGTCTTGAACACTCTGCGCTCCTCCTTACGCATCATCTTCTGCCTCTGCCCGTACTCCTCGTGGTACTTGGTGAGCTCGCTGCGCAGTATGCGCAACGTGTTGGCGAGGCTGTCTTCCTTCAGCACCGCGCTGGCAGGCACAGCCATAAGCAACCCGAGCAGCAGGAGTATGTATAATCTTAGTTTCGTCATCTGCAAGTAAATTTGATGCAAAGTTATAGCTTTTTTTTCATATACACAAATTTTTCAGACGCTTGTTTGGAGGGGGCAGAAGATATTTTACAGCGCCAAAAGACGGATGGGGCGATGCAATAGCTATGCTTTTACTGTGAAATAGCATAGAGATTGCACTGTAAAAGCATAGAGATTACACTGTAAAAGCATAGAGATTACAAAGTAAAAGCATAGAGATTGCGGGACGAAGGATTTAACCCAAACACAGATTGACGTAAGGGCGAAGCGTGGCGGGAAGAAAATAACATGGCGTTTTATTGGAGCGTATTGAAATAATTAGTATCTTTGCACACAGAATTGTGTGAGGACATCAAGGCCTGATGGTCTCACGGACTGTTTAACTTAAAGGGGGAGACGCGTCGTCTTGTTGTCTTTGAGCGTGGAGCGCGGAGGGACTGGCAGGGCTGGGCATGGTGCTTTTTCTTTATTATTTCTTCGACTTAAAAAATGAAATACGACTATCTCATCGTTGGCTCGGGGTTGTATGGCGCGACGTTCGCTTATCTCGCTATGCGGAGCGGCAAACGGTGCTTGGTGATTGACAAGCGTGGGCAACTCGGCGGCAACCTGTTCTGCGAGCACACAGAGGGCATCAACGTGCACAAATATGGCGCGCACATCTTCCATACCTCCAACAAAGAGGTGTGGGAGTTCGTCAATTCCATTGTGGAGTTCAACAGGTTCACCAATAGTCCCGTGGCGAACTACCACGGGGAGCTGTACAACCTGCCGTTCAACATGAACACCTTCCACCAGATGTGGGGCGTAACGACGCCGGAGGAGGCGAAAGCGAAGATAGAGGAACAGAGGGCGGAGGCCATGCAACGGCTTGCGGTGACGGCGGCGGACGGCAGCAAAGAATACCGTGAGCCTGCCAACCTTGAGGAACAAGCACTGGCACTGGTGGGACGCGATATATACGAGAAGCTCATAAAGGAATACACGGAGAAGCAGTGGGGACGCGCGTGCGGGGAACTGCCGGCGTTCATCATAAAGCGGTTGCCAGTGCGGTTGACATTCGACAACAACTATTTCAACGACCGCTACCAAGGCATCCCCGTAGGCGGATACAACAAACTGATTGACGGTCTGTTAAAGGGGGCTGACTGCCTGACGGGCGTTGACTTCTTTGGCAAGGCGGACGCACTGCCGCTGTTGGCAGGAAAGGCAGGCAGGCTGAGGGACAACTGGCGTGCCATTGCTGACAGACTGGTTTACACGGGCGCGCTGGACGAGTATTTCGACTACCGCCTCGGCAGGCTGGAATGGCGCACGGTGGACTTCAAGACGCGCGTGCTGGACGTGCCGAACTATCAGGGCAACGCGGTGGTGAACTACACAAGCCACGAGGTTCCCTACACACGTGTCATAGAGCACAAGCACTTCGAGATGTTCGGGCAGGAGGTGTATGACTACCCGAAGACGGTGATAAGCGAGGAATACTCTGCCGAATACGGGGAAGGCATGGAGCCATACTACCCCGTGAACGACGCTCGTAACAACGCCTTGGCAGCGGATTACCGCAGGATGGCAGAGCAGGAAGAGGGTGTAACCTTCGGCGGCAGGCTGGCGCAATACCGCTATTACGACATGGCGCCGGTGATAGAAGAGGTAATGAGGGTGGTTTCGTTATAGTAAGAAACCGTTAACTCCGCAACCACCGAAAACAGACAACCAAACCACCAAACCGCTCGGCACGCAGGGACGCTTGCCGCAGGCGATAACTAAACAACTTAAAATGCTTGAAATACTAAATAGAGTAACCTTGTTACTGGGTACAAAGGCAGTAGAACGCATTGCCGCATCCAGAGTAATCATAGTGGGTGTGGGCGGTGTAGGCTCATGGTGCGCAGAGAGCTTGGTGCGCTCTGGCGTAGGACACCTCACGATAGTGGACAGCGACAGCGTGTGTGCCTCCAACATTAACCGCCAACTAATGGCGACCACCAAGACCATTGGCAGGGCGAAGGTGGATGTATTGCGCGAAAGATTGCTGGAGATAAACCCCGATGCCGACATAATGGCAATGCAAAAGGTATATTGCCAGGAGGAAAACGAGGCGTTCCACCTCGAGGATTACGACTACATAATAGACTGCATCGACTCCCTGAAAGACAAAATGGCGTTGCTGCTAAATGCCACCGCTACGGACGCAACGGTGTTCTCGTCAATGGGGGCGGCACTGAAGGTGGACCCTACGCAGGTAAAGGTGGCGGAACTGTGGAAGGTGCGCGGCTGTCCACTGGGAGCGGCGCTGAGAAAAAAAATGAAACGGGCAAGGCTGAAACCAGCCAAGCCCGTAATGTGTGTGTATTCGGAAGAACTACTTGAGAACAAAGGTATAGGCGAAGTGGAACGCGAAGGCAACAGCAACGGCACAATGTCGCACATAACTGCCATATTCGGCTTCACGCTCGCAGGCCTTGTGATGAAAGATATTACCGCTTCGTAATGGTTGGAGGTTGAAGGTTTTAGGTTGTGGGGTGAAGGTTTTAGGTTGTGGGGTGGAGGTATTACGGAGTGGAGTGTGAGCGATGTGACCTACAACCTCAAACCTCCAACCTCCAAACCTTTACATTGTAACAGCTATTTCCTTGCCATCGTAGGTTATTTTCTTCTGCGAAGACGGTGTGGTAATGATGAAGGTGCGGCGCTGTGGCATGCCTGCGAAGGAGCCTTGGCGGCGTCCTATGGTAAGTTGCTGACGCTTATCGTTCCACGAAAGGGGTATGACGGTGTAGTCGCCACGCTCGTAATTGTAGTTGTCGCCCTCGTCTTCATAGAGAGTGAAATGGGCGTCAGCACCAGGATATACCTTTATCTCTACATCCTTGCCTGCCTGCGCGGCGGAGTATTCCGTGGCTTCGGTGGTGGGGATGATGCTGCCTGCCCTGACATACAGCGGCAACGTTGCTATCTCGACACTCCTGTCAAGCCATTGTCCGCCGTCATAGACGGTGCCAGTCCAGTAGTCTATCCATTTGTTGCCCTTGGGGAGATAGAGCCGCTGCGTGGCACTCTCGCTCTTTGGACGCGTGACGGGACAGACGAGTATGTCGCCAAACATATACTCATCCTTCATGTCGAGCACGGCATCGTCGCCGGGATAGTCGAAAGCAAGCAGGCGCGCCATGGTGTATGCGTCCATAGTCTGCTGCGCTGCCATGCTATATATATAAGGAATAAGGGTGTAACGAAGCCTTATCATGCTGAGAATGGCATCATAATACGGCGTGCCGGGCTCGCCAAAACGCCATATCTCACGCGGTGTGTCGGTGCCATGGCTACGCAGCATGGGCAAGAACGTAGCCCACTGGAACATTCGTGTGTAGTATTCCCTATAGGCATCGTCACCTACTCCCCTCTGGAACTCACCTGCCCAGAACCACCTGCGACCGTCATTGCGAGTGAAGAACGAGCCTACGTCAACGGTCCAATAGGGGTTTCCTGTTGCCATATAGTTGAGTCCAGCAGGTATCTGCTGACGGAAAGACTGCCAAGAGGCGTGCGTATCGCCGTTCCATACTATGGTACCATAGCGCTGTTGCCCCGCATAGGAGCTGCGGGTGAGGTTGACCACACGCTTGTCGGAGGTGGTTTGACGCTGATTCTCATAGATGCCACGCGAGTGGTAGAGGGAATATAGGCTGCTACGCTCCGCCCCTAACGCATCGCTGAGTATGTCTTTGTTAAGCCGCCAACGCTGCTCGTGGTCGTCCCAGCCGTAGGACTTGCCGCCATTCGCTGCGGGGATGCTGTTCCAATCGCCATCGATCGGCTCGCTACAGTCGCACCACCAAGCGTCAAAGCCACGCGAGAAGAACTCGCTGTCGGCGTATTTCCAGTACAAGGCACGTGCCTCGGGGTTGAAAACATCGTACACTGAGTGCTCAAGCATGAAGCCACGACTGCGGAAATCACGCTCCTGCGGACAGTATTGTGGGTTAGGCCAGATGCTGACCATTAGCTTGGCGTGGAGCGAATGTACGGAGTCGGCGAGGGCTTTGGGGTCTGGATAGTGTTTAGTGTCCATCTTCATGTAGCCCCATCCCTCTGGCCAGTAGTTCCAATCCTGCACTATCATGTCGATGGGCACGTGGCGACGGCGGTACTCTCGCAAGGTATTGAGGATGTCATCGGACGACACATAGCGTTCCTTTGACTGGGTATAGCCGAACAGGTAGCGTGGCATAAGGGAGACAGTGCCTGTAAGATGGCGATAGCCGGCGACGATATCGTTCATGCTGCTGCCCTTGATAAAGTAGTAGTCGAGTTCTTTCGCAGCTTCTAATTGCATGCTAAGGCTGCCCTTACCACCAGCTGTGGCGGCGGCTTCAGAGCTGAACTTCATGGCACAGCCAGCGTCGAACAGTAGTCCATAGCCGCTGGGAGAGAGCAACATGGGCACCATAACCTTGAGATTGTGCTGCGTTAGCCACACCGTCTTGCCGAGAAGGTTCATGTAATCCTCCATCTGGCAACCGAGACCGTACAGTGCTTTGCAGTCGGACAAAGAGAAATGTACTCGATAACGGGTGCTCGTGCCAATGGTATCGCGGCGCAATATGTCTTTCACCGTGACTTTACCGTTGGCTGTTTCCACCATGCGGGCAGACGTATCGTCGTACTTTATGCGCTCCTGCACCACGGGTTCAGCCTCATGCGGCAGTGCGTCTTGCTCTTGAAGGAGCACCTTTCCCGTCTGTCTGTCTATGAATGTGACGGCGGATGTAGACTTGCTGACCCTGACAATGAGGGCGGATGAGGCATACTCTGTATAGCACTCCCTGTCGCGTTGCTTCACCTTAACCGCCTGTTGGGGATAGATGCACACGCCAGTGCCGTTGTTTTGCAACGTTCCACCTGCCGCCCACTGTACTCTTACGATGGAGGGCGTGACGAAATCAACCTTCAGTTGCTGCGCCACCGCCACCAGATGGCAGCAGAGGAGGCACGTTATTGCAGTTAAAAGATACTTCATTTTTGTCTGCTTTTTTACGTTATAAATATGACATTTAGTTTATTGCCATGACTTTTACTGTATAACCATGACGAAACCTCCGCGCGGTTGACACTCGATGACCTTGGGATAGCTGCCTTTGAGGGTTGTTATGCTCCATGGTTCGCCTTGCTTTTTACCGTCGGCAAAGAGCTGAACACGCTGTTTACCATTCACGTTGAAAGGCAGACAGATAGGCAATGACATCGCGTTGTCTGTGCCATTGATGCCTGCCACGTACCATGTGTCGCCTCTGCGACGCGCCATTACAATGCTCTCACCTGGATAACCGTGCAGGAAACGTGTCTCGTCCCACACCGTTGGCAGCGTACCGATGAAGTCTTGAACCTGCTGTGGCTGTGCAAGATAGCTCTCCGGACGGTCTGCCCAGTGCAGCAAAGCGGACTCAAAGAGCACTGGTAACGCCAGTTCATGGGCGTTAGTGGTGATGTGCGGATGCTGGGAATCGGAGAAAGTGCATGGCGTATAGTCCATGGGACCTATGACATTGCGGGTAAAAGGCAACGTGGCATTGTGGGCTGCGGCACGGTTTGTCAGCACAGGGAGGTTGTTATACCACTCCGCTCCATACACTCCTTCAACGGACATGAGGTTCGGATAGGTTCTTTGCCAGCCACGTGGCACCGTGGCTCCATGGAAATTAACGAGGAGATGGTGCCGCGCCGCACATTCAAGCAGGTCGATACAGTATGCCATCGTCTCTTGTTTGTCGCCAGCAAAGAAGTCTATCTTAACGCCTGCAACGCCTTTTTCCTCCAGCCACGCAAACTCGTTCTCTCTGTTTTCCGGTGCGTTGAGCCGCTCGTGAGGCCCTGGCGCGCCACCGTTTTTGGTCCATGCGGTGGAGGAGTTGTACCAAAGTATGACCTTAACGCCATGCTCCTTGGCATACTTCAATGCGTCTTCCACGTTGCCTCCGCCCGACATCTCGTCCCATTCCGCGTCGATAAGCACGTAAGGAAGCCTCAATGTCACCGCCATGTCTATGTATTGCTTCACTATGTGATAGTCTTTTGAGCCGTGATTATACGCCCAATATATCCACGAAACGCCACCTGGGACTATCCATGAGGTATCTGCAAGGCGGCATGGAGCACTGACATCGGTGACGAGGGTGGACTCTATAACGTCTTTCCTGCTACCCATTATGACTACTCTCCACGGCGAAACCCACTGCCCTGTCTGCCGCATTACGTTTCTATCGGGAACGACACGGTAGCATTCCGGGGAGCGTTCGTTATGCAGTGATGACGCACTATGCTGGCGCTCAATGCCTGCTTCTGTTATCAATGCCCACACATCGTTGCCTGATTGCAACAAAGCGGGGTAGCCCCAGCGGTGGTTTTGACTGTTGCCCGTGGTCGAGAGGGGGAAGAATTCCTCGTAAGGCTCTGTCCATTTCTGCATCCAGCGCTTCGTTCCCTCCTTGATATCATAGGTGGTCAGCTCCTCGCCGATAAGGGTATTGCATAGTCCTGACAACTCATAACGGAAGGCGATGCCGTCATTGTATAGCCTTACGGTCATGCATTGCTCACGCCCCAGGGTATCAACGAAGGTGTATGTCACCTCGTTTGCCTCGTTTTCACACTGCAAACGCTTTCCCGCCTGCATGGCATAACTTTCTTTCACCTTCCGCGGCGCACTAACGTTACGCAGCATGAGCTTCCTGCCTCCGCCGTCTTCTGTCTGCACACCGAAGGCTGTCAGCGTCATAACAGCCTGCTCCCCCACTCCGTTTCCTTTATAACAGAGCGAGAAAGACACTATGTTACCATCTTTCATATCGGGCTTCAGCAGCACCCTGCCATTGGGGGAAGACGGTGTTTCTGCTGACATTGCCTTGGAACAACATACCATTACAAGCACTATGGCCCACAACACGGCGGCTTTCATCTTGCATATCTTCATAAATAGCTTCTGGTTTTAGTTCTTTTTACGCTTGCAAAATTACGAAATAAGGCTGGCTTTTACAACCTTTTGTGTATCATATTCTTTGCAATGTATTCCATTTTACAATAGTATGTCGATAAAATACCATACCGGGCACAAAAGACCCGCTATCCTTTCCCGTGACACCAGCGATGTTATTAGCTGGCGTATGGAGAAGGATAGCGGGGTTCTTTGTATGACGTGGCTTGCCGACAGCCATGTCGCGGCATTGCCATATAGCGTTTATTCCTGTTCAAAGTCGAGGCAAGTGCGCTGCACTGTGTATGGGCGCACCTTGGTATCTGCCACTTCTACATGGGCAGGATGCACGGCATACGCCTTCAGTGCCTCGAAAGACTCGAGGGTACTGTCAAGCATCACGTCGCAGTTTGATGTCTCCAGCCTGCCGTCAACGTTCACTTTAACGTCTATAAGCCCTGGCACCTTGCCTTTAAGGCCTTCAAGACCTGCTTTGATACCTGCCTTTACGGTTGTCTTCTCCTCCTCGGAGAGTTCTGGATTCAGTGTCCAGAGGATGATGTGTTTTACCATTTTGGTTGTTGGGTGGTTAGTGGTTTGGTTGTTTGGTTGTTTAGTTGTTTAGTGGTTTGGTTGTTTGTATGTCTGCCCGGACGTTTGTCCATGCGTCCATTCGTGTGCAAACAACTAAACCGCTCGCTCGACCTTTGGTCGCTTTGCTTGCAAAGAAACCACCAAACCACTCGCTCGACCTTTGGTCGCTTTGCTTGCAAAGAAACAACTAAACCACTAAACAACTAACATACCATCTCCGTAACAAAGACTACGATGCAACATATCACGGCAACGGGAAAGAGTCCGAGGCCGTACATGGCTGCTATGATGCCGAGCAACAGTGCCAGTCCCCCGGCTATGGGCGACTGGGTCGCTTGTATGATGGCAGGAAAGGTCATCACAGCAAGCGTGACGTATGGCACATAATAGAGGAAACTACGCAGAAAGGTGTTGCGTATCCTGCCCCTTATCAGCACCATTGGTATGATGCGAATAAGGTTTGTCACGACAATCATTATAGCGATGTATGTCAATATACGCGGAGACACGGCGGGGTTGTTTGGTTGTTTAGTGGTTTGGTTGTTTAATGGTTTCTTTGCAAGCAAAGCGACCAAAGGTCGAGCGAGTGGTTTGGTTGGTAGTAGGCGTTCGTTCGCACACATACCCCAACGCCCGTCCCACCATACAGCAGACTACTCAGTCTTTCACTGGCTTGCATATAGCTGCCGTGGCGGATATTAAGATGGTCAGGAGTATGATGCGCGTGCCGCTACTGAGGTCTGACACCACTGGCATCACGGCGCATACCCCACTCAGTACGAAGCTCATCACCACGGCAATGCCCACCGCTCTGTCTTTGCGGGAGGGCGGAATGATGATGGCGAGGAACATACCGTAGAGTGCTACGCTAAGTGCGGAGACGACATTAGCAGGCAACACGTCGCCGGCGATGATGCCAGAGGCTGTGCCTGAAGCCCAGAACACGGTGGAGATGAGGGCTGCTCCATAGGTATATGCAGGCTCAAGGTTGCCGGGGTAAGCTATGGAGATGCCGAATATCTCGTCTGTCACGCAGAAGGAAACGAGCACACGCTTTGCCAACGATGTGCCTTCGCTAAACTTCTGCGACAGTGCTGTGCTCATAAGTAGATAACGCAGGTTGGTAATGAGGCTCATTCCCACCACCTCCGCGTATGTGGCTGATGCCGCCACGAGCGTATATACCCCGTATTCTCCCGCCGACGCCCTGGTGAAGAAACTGCCCACGAAGCCCAACAAGGCTCCGATGCCTGCGTTGCTCGCTATGATGCCCAGCGAAAACGCCACGGCATAGTAACCCAATGCTATGGGTATGCCATCGCGTACACCACGGAGAAAGGTGCTGTTCATATATTTTCCTTATGGTTGTAGGTAGAAGGTTTGGAGATTGAAGGTTGGAGGTTTTAGGTCGGAGGTTTTAGCTTATTAGGTTATTTGTCTTACGGACTGAACGAATTGCCCTAAAGACCTTTAACCTAAAACCTTCAACCTAAGACCTTCAACCTCAAACCCTCAACCTTCGACCTAAAACCTACAACCTAAAACCATACACCTTTCTATTCCTCTGCCAGTTTAGCGCGTATAGCCTTCGTCTCTTCCTCGTAGCCTGGCTTCTCCAGCAGCGCGAACATATTCTTCTTATAAGCCTCAACGCCAGGCTGGTTAAAGGCGTTAACGCCAAGTACCTGACCTGAGATGCCGCAGCCAAGCTCAAAGAAATATATCAGCTGACCGTAGTTGTAAGCGTCAAGACGCTCTATGGAGATGAGTATATTGGGCACTCCTCCATCCACATGAGCAAGGCGTGTGCCAAGTTCCGCATTCTTGTTCACCTCGTCAATGCGCTTGCCAGCAAGGAAGTTAAGACCATCGAGGTTCTCCTCATCAGAGGGGAAGAGCAGGCTGCGCTCTGGGTTCTCCACTGAGATGCAGGTCTCGAAGATGGTACGCTCACCGTCCTGTATCCACTGTCCCATAGAGTGCAGGTCAGTGGTGAAGTCGCATGAGGCGGGGAAGATGCCCTTGCCGTCCTTGCCTTCAGACTCTCCGTAGAGCTGCTTCCACCACTCTGCATAGTAGTGCAGCTTTGGCTGGTAGTTGATGAGTATCTCTATCTTCTTGCCATTCTGGTAGAGTGCGTTACGAACGGCAGCATATATGGCAGCAGGGTTCTCTTCAAACGGTACGTCTATGCCGCACTGCTTCTCCATTGCCTGCGCTCCTGCCACGAGTTGCTCTATGTCTATACCTGCGCAAGCTATCGGCAACAGTCCTACGGGTGTGAGCACAGAGAAGCGTCCGCCTACGTTGTCGGGGATGATGAATGAGCGATAGCCTTCTTTGTCGGCACAAGTGCGCGCTGCACCTTTCTTCGCGTCTGTCACCGCTACTATGAGGTCCTTGGCTGCTGCCTTACCTACCTGCGCCTCCAGTTGCGTCTTCAGCAGGCGGAACGTGAGGGCGGTCTCTGTTGTGGTGCCCGACTTTGATATGTTGATGATAGCGAATGTCTTGCCCTTCAGATAGTCTGTGAGCTCGGAGAGGTAGTCCTCGCCGATGTTATTGCCTGCGAATACAACGGCAGGGGTTTTGTCATCCTTTACCAACCACGCGAAGGAGTTCTGCAAACCCTCTATCACCGCCTTTGCTCCAAGGTAGGAACCGCCGATGCCTGCCACCACTATCACCTCAGCCTTGGCACGCAGGTCGTCTGCCACTGCTTTCACCTCGCTGATGAACTCTGGAGTGATGGAAGATGGAAGGTGAAGCCATCCGAGGAAGTCATTGCCGGGAACGGTGCCTTCTTCCAGTCCCTTGCGAGCCTCGTTGACCTTGTCTTTCAATGCTGTCACTGCGCCAGCAGGGAGAAACTGCTGCGCCTTTCTGATGTCTAAGGAAATGCTTTTCATAATTTATTGTAATTTATAGTTGAGATTAAAGTCTTGCCTGGCAGTGCCTGCACGGCACATTCTGGGTTCAAAGGTACAAAGATTATTTCATTCTGCCAAACGAAACAAGGGAAAAAGCGCCGCCTACGGGCAAAAAGATAACGCAAACTCCTGTATATGCAACTACAGGCGTTTGCGTTATCACTGGCTCACCTCATGTCTAAGGCGGCAGAAATATGTCTTTACTTCTTCAGGTTACCGTAGCGGTTCATGAAGCGGTCAACACGACCTGCAGTATCAACGAGCTTGCTCTTACCAGTATAGAACGGGTGAGAGGTGCTTGAGATTTCTACCTTTACCACTGGGTAAGTCTCACCTTCGAACTCTACCGTATCGTTAGTCTTACAAGTTGACCTGGTGAGGAACATATCGCCGTTGGACATATCCTTGAATACGACGGGGCGATAGTTTTCTGGATGAAGATTCTTTTTCATTTTTTGTTTGTTATTGTATGTATTGATAAAATTCGGATGCAAAGTTACTACTTTTTTATGAGACAGCAAAGCGATGGCACGCAAACATCCCGCATTGTTAATTATTTTTAACTTTATATCCCAGCGAATAATCGTTCTGTGGTTGTTACAGTTCGTTTACCTGCCTCAGTTCTGAAAGAGCGGCCAAGTTTTGCATTGGAGCTAGCATTATTACAGGTGCGTTTGCACGAATTAGCTCTGAAAGAGCGGCATATTATAGCACAGGGCTTCAGCCCTATCCTATATTATACCGTCCTTACAGGACTGACAGATACGGGCAAAAGATGGTGAGAAGATGTTGCCATAATGATGTTTTACGTAATACGACACAAAAATGGTCACAAGACAATCGCATAGCGATTACAATGTGAAAGCATAGCTATTACAAAGCAAAAGCATAGCGATTACAGTGCAAAAGCGTAGCGATTACAAAGCGAAAGCATAGCTATTACAAAGCAAAGGCGTCTGCTGCCTGTAGTGAGGGCATAGAAAGCAGCGTCCCTCCTCCGTGTTCTTTACGCACAGAAGAGGGACGCTGTTGCCGTGTGGCGTATGTTTACTCCTTATTTATATAAGGGTCATGCCAAGTGATTTGCACTCTTGTCGCTGCTCCTCAGGCCAGATGCTTGACTGTATCTCGCCGATGTGTCCTTTCTGCAGAAGCACCATGCAGAGGCGACTCTGCCCTATGCCGCCGCCGATGGAGAGGGGCAGCTTGTCGTTGAGCAACTGCTGGTGGAAATACAGCTGTGCGCGCTCCGTCTTGCCCTCCAGCTCCAGCTGGCGGAGAAGGCTCTCCTTGTCCACGCGTATGCCCATGGAAGACAGCTCGAAGGAGCGTTCAAGCACGGGATACCATATAAGGATGTCGCCATTCAGACCGAGGTAGCCATCGCTGTTGGGCGTGGTCCAGTCGTCATAGTCTGGCGCGCGACCGTCATGTTTCTCGCCATTGCTGAGTTTTCCGCCGATGCCCATCACGAAGACGGCACCGTATTTCTTGCATATAGCGTCCTCACGCTCTTTCGGCGAGAGGTCGGGATACATCTGAAGGAGCTCCTCGCTGTGCACGAAGTATATCTCGCGTGGCAGGAATGGCTTTATCTGCGGGTATGTCTCGCAGGTAAGATACTCTGTGCGCAGTATGGCGGAATAGATACGGTTCACCACGTCCTTGAGGAAATCGAGGTTACGTTGCTCGCTCGTCATAGAGGCTTCCCAGTCCCACTGGTCCACGTACAGTGAGTGGAGGTTATCCAGTTCCTCATCGGCACGTATGGCGTTCATGTCGGTATAGATGCCGTAGCCGGGCTTCACCTCATAGTCGGCCAGCGTCAGGCGTTTCCATTTGGCCAGCGAGTGGACCACCTCGGCCTGTGCGTCGCCCAGGTCCTTGATGGGGAAGGTGACGGGGCGCTCCTTGCCGCTGAGGTCGTCGTTGATACCCAGACCGCGCAGCACGAACAGGGGACCCGTCACGCGGCGCAGGCGAAGGCCCGTGGCCAGGTTGTCCTGAAAGAAGTCTTTGATGACTTTGATACCCTGCTC
>JALFOF010000022.1 GCA_022773825.1 Prevotella sp.
ATAGACAGCATCAGACTTACGGGACTGTACGTCATTGACGGCACCTACCTCCGTTGCCTTTACGGCAGTGAGCGTTATTGCCCATACTACCTGCTTGCCTTTTGGCGTGAATGTCATAGGGCCAGAGGCGTTGTTCACGCTCACCGTCTGCGTTGTCTTGACATAACTGCTGCCTATCTTCATCGGGAACACGTAGTCTGTCTCACCGTACTCCTGCCCATTCACCTCGAATATGTAAGCATCCATCCCCGCATAGTTGTCATATCCCTCGAACTTCGCTTCCTTTACGAACAGCCCGGCAGGAATGTTAATCGTGTATTGAGTATTGGCAGAATACTTCACGCCGTCTTCATTACCCGTTGAGTAGCTCTTGCTATTGACGTTATCCACCGTCACCGTATAGTCGTTTGTAAGGAAAGTCCATGACGCGGAAGTATTAGTTCCAGTATTTGTTGACTTCCCGATATACAACGTCACTTCCTCACCGCCGGGCTGTTCCGGCTCGATAACCTTCAGCTCTGGCCAGTATTCCTCATAGTTGGCTTCGCCATCGGCCAGCCCGTCCTTCATTATATTCTCCACGAGGCTGTTAGCGTACATCTCAAGGTTGGTGTAATAGCCATTGGGGTCCATGGTAAACTTCTTGGCGTCAGTGGCATCGTTCGGGTCAAGCCCCCACCTATTCTCCCATTCATCGGGAATGCCATCACCGTCAGTGTCATAACCTTCCGGCCATGCTCCTGTCCCAAAGTTCTCTTCCGTGTAACCGTTCACGTCGGCAACCACGTCTATTATTCCCTTCTTACCCGTCACAGAACCTGTGTATGTGGCAGTGCCATTGGTGGTTTCGCTTACATAACGCGCGTCAACATCGTCGCGATTGTAAGACGCTCCCACGTATGCCAGCACCTTTTCGTAAGCCTTGTCAGCGGTATGGGTGGTGATATAGCCCTTGGGAGCTTCCGTCTCCATTCTTATCTGCACATACCTTGAACCAGCGTATGTAATGCTCGGCACATCATCTGGGTACATATTATTGGCGTCTTTAGAATAGACCTCAGTGCCTTGGTAGCGCACTCCGCTGTCATACGATACGCCTGCCCAGTCTTTATTCGCAGTCTTTACGCCCGCAGTAGTCAGTGTTGTATTGCCAGAGATATAGTAACGACTCGTCATGCCATAGTATTCTGGATGATTTTTGTCAGAGTTTCCACTCGCAGACACCGTCACCAGCGTTATGCGCTCTTGGTTTCCATTACCACAAGGCCCTGCCTTGTAGAAGTTATTGACAATGTTTATCTGTCCGCCACCGGGGCCTCCGTAGCACGTTCCCTGTGCGTTATACATCACACAGTTACGAAAATCTACGTTCTCCGCCTGCGCTGGGTTCTCCCACTTGTACTGAGCATAGTCGTAGTTGGATGTATATCCAGTCCAACCATATCGCGCTCCGTTGAAGCGAGGTCCGCGATTGCTCACATGGGCAATCATGTTATGGTGGAAGCTGGCAAGCTTTCCGCCCCATATACCGCCGTAACCGTGCGCATTCTTGGTGTGACCTGTATTAGTAAGGCTCTCTGCTACAGTGCACCACTGCATGGTAAAGTTATTGTTGTCGTAAAAGGAAGCGACCTCATCAATACTCCATGAGAAAGAGCAATGGTCGAAGATGATGCCTGTTTTCTGCCTCTGTGTTGAAGCATCAGCGCCATCATTCACGTCTCTCTCTTGTCCACGGCGCAGACGAATAAAGCGTATTATGTTGTTAGCTCCTGGGTTCACCGTATAATATCTTAGCGTTATACCCGGCGCAGGAGCCGTCTGTCCAAGTATTGTGGTATTGGCACCTATGGACAAGTCATCTGCCAATGGTATCACACCGCCGACATCGAACACCACTATCTTCCTGGCGTCGCCTTTGACAGCCTCGCGGAACGAGCCTGTTCCGCTGTCTTTGAGGTTCGTCACATGCCTAATCTCACCTCCACGACCGCCAGTCACGAAACGACCATGCCCCTCTGCGCCAGGGAACGCAGGAGCAGACTGAAACTGTGCTGACGCAACGGCAGCGAATGTCAACAGCATTATTACTGCGCTTAATAAACTCTTCTTCATAAATGTCTTATCAACTTAGTAGTTTTAGTATAGTTATTTGTTAGTCTCCAATTGCGTGCAAAGTTACGAATTATTCTTTTACTATGCAAATAAACAAAAGATTAAATTCCCCGAACGGGCGTAAAAAAAGCGCGAAGCCGCAATTTTCCCCGCCTTCCCTTTTTCATTCCCGTCTTTTTTGCTACCTTTGCATCAAGGTATCATTAACTAATAACAACATACAAAGCAACATGGCATACGGTAAATGGATTGGCGCTTTTCTTGGCGCGCTTAACGGTGGTATTCTCGGAGCGATGGCAGGCTTCGCCGTTGGAAGCTTATTCGACTACATACAAGACCCTGGCAATGCCGACACTGACAGTTATTCCAACCAGGCGCAGGGGCAAAGACAGCATGAACAGGAAGGCTTGCGCAACGGATTTCTCTTCTCTCTGATGGTATTATCGGCTCATATCATTCAGGCTGACGGTAAAATCATGCACTCGGAGATGGAGACGGTGCGCCGTTTCCTCCGCAACAGCTTCGGTGAGGCGGCGGTGCGGCAGGGCGACAGCATATTGCGCCGCCTCTTTGAGTACCGCAAGCGGACAGGTGAGGCAGCGTGGCAGCAGCAGATACGCGAGGCATGCGCCGAGATGCGCACCGCCATGCCCGAGGAGCACCGCCTCCAACTCATAGCGTTCCTTGTGGAAATAGCGAAGGCCGACGGCAGGGTTGACCCGGTGGAGGTCAGCGTACTGCGCGAGATTGCAATGTACCTTGGACTCAATGCCAATACGGTGGACCAGTTCCTCTCACTCGGCGGCAGCACATTGGCCGATGCCTACGAAGTTCTCGGCATCGCCCCCACTGCCACAGACGACGAAGTGCGCCGCGCCTACCGTAACCTCGTGCGCCAGCACCACCCCGACCGCATCGCCACACTCGGCAACGACGTGGTGGAAGCCGCGAAGAAAAAGATGCAGGAAATCAACGATGCCAAGGAGAGAATATACAAGGAAAGGGGGATGTGAAGCCATATAGCCTCACTCCCCGCCAACAAACAACAACCATGGGCAAACCTTTTTCACTTATATCACTACTGCTATTGGCCGCCTTCTTCATGCCCTCCGCGGCGGCAGACCTGCGGCTCAGCGTAAGCCAGCTGCACACCCAAGACCTGCTACCCAATGCGAACATACACTGCATGGCGCAGGACGGGGAGGGCTATCTGTGGTATGGCACGGAGCGTGCGGGGCTATGCCGTGATAACGGCTACCAGATTGACGTGTTCCGCCCATCCGACCTTAGCGGCACGGCTGAGTCAGACCGCATAAACTGCATACAAGAAACGAAGACCAGCGACATCTATGCCGGCACATACCACGGGCTCTTCCTCCTCAGCAAAGCCGACTACCAACTCCATGCCACACCCATAAACAACGAATTCATATACAGCCTGCTCACTGATAGCAAAGGCGTCACGTGGGTAGGCACCGACAAAGGGATACACAAGTTAGACGATGCTGGCAACATTGTACTCGACATCCCGTCCTTATTCGCAGGAAAGAATGCCGCCGTACACTCCTTGTACGAGGACAACGGCGGCAACATCTTCGCACTGCAACAGGGCGGCGGCATACTGCGGCGCAAGTCTGGCGAAGAGCAGTTCAAGCCCTTGGCATGGACGGGCAGCGAGGCTCCGCTGCAAATAGTGGAAGACCGCGACCACAGATGTTACTGGGTGCTGCTGTGGGACGGCGTGGCGCGGATGCGACTCGCAGGTGATTCCTGCATACTGTCCGACAAGTCCGCCACGGCAAGGTTTCCGCAGGGAGGTGGCATCTATATGCTCCTTGACCCAGAGCGCGGAAATCTTTGGATAACAACCATGTATGAGCTGTACGCATACCACGTCACCCCCGAAGGCACACTCAGCGTCATCGACCTTGACTTCCTCCTGCCGCAAGGCAACAAAATCCTCGACCAGCTGCTTCTCACCCGTGGCGGGCACCTGTACGTCGCGGGGTTCACGCCCCACACCTTTGTCATCTCCCCTCAACGCGACCACATCGAGAGGCTCGACATACCTGCCATGCGCAGCAAGACGGGCTATCCCGTCCTGGCAGACTACAGCGTCACGGAAGGCGAGCTTATCTGGCTGTGGCAGGGACGCATAGGGCTGACGCTCTACGACACCGCCACGGGACGGCTCGACATTACGGGATGGTCTCCCGAACGCCGCATACAACCCAACAGCAGTGACGGGCGTGGCATCTGGGCAGCAAAGGGAAATACGCTCTACCACCTGTGGAATGAGCAAGGGATGGTAAGGCGCAATGCCGCCACCACCCTCCCCCAGCACGAGGACATACACCTTATACATGACGACGGGCGGGGCATCCTCACCATAGCCACCACGCACTCCCTGTACCGTTACTCACGCACGGCCGGATGGCTCAAACAGCTCTCACGTCTGCCAGACAGGCCTACCTTCATGGCTGTCACGCCAGACATGGGCGTGTACCTCGTCATGGGAGGCAAACTGTATGGCTACAAGCACCAACGGCTAAACCCAATAGAGGGCAATATGCTCTTCACCGCATTGGCCGCCTCACCCGATGGCACCGTATGGACTGCCACAACGAAGGGCGACATCTACCACTACCTCCCCGGCACGGGGCAGCTTCAGCCCATGCCATATATGCACAGCAAGCACGACGCGCCCATCCGCGACATCGCCGTGGACGGCATCGGGCATATATGGACTGCCAGCGACCAATGCGTAAGGGAGTACAACCCGCAGAACCAAGCCTTCCGCGAGTTCACCGCCGACGACCCTCGCACTGGCGTAAGCTATTTTTACAGCATCGTGGCCAACGCCTCCGGCGAGGTATGCCTCAACGGAACCGGGGCCATCTGCCGCGTGCGACCGTCGAAAGAATTGCAGCGCATGGGGCAGTCGCTGGCCTCACCCGTCCTCACATCTTATTATATAGACGGCGAAAAGCACTTCTTCGGGCGCAACCAGAAAGACATCACGCTCCGCCACGGCGACATTGACCTGCGACTGCTGCTCTCCACCCTCGTACACACCGCGGCGGCGTCCACCAGCATAGCCTACCGTTTGGAAGGTCTGAACCCCGATTGGATATACAACACCACTGGCGACAACATAATCCGCTTCAGCAACCTGCCCCCGGGCACATACCACCTGCTGGCAAAAGCCACCGATGCCGACGGTTGCTGGGGCGATGCCACCACCATAGTCACGCTCATCAGCCTGCCACCGTGGTATGCCACGTGGTGGGCAAGGACGCTCTTCGCCCTGGCATTCATAGTCATTGTTCTGGCGGTGTGGAGGTTGGAAAGCCGCATAAGGCTGCTCCACCGCCTCATAGCACGCCGCCGCGAGGTGAAGCTGGACGAGATAGAGATAAAACGTGAGGACATTGCCAACGAGCAATGGGACGAAGAGTTCATCCGGCATACAATAGCGATGGTGGAAGAGCACCTCGCCGACAGCGAATACAACGTGGAGGCTCTCAGCAACGACCTCTGCATGAGCCGCACAACGTTCTACCGCCGCCTGCAAAAACAGACGGGACAGTCGCCCATTGATTTCATCCGCGACATACGGTTGAAGAAAGCTGCCACGCTGCTCTTGCAGGAATCCAACGCCACCATTGCCGACATCTCACGCAAGGTGGGCTTCGCCTCACCCAAATACTTCACCAAGTGTTTCTGCAACAAGTTCGGCGTAACGCCCAGAGAATATGCCCGTTACCACAATGAATAATGCGCCGCATGAGGCAAGATGCACAGCACCGTGACAATTCTGTTGCGCCCCCGCAAAGTAAAAGCTATGCGATTACACGGTAAAAGCTATGCCATTGCATTGTAAAAGCTATGCGATTACCATGCAATCGCATAGCTTTTGTTTTTCCGGCAGTAAGCCGCGGCGGAGGCAACCCGCTTTTTTTATCCCTCCAACGGGCAGAAACACGACTACAACAAGGGGGTTATTTGTTGCAAACAAAGGGTACAAATGTTGCAAAGGGCTTTGTTTACAGATGTTGCCACGCATCGCAACAGACATTTTTTACGTTTGTTTCCTCTTTTTTTACCTTTGCGTCTGAAAACAATTTTTTACTATCTAAACAAATCTTTTATCTTATGAACAAAACTATTTTGTTATCAATTATTGGCAGCATGATGCTGCCAACTGCCACGTTAGCGCAGACTGTGGGCGTGAGTTTCCACTCCACCAACGGGAACTACTGGCAGATGAAGACGGAAAAGGTGCACGAGACAATCGGCAAGGCGCAGTTCGTAATCCGCACCGACGAGGCACGGCAGACGTTCAAGGGCTGGGGTACTACGTTCAATGAGCTGGACTACGACGCTTGGAATCTGCTGTCAGAGGCAGACAAGCAACTGTTCCTGAAGAGAGTTTTCAACCCCAACGGCGACCTAAGGCTGACCGTGGGGCGCATACCAGTGGGTGCGTCCGACTATGCCTGTGACTGGTACAGCTGCGACGAGACGGAGGGCAACGTGGAAGACTTCAACATGGAACACTTCACCATAGAGCGTGACTTGAAAAAGGTTATACCAAGCATCAAGGCGGCGCAGAAAGAGAACCCCAACATGACCTTCTGGGCTTCGCCGTGGAGCCCGCCGCAGTGGATGAAGACCAACAAACACTATGCGCAGCGCAACAACGGAACAAACGGTTGCCCCGTTGACGCACCGCCATACACCACCGACCAGTTCGTGAACGATGCCCGATACTACAACGCCTACTGCCTGTATTTCGACAAGTTCATAGAGGCTTACAAGGAACAGGGCATACCCATCACCGCCTTGGCTTACCAGAACGAGGCGTATTCCTACACCCCCTACCCCGGATGCGCATGGAAGGCGGAGACGACGGGAAAGTTCCTCGCCAACTATCTCGGACCGTATATGGCAGAGCACCAGCCAAATCTCAACCTCATAATAGGTACTATGAACACCAACCACTACGACGTGTACGAGACGATACTCAACACACCAAATATAGGGAAGTACTGCAAGCAGATAGGTTTCCAGTGGGAGGGCGGCCAGCAGATAGGTGCGGTACGCAAGGCGTATCCCGATTACGAGTTGGTGATGACCGAGAGTGAATGTGGCAGCGGCACCTTCGATTGGAATGCGGCGGCGCACACGTTCTACCTCTGCAACCATTACCTCGCCAACGGGGTGACGACATACACTTATTGGAACACCATACTGACGGACTTGGGATACAGCACCTGGGGATGGAGGCAGAATGCGCTGGTACAGGTGGGTAGCAACACGAAGACAGCGCGCTACTGCCCGGAATATTACGCTTACAAGCACTACACGCACCTCATACCGGCAGGGTCGAAAATACTGATGTGCGACGAGGCAAACCTTATAACCTCCGCCCTCACGCCCGACGGCAACGTGGTAATAGTGATAGGCAACAACGACAGCACGGAGAAGACACTCAGCTTCGACGTGGACGGCAAGATGGTGATATGCACACTGGCTCCGAAGTCGTTTGCGAGCTATGTAGTGGGCGATGAGACGGAAATGTCGAAGATGCTGAAGAGCGAAGCGCAGGGCATAGTGGACATAGAGAGTGCTTCTGTCACTCCGGAGCAGGCCGAAAGCCTGCAAAAGGCGATAGAGAGCGGCAGCTATGATGAACTGACCAAGGCTCTTACCAACAACACGGGGAGCGGAGAAGTGGTAAACGCCGACTTCACCGACGGCGACAACGGATGGACAGTGAGCAACGTGGCGGCAGGAGGAGACTTCAGAGCAGCCACGATACAGGGGAAGACGTGTTACAACAACTGGAGTAACAACTTCACTTCTCTCAACATCTACCAAGATATTACAGGGCTTGAGGCGGGACTTTACAGGGTCTCCGCCCTCAGCCTCTGCGGCGAAGGCAACATCAATGACCAGCATGTATATGCCGAGACACCGCTGCACTTGGTGAAATCGCCCGTAAAGAAGGACGATATATGGAGCGCGGACCACTGGGAGAAACAGACCACAGAAACGATATACGTGGGTGAAGAGGGTACGCTGCGCATAGGTTACGCCTCTACCAACGGCGGAGGGACGAAGGGATGGTTCTGCGTAACGGGCTTTGAACTGACGCGCATAGGCAGCCTCACCGATGACTTCGACCTCTCCGCAAACCACAAGGCAGACCCGCTGCAAGAGGCAAAAAACTCTTATCTCGCCATGGCGGAACAGGCAAGGTTGCTGTACGAAAACGAGGCTTACAAGGCAGAGGCACGCCAACAGCTCCGCGGCATTGTGGAAAAACACCTCGCCGCCATAGAGAGCATAACGGAGAAGGAATTGCTGAACTGCATGAAGCGGGAGTTGGAGGAAGGTATGGATGCCTTCATCCGCGACAACCTAAGCACATATATCGCACTGACAGGCAACGCTTCCTTCCTTATTGAGAATGCCACCATCAGTGCAAACACACGCTCTGGCTGGCTGCGTGACAACTGCGAGGCGGCTGGCTACGCGGAACTGCCTGCCGCAATACAGAGCGAAGCACACAGTGGATATGGCATAAGCCACTGGCGAGGCAATGCCATCAGCAACTCCAAGCTCATCTACCAAACCATAGAAAGCCTCCCAGCAGGCAAATACCACTTTGAGGGATATGCGGCAGCGACAGTGTGGAACAATAACAACGGTGGGCAGAACAAGGCTGGGGTTTATCTCTTTGCCAACGGAAACCGCACCGCCGTCAACTCTGCCACATACTCTCTGTACGCCGTGGACTTCGAACTCACGATTGACGGACCAGTGACCCTCGGATTGGAGGCATCGGGCAACGAGGGTAACACGTGGTGCTTCCTCTCCGATGTGAAGCTTACATACCTTGGAAACACCACCGCTGTCAAGGCTGTCGCCGACAAGAAAGAGGGTGACGCACAGCATATCTACAACCTGTCTGGTTGCCTTGTCAGTAAGACTATACCCGACGGGATATACATTCAGTCAGGAAAGAAGTTCTCACATCACGCACATTAACTAACAATATAAATTACTTTACAAATCACTTGAGCTATGAACAAGTATCGAATTACATCAATGACCTTGTGCTATACGACGGCTACGACTTCGTAGCTCCAACGAAATTAGAACTGAAGAATGCCGTAAACGCCACGCTATACCGTAACATCGCCGCCGGTAGCTATGCCACAATAGTATGTCCCTTCTCTATAACAGGTGGAGCCGACGGCACTTTCTACCAGCCTTCCTCTATGGGTACGGAGTACAATACGCTCAACTTCGAGTCGGTATCTGCTCCCGAAGCTGGCAAGGCTTACCTCTACAAGGCGAACAACGCCGTGACAAAACTGACGGGAAAGCGATACACTACGGTCTCTACCAGCATTATTTCCAGTGGAACCAGCTTCACAATGGAGGGTACATACTCTAAGATTGAAAAGCTGTCGCAAGGCGACTACGTTCTCAGTGGCAACAGTTCCGGGGCTGGAATATACCGTATTAACAGCGATGTCAGCCTGTCTCCGTTCCGTGCGTACTTCCGCATCAACGCCACTGCATCCAATGCCGCAAAGATGGCTATTTGCCTTGACGGCGTTCCGACAGCCATCACGCAAACCAAGCAAGCCGAAGGGGAGAAAATACCTTACTACGACCTTCTTGGGAGACGTACTGGCAGACCTGCACAATGGATGTATATCACCAAAGGAAAGACCATATTCGCAAGATAACACATAGTCAACAAAACAACGCATACAATGAAAAAGACATATACAACGCCGAAATTCAGGGCTTACAAGATAGAGCCAGCAACACTAATGGCTGCCAGCGACGCAGTAAATCGCAGCACCAACCTTGACGACCTTGGCTGGTTTAACGATGACGAAGGCACCAAGGAGAACAACATATCCTACGGATGGTAAGGTATTAACATAGCTTGAAAAACCCAGCAAGGGGCAGACAGTCTTTGAGACTCGCCTGCCCCTTGCGCCGTTATATGGGGGAATAAGGTGGAAAGTGGTGTCTACAGGTTTCCTCTTTCTTTGTCAAGGTAATACTTATAGGTGGCTACGGTGAGCTCATCGCAGGCAGCTTCATCGCATACCACTATGCATTTGGGGTGCATCTGGAGCATGGAGGCGGTCCATTTATGCGATATTTCCCCGTCAATGATGTGCTGGAGGGCGCGTGCCTTGTGATGTCCGTTGCAGAGTATGAGCACCTCCCGCGCCGCCATCACAGTGCCTATGCCCACTGTCAGCGCCTGCTTCGGCACGAGTTCGAGGTTTCCTTCAAAGAAGCGGGAGTTGGCTATGATGGTGTCTGTGGCAAGAGTCTTGATGCGTGTCTTGCTTCCGAGCGAAGAACCAGGCTCGTTGAAGGCAAGGTGACCGTCGGGTCCTACGCCGCCCATGAACAGGTCTATGCCGCCAGCAGCCTCTATCGCCTTCTCGTAATCATCGCACTCCTTTACCAAGTCGGGCGCATTGCCGTTGAGAATATGCACGTTCTCTTTCTTTATGTCTATGTGCGAGAAGAAGTTTGTCCACATGAATGAGTGGTAACTCTCAGGGTGTTCCTCGGGAAGGTTGACGTACTCGTCCATATTAAAGGTTATGACGTTCTGGAAAGAAATATCCCCTGCCTTGCACATCTGTATCAGTTCCTTATATAGTCCCAGTGGTGAAGAGCCAGTAGGGCATCCAAGTTTGAAGGGTTTTTCGGCGGTAGGGTTGGCGGCTTTTATACGTGACGCTACGTAATTAGCTGCCCATTTGGACAATTTGTCATAATTTGGTTCGATGATTACTCTCATAATGGTATTGTTCTTTTATTTGTTGTTTAGGTTGCATCTTTAACGAAAGAACGCTCTTTTTAGCTTTTTATTGCATGGAGGGGGTGTTTTTTCAGGTTAGGAGGTTGTAGTGATAGGTTAGGAGGTTGTGGGTTTGAGGTTGAAGGTCACTTCGCCCCAACCTCAAACACTACGACCTACAACCTCATAACCTAAAACCCCATAACCTAAAACCTCATAACCTAAAACCCCATAACCTAAAACCCCATAACCTAAAACCTCATAACCTAAAACCTTTTAACCTCCAACCTCCATTCACGCGTACCTCTTGCAGAATACGGAGTAGCAGGCTATGCCGCACAATGCCATTGCCGCGCCTATGGCGGCAGGGTAATGGTAGGTGGAGGGGTCGGTCTCATCTATGGGCAGTCCGCCAAGCCATGCGCCTACAGCGTTGCCGAGGTTGAACGCGAGCTGCACCATTGCTCCGCCCATCAGTTCCCCACCCTTGCTGAAACGTAGCAGGAGGAGCTGTTGTGGGGGCGACACGGCGAAGAGACAGCCGCAAGCCAGCATCATCAGCGGCACGAGGAGATAGCTGTTGTCTGCGGTGAAAGCTATCAACAAGAGGCTGAGGAAAATCGTTACCTCCAGCGCCCGCCCCGTCTGCCCAGGCCCTATACGGTCGGAGAGCTCGCCGCCTACGAGGTTGCCTGCCACCATTCCCGCCCCGGCGAGCACCATCATCATGGTGAGCCACGACACTGGTACGCCTGCAAGCTGCGTCAGCGTGGGCGATATGTAGCTGTACCAGCAGAATATGCCGCCGTTGCCGAAGACGGTGGCGAAAATGATGAGCCACGGCGCGAGGTGTTTCAGGAAACGGAAATTGCCACGGAAACCTGTGTCGGGCAGCGGCTCCATATATGGTATCCAGCGTGCTATGCAGGCAAGTGTGACGATGTTCCACAGGCAGGAGAAGGCGAACACGAGCCGCCAACTGACGATGCTGGTGAGGAACGTGCCGAGTGGTATGCCGACAAGGTTGGCAAAGGTCATGCCGGAGGTCATGATTGCCACGGCGAGTGTTGCCTTGCCGTCCTTCGACAGCCTGTCCGCCACTATGCTGCCCACGCCGAAATAGGCTCCGTGGGGTATGCCTGCGCAGAGCCGGAAAAGTGCCATGAGCCAAAACTGCCAGCCAGTCCCGCGACCTTCGTCAGGGACGGGACAGAGAGCCATGGCAAGTGAGGCGAGCACCATGATGGAACAGAGCATATAGAGTATGCGTTTCAGCGGCCATGTGCGCGCCGTCATGGCTACGAGCGGTGCGCCGATGCACACGCCAAGGGCGTAAGCCGAGATGAAAGACCCAGCCTGCGGAATGCTGATGCGGAAGTCTGCGGCGATGAAGGGCAGTATGCCCATCATCACGAATTCCGTCACACCGAGACCGAAAGTGCCGAATGCCAATGCGGTCAATGCTTTTTTCATAAGTGTTTTTTTGAGATTTGTGTGTTAGTATTATCCTGTTTCTTTTAGTGCCCATAGCCATCTCACAATAAAAGCATTGCTATTACAACGTAAAAGCATTGCTATTACAGTGCCAAAGCATAGCGTTTACGGTGCAAAGGCATAGCGATTGGAATGTGTCTGGAGGGTTTTGGTTTTTCGTTCAATCCGAAAGTCCTTCCGTTTAGCTCTGCTGCTTCGCTGTAACAAAAGAGTTTGCTACTTATTTCCGCACCTTATACACTACTTTCCCAGCTGTGCTCTTGCTGCGTATCTCCATCACTATGCGGTAGAGGTGGTTTCCCCACAGACCGTTGAGGAGTGGGTCGAGGAGTGCGGACTTATCTTCCACGGTAACGGAGAGCTGCGTGGGTGAGTAGGTTATGGTGCTCGTGCCAAGCCTTACCTCTCCGGGCTCTGACACGTCGGGTTTGGTGGTAGTCATAAGCATCAGGCGCGATGGTTCCCGATATTCGCCGAGCCTGAAGTCCTCCGTCACCTCCACTACCGTGCCTTTTAGCGTCACGGTGCGTTTCCATGAGTCCACCGCTGCTGCTTGAGGGTATGCTTTGGCAATGTCGAGCGTTATGGAGTGGCGGCTGTTTTTCAGCACTTTGGCGTGATACTGCTTGCCGTCGCGCTGGCTCTCGCCGTTTATCTGCGGCAGGTTGTGATAATCGCTCTGCATGGTCCAGATGGTGTAACGCTCCTTACTGAATGTCTTTGAGGTGTACTCCCCTACTCCACAGTCTATGAGCAACGGCTCGCCAGCGGCGTACACTATGAACGAACCTACGTCGTTATGGTTGTGACTCTCGCCGTTGGTACCTCCTTTCACGGCAAGGAAGAGGTCTTTCCCGCGCATGGTGGCTATCTGCAAGTCTGGCAGCCATGCCTCTGTCTGGGGTTCTCTTGGCGTCTCCACGGCGAGGGCATCCACGTGTTTTAGCAATGCCAGTTCCCTGCCCAGCGTGGGGAAGTTACCGCTGTGTGCGTAAAGGGCGGCAGGATTCGTCCAGAAGTCCTTGTCTTTGGCGAGCCATGCGGCAAAGCCCTTCATGGCATCGTCGCCAAGGTATAGTGCGAAGGGCCACAACACGTTGAGTTGCGCCACGCTTTTGTTCTCGTGGGCATCAGCAAAATTGACGGAATAGCCGTTTGCTATATACATATTATATATATACGCGCCCATGCGCGCCACTTTGTCGCGCTGGTAGTCGAGCACCGTCACGGTGGCGAGGCTGTCGTCCCTTACCTGTTTCATCAAGTCAAGGCACTCGAAGAGTGATGCCGCCGCACGGTCCCAATAGCCTGTACCCTCATCGCATCCTCCGTCAGCGGGATAGGCATCGATGAAAGCCCTCATGCAACTCTCTATCTCCGTAACTGCCTGCTGCCGCTTTGCGGGGTCTTTCTCGCAGAGCATCACGCAGGTAAGCCAGTTACTGCATATCCAAGGGTTCCAGTTCATGCCTGCCGTCTTCCACCAATCCTTGCTGCCAAGTGCCTTTGTCAGGATGCGATGGTCTATCTCCCGTTCTATCTTCTTGTATAATTCCGGTGAGAAACGGTCCAGCTCTGCCTTCAGTTCCTTGCCCGTCCACGCTATGAGCGAGGCGGACTCGGCATTGAAGAGGTCCACGGGCTGGTCGCTGTAAAGCGGCACGGGATGCCCGTAGTGTGCGGGGATGCCCCACCACGGCTCTTCCATCATGGCCTCAAGGCCATTGATTATGTCGGGCATGAAACGCCCTTTGCGCTCTGTTATCTCCGCCATGACGAGGGCGGCAAGCTGACGACGACGCTCAAAGACGATTGTCTCGTAGCCTACACGGTTGCCTTCTTTGCGGAAACGGGCGAACTCTGTGACGGGGAGCGTTGCCCACGGCTTGCCAAGGTAGGTTTCGCCATAACGTATGTAGGAACTGGTATTTAACTGTTCTGCCGCAAACGCCGTGGCGGCAAAGAGCAACAACATTAGTAAGGAAAGGAGTTTGCGCATAGCAGGATATTTGATTGTTTAATAGCAGCACCCTTCAGCCAGGTCCCCGTCGGGCAGAACGGGAAACTTGGCGCGGAAACTGCGCAGCTGCTCAAGGTCTATATCGGCAGTTATGGCAGCGGCATCGTTGTCGGAAGCCTTGGCTATGTCCTTGCCGTAAGCATCGATTATAACTGTGCCACCGTCATAATGGCACTGTGGGTCATCGCCTATACGATTGACAGCCAGCACATAACATTGGTTCTCCAAGGCGCGTGCCCTCGTCAGGGTGTCCCATACGCGGCGACGACTGTCGGGCCAATTTGCCACGTAAATACAGCAGTCGTACAAGGGTTCCGCCACTCCCTGCGGGGTATAGCGACGCATGACGTTACGCGAGAAGACGGGGAAGCGGAGGTCATAGCACACTTGCAGCATGAACCTCACACCGCGCCACTCCACCGTGACGGTGCTTTCGCCCCTTGTGTAAGCCTTGTCTTCGCCACCGTAAGTAAACAGGTGGCGCTTGTCATAATGGCTGATGTCGCCTCCGGGCTTTACGAAATACATCCGGTTGCGGTAGTCTCCGCTGGCGGTCTGCACGCATACGGAGCCTGCCACCGCCGCATTGAGACTGTCAGCCATGTGCCGCATCCACTGCACGGTGTTGCCTTCCGCTTGCTCTGCCACATCGTATGGCACTGAAGCGAAGCCCGTGGTGAACATCTCTGGCAGCACATAGAGGTCAGAACCCACCGCGCCGCGCATTAGGTGCTCCGCCCTCCGTAGGTTGACGGGAGCATTGCCCCACGCTATATCCATCTGTATGAGCGTTACTTTCATCTGATTTTACAAACGAAAAGAAGAGGCATGGCGACGGGGGATCGCTATGTCTCTTCTTCATTATTATTTTCTTTGCATTGTATGTGCCATGCAAACCTCACCAGTTTCGTACCTCTCTGGTCCAAATGGGCGGCGTGGCAAGGCCACAAGGTGAATGTCATCGGCATATCATCGAGCCACCCTGCTACCTGAAACCTAAGTCGCCCAACCAGAAAAAACGATTTACTTGTTTACCTGGAACTTTGTTATACCGTCCTTGATGTAGCCCACTATCTGCTTTGCGGCAGCGATGCCAGCGTTGGTGTTAGCCTCCGCAGTCTGCGCACCCATCTTCTTCGGGGTTGAGAAGTAACGTCCCTCAAACTTCGCGAAGTCGGCATCAGCGTCTGGCTTGATGTCTGTGATGTACTTAAGGTCGGTACGTTCTGCCATCAGTTCCAAGAGTCCAGCCTCATCTATAACCTCCTTGCGAGCGGTGTTGATAAGGATAGCGTTCTTCTTCATCGTCTGGCAGAGTGCCTTGTTGATGGACTGCTTCGTCTCTGCCGTAGCGGGGATGTGGAGAGACACCACGTCGCACTCCTTGAAAAGGTCTGCCTGAGACGCCATTGCCTTGACGCCAGCAGCTTCTATCACGTCTGCGGGGCAGTAAGCGTCGTATGCGCATACGTCCATGCCGAAGCCCTTAGCTATGCGTGCCACGTTGCGACCTACGTTACCGAATGCGAGGATGCCGAGCTTCTTGCCCATCAACTCGCTACCTGCCTTGCCGTTATAGAAATTGCGCACTGCATATACGAGAAGACCGAGCACGAGCTCTGCCACTGCGTTAGCGTTCTGACCTGGTGTGTTCATAACGACTACGTTGTGAGCTGTAGCTGCCGCTAAATCAACATTGTCGTAGCCTGCACCTGCGCGCACCACGATTTTGAGGTTCTTGGCAGCATCGAGCACTTCCGCGTCAACCTTGTCGGAACGGATTATTATCGCGTCAACATCGGCAACGGCTGCGAGCAGCTGCGCCTTCTCTGTATATTTCTCAAGAAGTACGAGTTCAAAACCTGCGCCTTCTATGACTTCTTTGATGCCTGCCACCGCGGGAGCAGCGAAAGGCTTCTCTGTTGCTACTAATACTTTTGCCATGATTTTATCTTTATTGTGGTATTAGGTTTTTGGTTGTAGGTTGTAGGTCACTTCGCCTTATATTGTTAACGGCAGACCTAAAACCTTCAACCAAAAACCTAACACCTAAAAATTAGTGTTTCGCCTCAAATTCCTTCATGCAGGCAACAAGTGCCTCGCAACCCTCAATGGTCTGCGCATTGTAGCATGAAGCACGGAAGCCACCTACTGAACGGTGTCCCTTGATGCCTACCATGCCGCGCTCCTTCATTGCGAAGTCAAGGAACTCCTGCTCCAACTCCTTATACTCATCGTTCATAACGAAGCAAAGGTTCATCAGAGAACGGTCCTCAACATTTGCCGTACCCTTGAAGAGCTTGTTGCGGTCAATCTCACCATATACTATGTCAGCACGCTGCTGGGCAAGCTTTGCCATTGCCTCAACACCGCCATTGCGCTTAATCCAACGGAGAGTCTCAAGGGCAGAGTAGATAGGAACGACAGGAGGTGTGTTGAACATAGAGCCCTTATCAACGTGTGTACGATAGTCAAGCATGGTTGGTATCTGACGTGACACCTTGCCGAGGAGGTCGTTCTTCACGATAACGAAGGTAACACCTGCCATTGCAAGGTTCTTCTGAGCACCGCCATAAATCATGCCATACTTGCTGACATCAATCGGACGAGAGAAGATATCGGATGACATATCAGCTATTACTGGTACGGGTGAATCCAAATCCTTGCGTATCTCAGTACCATAGATTGTGTTATTGGAAGTGATATGGAAATAGTCTGCGTCAGCAGGTATGGTATAATCCTTTGGAATATAGGTGTATGTAGCTTCCGCTGAAGACGCCACCTCAACTACCTCACCAAACAGTTTAGCCTCTTTCATTGCCTTCTTGGCCCACACTCCAGTGTTAAGATAAGCGGCTTTCTTCTCAAGGAAGTTATAAGGAATCATGCAGAACTCAAGCGATGCGCCGCCACCGAGGAACACTACCGAATAACCTTCTGGTATCTGGAGGAGTTCCTTGAACAAAGCTACAGCCTCATCTACAACTGGCTGAAAGTCTTTTGCGCGGTGACTGATTTCCATCAGTGAGAGTCCTGAACCGTTAAAGTCAAGACATTGTGCGGCAGTCGCTTCAATAACTTCACGTGGGAGCATAGAAGGACCCGCATTAAAATTGTACTTCTTCATTGATTTATTGTTTAAAGTTTATTTTAGACATCTTTCGTTTATTAGCTGCATGGCAGATAATGTCTTTTCCACTTTGCGGAGCAAAGGTACTCATTTTATTTGAATGTAGCAAACAAAAAGTGCACAAAATTGGAATTCTGTGCACTTTTACCTGTTTTTTACGCTATAATGACAAGTAGAGATGTCATTACCCCGAATATAAATATGTTGCGGGCCGTCATTCCAAGAACTTTGTTAAGGGCTGAACCACACCCAATGGAACGCATTGTATGCCACGTAAAGAGATGAAGGAGGAGTGTGGGAAGCGACAGAACGAGACTCTGAACGGTAAGTCCAACACTGAGAACAATCAGCGTCTGGGCGACAGGGACTACCATTAGGTAAAGCAGTTCTCCGGCTTTTCTGCCGATTATGACTATGAGTGTCTTCTTGCCGACAGCCCTATCATTGTCAATGTCGCGGTAGTTGTTGATTAATAATAATGTATCAACAACCAACCCGCAGGCTATTGCAAGCACCCATGGCATCTGTTCAAACGTCTGCTGCGCAGCTGGCACCATGACATAGTATGTGAAGCAGCATGGTATTATACCGAAGAATACTACAACAAGCAGGTCGCCCATGCCTCTACCGGCAAGTAGTGTGGTATATAGGAAGCAGAAAAGGAGGCATAATGCCCCTATGCCTACGAGCTCCCAACCACCGTAATGTATCAGCGGTAAGCCCGCTATGCAGGCAAGAATGGATGTGACAGCTATGGCACGACGCATGGCTGGCAACGTGACCCA
Organism: Prevotella sp.; assembly: GCA_022773825.1. Taxonomy (GTDB): domain Bacteria; phylum Bacteroidota; class Bacteroidia; order Bacteroidales; family Bacteroidaceae; genus Prevotella. Next base: position 18,396 of record JALFOF010000022.1, read on the forward strand.
TCCTTGCTGGCACGCGCGGAGAGGTCCGAGTCGCATCTCATTGTCACCGCCTTTGACACAGTCGAAATAGTCATTGACAAAATTTGCGTCTATCTGCATGATGAAAGCGAACAGGAAACATAGTGCCATCGGCACGTAGTCGCATCCTTCTCCGCCAGTGGTGTGCCATGCGTATGCTGCTCCAAGCATTACAGGCACCGCGGCGGCAGCGAGAGTCTTTGGTCTCGATGCGAGAAACCATGCTATGAATGAATTGGTGACGACAGGTTGTGCCGCCATAGTGCCACTGCGTCTCATTTCGCTTCTTTGCTTAATGTCTGGTATATACGGTTGAACGTATCCTTCAACAGATCCTCATCGGCAATGATGGCGCGCAGCTCCTTAAGGTTACTTTCATTCTCGGAGCCAAGTATCCACAAGTGTATATAGCCGGAAGCGGAATACTTCTGGCTGATATGCTCGCGGAAACGTATCCACTGCTCCTCCATATCCTTCTCGGGATAATGCTCCATGCCGAATTGCACGGTACGCCGGAACACTACCTCTGGCAAGAGGTCACGGTCGGCCTCGGCTACAATCTTACCATAAAGGGAGCGTGGGGCGCGTGAGGCAGAGGCCCTATGGTCCTCCACCGCCTGCGCCATCGTCTCTATCTGCTGGCGCGAAAACCACTTCTCGAGCCTTTTGTCGGCACGTAGTATCTTGCCGCCCGTGATGTGGTGTATGGCGCGCGGTCCCTCCAACCCGAGGTCATGGTACGCGGCAATGGCGTATGCCATGTTGGCATCTGCGCCCATCTTGCGTGCCAAAGCACCCGAAGACTTGATGACGTGCATCACGTGCTCCATGTTATGTGCCGCGTCAAATGCCGCATAACGTGGAAGAATGCTACGCTCAATGAACTCCATCAAGTCGAGGGAAACGCTGTATTCCATACTAAAGTTTTAGGTCTTTGAGTACCTGTGCTATCTTCTGACGAGTGGTAAGGCGCGTTGGCACAAGGGGGAGGCGTAGAATATTCTTCAACAGCCCCATCTCATTCATCAGTGCTTTGACACCCGCTGGGTTACCATCGACGAAGAGAAGACCGTACAGGTCTGTGAATTTGTGGTGTATTTTCTGTGCCGCACCGAACTCGCCACGGAACTCCAGACGTATCATACGTGAGAACTCCTTGGGCAATGCGTTGCCTATTACTGAGATAACACCAACCGCCCCACATGCTATCATAGGGAACGTGAGGGAGTCATCGCCAGAGAGGACTTCAAAATCCGCGGGTTTATACTTTATTATCTCGTCAACCTGCTCTATAGAACCGCTTGCTTCCTTGATGGCGACAATATTGTCGCAGTCGGCAGCAAGGCGACAAGTAGTCTCAGGCTTGAGGTTGATGCCTGTACGCCCTGGCACATTGTACAGCACGATAGGTAGCTTCGTAGCCCCGGCTATCGCCTTGAAATGCTGGTAAAGCCCTTCTTGTGACGGTTTGTTGTAATAAGGGCAAACGGAGAGTATGCCGTCGATGCCGCTGAAGTCGAAGGTCTTAAGCGTCTCAATGATAGCGGCAGTATTGTTGCCTCCGCAACCCATAAGGAGGGGGACACGCCCTGCTACCTGCTTTACAATGAACTGCTTGACTTCGTAATACTCCTTCGGCGAAAGGCAAGGTGTCTCGCCAGTGGTGGCAAGGATGCAGAGGAAGTCTGCTCCATTGTCCAACTGGTAAGCGATTATTGACGCCAGTGAATTATAATCCACTGTGCCATCCTCATTGAACGGCGTGACGAGGGCTATGCCAAGCCCGCGAAAAATGTTCTGCATATTGTATATATTGTTACTGTTTATTTGTAATCTTGCCAAGGCTTGATGGCGATTTCGTCAAGCGGCATAGTGCAGAAGGCGTTGATAAAGGCAGACGCAAGACGCGAATTTGTTATCAACGGGATGTTGAGGTCTATGGCCGCACGGCGTATCTTGTAACCATTGTCCAACTCACGGACTGTAAGGTTCTTCGGAATATTTACCACCATGTCTATCTCTTTGTTATGGAGCATATCAAGAGCCTGTGGTGTCTTGCCTTCGTCCGATGGCCAAAAGACCTCCACACTCGGTATGCCGTTCTCTGTAAGGAACTTGTATGTTCCACCGGTAGCATACAACTGGTAGCCGTGTTTCACGAGCATCCTCGCTGCATCCATCATCTCTGCCTTCTGCTTTGTAGAGCCGGTGGAGAGCAATATGTTCTTCTTCGGAATGCGATGGCCAACAGACAGCATTGCCTTCAGCAACGCACAGGAAGTATCATTGCCGATACAACCCACCTCACCCGTTGATGCCATATCCACGCCGAGCACAGGATCGGCCTTTTGCAGACGGTTGAAAGAGAACTGGCTCGCTTTGATGCCGACGTAATCAAGGTCGAAAAGGTTCTTGGAAGGCTTCTCAACTGGTACTCCGAGCATAATCTTCGTAGCGAGGTCGATGAGGTTCAGCTTCAGCACCTTGCTGACAAATGGGAATGAACGCGACGCACGGAGGTTACATTCTATGACGAGTATGTCGTTGTCACGCGCCATATACTGTATGTTGAAAGGTCCAGAGATGTGCAACTCCTTTGCTATCTGCTTTGAGATGCGCTTTATGCGGCGCACGGTTTCCACGTACAGCTTCTGCGGAGGGAACTGTATGGTAGCGTCACCTGAATGTACTCCTGCGAACTCGATATGCTCTGATATTGCGTAAGCCATGATTTCACCGTCCTTCGCCACCGCATCCATTTCTATTTCCTTTGCGTGTTCGATAAACTGGCTCACCACTACGGGGTGGTCCTCGCTGACATTTGCCGCCAGTTGCAGGAATTTCTCCAATTCATCCCTATTTGAACAAACGTTCATTGCCGCGCCAGAGAGGACGTATGAAGGACGCACCAGCACAGGAAAACCTACCTTGTCAATAAACTTGTTTATGTCATCCATAGACGTTAACGCAGACCATTCGGGCTGGTTTATGCCATTTCTGGTAAGCATGGAAGAGAACTGCGCACGGTCTTCACAGTTATCAATGTCTTTTGCCGATGTACCAAGAATGGGAACGTTCTCCGCATCAAGACGCATAGCGAGGTTATTGGGTATCTGTCCGCCCGTAGAGACAATGACTCCATTAGGGTTCTCAAGGTCGAGGATATCCATTACACGCTCAAATGTCAGCTCGTCAAAGTACAAGCGGTCGCACATATCATAGTCTGTCGATACGGTCTCCGGGTTGTAGTTTATCATCACCGAGCGGTAACCCTGCTTGCGTATGGTGTTCAAAGCCTGCACACCGCACCAGTCGAACTCCACAGACGAGCCGATGCGGTATGCTCCTGAGCCGAGCACCACTATGGATTTCTTGTCATCGACGTACTCTATGTCATGTGAAACACCTGCGTACGTAAGGTAAAGATAGTTGGTCTGCGCTGGATATTCGGCAGCGAGCGTATCAATTTGCTTCACCACTGGCAGCACTCCCATGCGCTTTCTAAGAGCACGGACTGTAAGTATTGCCTTGTGCATGTTACCCAATTCTTTCTCCAGCCCCACGGCACGAGCCACCTGAAAGTCTGTGAAGCCATACACCTTTGCCTCGCGTAGCAATTCCTTCTCAAGCACATTAACCGACGTGCACTTGTCAAGTCTGTCGTCAATGTCAACGATATGCTGCAACTTCTCAAGGAACCACTTGTCTATCTTTGTCATTTCGTGAATCTGGTTCACGTTATATATCTTGCGTTTCAAGGCTTTGGCTATAACGAAGATGCGTTTATCTGTAGGTGCTTTCAGTGCGCTCTCTATGTCGTCTATCTCAAATTCCTTGTTCTCCACGAAGCCATGCATCCCCTGTCCTATCATGCGCAAGCCCTTCTGGATAGCTTCTTCAAAGTTACGACCTATGGCCATGACCTCTCCCACGGACTTCATTGAGGAGCCCAGTTCCTTGTCTACGCCGCGGAACTTGGAGAGATCCCAGCGCGGTATCTTGCAGACTACATAGTCAAGCGCTGGCTCGAAGAAGGCAGAAGTGGTCTTTGTCACAGAGTTCTTCAGTTCAAAGAGCCCGTAACCCATACCCAATTTCGCCGCAACGAAAGCGAGAGGGTATCCTGTAGCCTTTGAGGCAAGGGCGGAAGAGCGTGACAGTCGCGCGTTAACCTCTATGACGCGGTAGTCCTCTGACTTAGGGTCGAAGGCATACTGCACATTGCACTCGCCCACTATTCCTATGTGTCGGATAATCTTTATCGCAAGGGCGCGGAGCTTATGGTATTCAGAATTGGTCAGCGTCTGCGATGGTGCTATGACTATAGACTCACCCGTATGTATTCCGAGTGGGTCGAAGTTCTCCATGTTACACACTGTGATGCAATTATCATAACGGTCGCGCACCACCTCATACTCTATCTCTTTCCATCCCTTCAGAGATTTCTCTACCAACACCTGCGGTGAGAACGAGAACGCTTTCTCCGCGAGTTGGTTCAGCTCTTCCTCATTATCGCAGAAGCCAGAGCCAAGTCCTCCGAGCGCATACGCCGCACGTATTATGACTGGATAGCCCAGCTTTGCCGCCGCGCTACGTGCCTCCTCTATGTTCTCGCACGCATGAGACTTGATGGTTTTGACATCTATCTCATCCAGTTTCTTAACGAAGAGCTCGCGGTCCTCCGTGTCCATAATAGCCTGAACAGGCGTACCAAGCACTTTTACATTATACTTTTCAAGCACGCCTGACTGGTAAAGCTCCACGCCACAGTTAAGCGCTGTCTGTCCTCCGAATGCGAGAAGTATGCCGTCTGGCTTCTCCTCCTGTATCACACGCTCAACGAAATATGGCTGAACAGGCAGGAAATAGATTTTGTCCGCTACGCCCTCTGAAGTCTGCACCGTAGCGATATTGGGGTTTATAAGCACTGTCTCCACTCCTTCCTCGCGCAATGCTTTCAGCGCCTGCGAGCCGGAATAGTCAAATTCGCCAGCTTCACCAATCTTCAGTGCACCGGAACCGAGAAGAAGTACTTTCTTTATATTTTCGTCTTTCATTGTAATTTCTTTTTACTAAATACTTAATAACATCAGAGAGTAGCCACGAATTTGTCGAACATGAATTCCGTGTCCACTGGTCCAGAGCAAGCCTCTGGGTGGAACTGGCTTGAGAACCAAGGCTTTGTCTTGTGCCTTATGCCCTCATTGGAGCCGTCATTCATATTTACGAACAGTTCTTCCCACTCACTGCCGAGCGTTGTTGCATCTACGGCATATCCGTGGTTCTGCGATGTCACGAAACACTTCTCCGTACCAACCATGCGCACTGGCTGGTTATGTGAGCGGTGTCCGTACTTAAGTTTGTATATCTTTGCCCCGGCAGCCTTTGCGAGTAGCTGGTTGCCCATGCAGATACCGCATATCGGCTTGTCGCTCATCTGCATCTGCTTGCGTATTATCTCCACCGCATCCTCGCACATATCCGGGTCTCCCGGACCGTTGGCAAGGAACAATCCGTCAAATACCATATCCGTATAGTCATAGTTCCATGGCACACGTATCACCTCGCAACCTCGGTTTATGAGACACCTTATTATATTAGCCTTCACGCCGCAGTCCACAAGCACCACTTTCTTTGGTGCGCCTACGTTGTATGTCTTGATGGTCTTTGTCGATACCTTGTCCACGAAGTTCACGCCTTCATAATCTGCCACTGGTATATTTTCCGGCTCATCGTCGAATATTATCTTTCCCATCATCACGCCGTGCTCCCTCAACACCTTTGTCAACTCTCGTGTGTCGATGTCCGTTATCCCTGGCACCTGCTCACGCTTCAACCATTCCGCGAGGCTTTCCTTAGCGTTCCAATGGCTGTATTCCGTGCTGTAATCAGCAACTATTATTGCCGAAGCATATATTTTGTCGCTCTCCATGAATGTCGGCAGCCCGTTGTCTTCAAAAGAGAACGGCGGCACGCCGTAGTTTCCCACCAATGGGTAGGTAAGAACCATCAACTGCCCAGCATACGATGGGTCGGTAAGGCTCTCTGGGTAGCCCATCATTGCGGTATTGAATACCACTTCTCCTGCTACGGGCTTATCGTATCCGAATGACTTTCCGTGGAACTTTGTTCCGTCCTGTAAAACTAATGTTACCTTTTTCATTTTACCCTTCCCGCTCCATCTCCCTTCCTGCAGGGCGTATGTCTTGCGCGGGTCTTTATTTGTTGTGTTATTATCTTTTCCTTACTGCCACACCATGTTCACCTGTGAGAGCTGGCTGGCATACTTCTCATAATAGTTTACGAATGCCTGCAAACACAGTTTCGTGCCGCCCGGCGTGGGATAGTTCCCTGTGAAATACCAGTCTCCCTTGTGGTTTGGTATCGCCTTATGCAGTCCTTCGATGCTTTGGAACACCAGTTCCACTGGTGTCGTCATGCCCTCCGGATGCAACATCTCCACGATCTTGCGGTTTATCTCCTCCACGGTGAACGGTTCGTATATCCTCCTCACCTTATTCACCATTTTCTCCTTCGGCTTCAGCAGTTCGTTCCTGCACTCGTCATAAACGCTCTTTATGAGTTCCTCCATGCCCTTGTCCTTCAGCAGCTGTATTGCCGCGCGGAACACGCAGAACTCTTCCAGCCTTGCCATGTCTATGCCGTAGTAATCGGGATAGCGTATCTGCGGCGCGCTGCTCACTATCACTATCTTCTTCGGTTTGAGGCGGTCAAGGATTTTCAGTATGCTTTCCTTGAGGGTTGTGCCACGCACTATGGAGTCATCTATTATGACAAGGTTGTCCACTCCCTCCTGCACCGAGCCGTAAGTCACGTCATATACGTGCGAGGCAAGGTCGTTGCGTGTGCTCCCTTCGCTGATGAACGTCCTCAGTTTGATATCCTTCCACGCTATCTTCTCCGAGCGTACATATTCTGCGAGCATGGCTGTCAGCTCTTCCCTTGACGGCATCCGTCCCAATGCGAGTAACTGCTCCACCTTCTGCTGGTTGACATAGTGCTTGAAGCCTGTCAACATACCGTAATACGCTACCTCCGCCGTATTCGGGATATAGGAGAACACTGTATGTTTGTGGTCGTAGTCCACGGCCTTCAGTATCGGCTCCGTGAGTTGTTCGCCGAGTTTCTTGCGCTCATTGTATATGTCGGTGTCGGAGCCCCTGCTGAAGTAGATTCTCTCGAAAGAACATTTGCTGTCACCTTTCTGCTCTATTATCTGCTTCCTTCTAACCTTTCCTGCCCTGTTCACGAATATTGCCTCTCCGGGCATCAGCTCTACTATGTCGTCCACGTGCAGGTCGAAGGTTGTCTGCAGGACGGGGCGCTCACTTGCCAGTGCCATCACCTCGTCATCGAGATGGAAGAACGCGGGGCGTATGCCCCACGGGTCACGCATGGCGAACATCTCGCCGCTACCGGTTATTCCGCACACCACATATCCGCCGTCGAAGTACTGCATTGAGGTGGAGAGCACATTTGCCATATCCACGTGGCTATCTATGAACGCCGTTATGTCATTATCCTGCAACCCCAGTTCCCTTGCCAGTCCGTAGTTGCGCTCCACCTCCCTGTCGAGGCGATGCCCCATTAGTTCAAGCATTATGTAGGAGTCGCTGTAAATCCTCGGGTACTGCCCCTGCTTTGTCAGACGTTCAAAGATTTCGTCAATGTTCGTCATGTTGAAGTTTCCGCAGAGGCATAGGTTTTTCGCCTTCCAGTTGTTTCTCCGGAGAAAGGGGTGCACGTATGAGATACCACTCTTGCCAGTGGTGCTGTACCTTAGGTGCCCCATATACAACTCCCCCGCGAAGGCGAGGTTCTCACGCGCGTACCGCACATCGGAAAACTGCTCCTTTGTCAGTCCCTTGAATTTGCCATGCACCGTTGAGAAGATTTCCTTTATGGCATTCGAGCCTTCCGCCCTCTCGCGGAACATATACTCGTTGCCGGGCTTCACATTCAGTTTCACGGCTGCCAGGCCAGCACCTTCCTGTCCCCGGTTGTGCTGTTTCTCCATCATCAGGTACAGTTTGTTGATGCCATACATCCACGTGCCATACTTCTCCTGATAATGTTCCAGCGGTTTCAGCAAGCGTATCATTGCTACGCCACATTCATGCTTTAGAGGTTCCATTATCTGTATATCTGTTGTTGTGTTGTTGTGTCTTGCCTTATTCCACCGTTACCGACTTGGCGAGGTTGCGTGGCTGGTCCACGTTCAAGCCCTTCGCCACGGCCACGTGGTATGACAGCAGTTGTAGCGGTATCACGCTGAGCAGCGGGTCAAGGCATGCGAGTGTCTCCGGCAGTTCTATCACCTCTTTCACCATGCCCTTCACCTGTTCGTCGCCCTCCGTCACAATGGCTATTATGCTGCCGTGGCGCGATATCACCTCCTGCATATTGGAGATAATCTTCTGGTAAAGCGTATGGCGGGTGGCAATGAACACCACTGGCATCTCCGCGTCAACCAGTGCTATCGGACCATGTTTCATCTCCGCGGCGGGATAACCCTCTGCGTGTATGTAACTTATCTCCTTCAGTTTCAGTGCGCCTTCAAGTGCCACGGGGTAGTTCCATCCACGTCCGAGGTACAGGAAGTTGTGGGCGTACGTATAGGTCTGGGCTATCTTTGCTATCTTATCGTTCTGCTCAAGGATTTTCTTTATCTTGTCAGGTATCCGTATAAGTTCATTGATGGTCTCCTCGTACTCATCCTGCTCCACTGTTCCTTTCGCCATGCCCAATGCCAAAGACAGCATTGTAAGCACCGTCACCTGACCAGTAAACGCCTTTGTCGATGCCACGCCAATCTCTGGTCCCACGTGTATATATGTGCCAGTGTCCGACTCTCGCGCTATCGACGAGCCAACGCCGTTGACTATGCCGAACACCAACGCCCCCTGCTGCTTCGCCAACTGTATCGCGGCGAGTGTGTCGGCGGTCTCGCCCGACTGCGATATAGCCATCACCACGTCGTCGTGGCCTATCACGGGGTCGGAGTAACGGAACTCGCTGGCGTATGCCACCTCCACGGGTATTCGGCAGAAATGCTCAATGAGTTGTTTGCCTATGAGGCCCGCGTGCCATGAGGTGCCGCACGAAACGATTACTATACGCTTGGCCTGCAACAGCTGGCGGCGGTTGTTTGTCACGGCTGAGAGTATCACCTGTGGCTCATGGGAGTACGGAGACTCCACTATTCTGCCGCGCATACAGTCCCTCAGCACGTTGGGTTGGTCGAATATCTCCTTCAACATGAAGTGCGGATAACCGTCGTGGTCGAGCATAGAGAGGTCAACATTCACCTCGCGCACCTCCGCGTTGGCCTGCTCACCATTCAGTTTCAGCAGTTCCAGACCCTTCCCGCGCTCTATCACGGCGAGTTCCTCGTCTTTCAGGTACACGATGTGCTTGGTGTATTCCGCTATCGGCGAAGCGTCTGAGGCAAGGAAGAACTCGGAGTTGTCGTCCACCACGCCAACGGCGAGGGGCGATGACTTGCGAGCCGCCACGAGCACCTCAGGATGCCTTCTGTCTATCACCGCTATGGCATAGGCGCCGAACACCTGGCTCAGTGCTCCCCTGACAGCCGTGGGGAGGTCCACTCCGTTTGACACCATGACATATTCTATCAACTGCACCAGCACCTCTGTGTCCGTCTCGCTCTTAAAGTCGTAGCCGCGCCCCTTTAGTTGCTCGCGCAGCGTAGCGTAGTTCTCTATTATGCCGTTGTGAACCAGCGTAAGGTTGCCGCTCTGGCTTATATGTGGGTGCGCGTTGGCTTCGCTGGGCACGCCGTGTGTGGCCCACCGCGTATGGGCTATGCCTATCGTGCCACTGACGTCCTTGTCTGCCGCTGACTTCTCAAGGTCTGAGACCTTTCCCTTTGCTTTGTAAACGTTAAGTCTCCCGTCTTGCGCGGAGAGCATGGCGCACCCGGCAGAGTCGTAACCACGGTATTCAAGCCTCTTCAAGCCCTTGATGAGGATTGGATAGGCATCCCTCGTCCCTATATATCCAACTATTCCACACATATTTATATTAGATTTATATTTGCGTTTGTCATAACCCGCCACCACATACGCCTCTTCGGACATTAACTCCCCGCACGGGTGGCACTCTCATTTAGAAAAAAGAGTCAATACGAAAAGCTTTGCTCTCCATATCAACTCTGTATTCTGGGATTACTTGGTAAGGCTGATTGCCAACGTTGCTAACGATACGAGGACACTTGATATAGGTGTCCAGAACGTATATGAGCTGACGTCGGCACTGCGGGCCTTCGCCTTATGCGGCTCAACGTAGATGATATCGTTCTGCTCAAGGTAGTAATAAGGCGAATTGAAGAGATTGGCATCGTTAAGATTGTAGCGGTACGCCATCTTCTCGCCCGTCGAGTTCTCGCGCACAAGCAGCACGTTAGGTCTCATGCCATATACGGAAAGGTCTCCTGCCTGTGCCAATGCTTCTATTATAGAGATACGCTCGTTTTCCACATTGATAACCCTCGACCCGGTGACCTCACCTATAATAGTGATGCGGAAGCTGGTAAAGCGAACCTTGACAACAGGATTTTCCGTCTCGGCAAAATAGGGTTTGATGGCCTCCGTCAGCTTATCTTCCACTTGAGGACGTGTCAAGCCGACAACATTTATTTTGCCAATTACCGGGAAGTTGATGTTGCCTTCCTTATCAACGATGTAAGAGTACATACCCTTGCCCGCGGTGGTGTTGGACATAGAGGTGGAAGTCCTTGCGCCGATGTTCATGTTAAACGGCTCCGCCGCTTCGGGCGTGACAGACGAAACAAGTATGGTGAGTTCGTCATTTGTCTTCACACGTGCCTCTGGCACTACCACACGCTTTGTAATGTCCACCGAGTCAAGATTCTGAAAATACGTAACCTGCTTAGTCATCACGCATCCCGAGAACATGAGGGTCATTGCGCCGAGCAATACTACCAATAATATCTTTTTCATTGTACGCCAGGTTGTTTTCGTCTATTACTAAAAACTAAAAAAAATAATTACATTTATATTGAGTTTCCGACGGCACATTTCACACACCGCCCAATTTCTTTGCAAAGTTACTACATTTTTTTTATTCCACAAATAATTCCCTTAAAAATAATTTACAGAGACGAAATATTTTGTCGGCGGAAACGTTTGGAGGCGTGACAGGGACGCCTTGCCTACCCCAAGAGCACCCGACATTCTCATTTAACACTTCCCCTGCGCAAACGTTAAAGTTTCCTTAACCGCGGCTCGGGTGCATACTTTTTCTGTCTTATTGTACCACAAAACCGTCAAACTTCACAATATTCAGGTGCGATATTACCATAAAGGCGAAGCAAAATCATAGCAACGACGAGGTAAAATGATAGCTATCAGGATGCAATCTCTCTGCTTTTGCAAGATAAAAGCAGAGAGATTGTACTTTTCCGCCTATTCCACGAAAACGCAAAAAAAGAACATCCCGTTTTTGCTGCCTTACAGGCCGCCTGAGTGCATCGCCGCGTTTATGGCATATTTGTCCGGCGGGCACAATTTAACACAGCAGGGAGAGTTTTCTGTTTTTGCGCCACCACCCCATCAAGACGCACCTCCGGAAACGCCACCGCCCCGCCAGCGGCGACGGAAGGTTGTCTTCCGCTGACGCTGGCAGGGCGGCAATACTATGTTCTGAGCAGTCCTTGCTAATCAGAAAAATGCGTGTCCGCGAACTTGTCTATCTTCTCCATCCCCTTCGACGTGCAGAAACCACGTATCATAACGTAGAGATAGCCGAAGAACAGTTCCTTGTACGTAAGGTCGTCGAAACGATTATCTGCGCAAAGCATTTCCATAGTACCAGAGACTATCCTATTGAACACCGCATAGTTGACCTCCTCCCTGAAGAACCCTTCTTTAACCCCCTGCGCAAAAAACTGAGCCGCGTATGCATTCTGCCGCTCACCATACTCATTAATGGCATTAGCCACCTTGGGGTATTTGTAAATATCTTGAAAGAAGCTGAAGTTGATGTTGGCGGCTATCTCAAGCTGCATATTGAGCACTTCAATGAGTACGTCCATGGTGCTGGCACACGATGCCACGACAGACTGTATGCGCTTGTCGCGCTCCGCGTGCCACTTTGCCACGACCTCGCACACAAGGTCTTCCTTGGTGGCATACAACTCGTACACGGTACGCTTTGAGATACCGAGGTGCTTCGCTATATCATCCATCTTAACGGCACGGATGCCTGAGTGCGCGAAACACTTCTGCGCCTCCTCCAGTATGGCAGGTTTCAGTCGTAGTTTGTATGTCGTGTATTCCTTCATGGGCTACCTTGTAACGAGGTGTGAGATGTAGAGCGAACTAAAACGGCAGGTCCTCCGCGCTGTCAACAGCTGGAGCGGCAGACGGTGTGGGAGCGGCGCTGACGGGAGCGGCCGCAACAGGGGCAGCCTGCGGCGCGCCATACTGCATCGGGTCCACCTGGCGCACATCAAAGGCTCGTACATCGTTGAACCAACGACCATTCCACTCGTGGGCGTCAATATCGAACGCCACAAGGACCTCCTGCCCCACTTGTATATTAAAACGCTGCAAGCGCTCGATGCCGAAGACGGTGAAGACCAGCTTGCGGGGATACTGCGCGTCATGCGTCTCGATAACAAACTCCTGCGACTTCCATTCCCCACGCTGACTCACGCCACTGCGTTCTGGCAGGGCAGCGATAACTTTTCCTTGTAATTCCATTGTCCTTTTTCTTTTCTTTTTCTTTGATGAATTTCGATTTCTGTTGCGAAATTACGAAAAAAACGGTAAAATAAGAAACTTTTTGTTGTTTTTTTTGTTTGGCACGCGACTTTTTTGTATTTTTGCATAACTTTTGGCGGACATATATTTATGTGCGCATACAATACTAAATTACAAGACATAGAAAAACAAAAAAAAATTAAAGCTACAATAATGAGATTTACACTATCTTCTTCTGCTTTAAGCAGCAAACTCGCCACCCTTGCGAAAGTCATTAACTCAAAAAATTCACTTTCTATACTCGACAGTTTCCTTTTTGAGGTGAAAGAGGGAAAGCTGACGCTGACCGCCAGCGACAACGCCAACATGATGAAATGTGTCGTGGAACTCATAGAATGTGACGGCGAGGGCGCCTTCTGCGTACCCAACCGCATCATACTCACCGCGGTAAAAGAATTGGCGGAACAGCCGCTGACATTCGAAGTAAACACTGATGACAACAGCATAAGGATGCTATATCAGAACGGTAACTACCGCATAGTGGGACAAAGCGCGGACGAATACCCCATACCACAGTCGCTGGAGGGACAATACACTGAGACCACGCTGACAGCCGGAGCACTGGCTGAGAACATACAACGCACGCTGTTTGCCACCGCCAACGATGAGTTGCGCATGATAATGAACGGCATTTACTTCGACTTAAAGGAGGATTGCCTCAACATAGTGGCGAGCGACGGGCACAAAATGGTGCGCAACACGCTGTTTGCCTGCAAGACAGAGGTGCCCGCGGCGTTCATACTGCCGAAGAAGCCGGCAGGGTTGCTGCGCAGCGTGCTATCAATAGGCGATGAAGAAACGGTGACAATAAAGTTCAACAGCAACAACGCCGAGATTGTATTTCCCGGCGGCATCTTATCTTGCAGGCTCATAGAGGGACGTTACCCTAACTACGCTTCAGTGATACCACAGGACAACCCGAACGTAATGACGGCTGACCGTAAAGCACTGATGAGCGCACTGCGGCGCGTGATACCATTCGCCAGCGAGAGCACACAACTGATAAAACTGCGCTTAAGCCTCAACAACATCGAACTAAACTCCGAGGACATAGACTTCGCTACAAGTGCTTACGAGGATGTGGCGTGCGAATACAACGGCGCACAGATGAGCATAGGCTTCAAGGGCTCCACGCTGTTTGAGATACTGAACAACATTGAAAGCGAGGAAGTGGTGATAGAACTTGCCGACCCAAGCCGCGCTGGTGTGATAAAGCCAAGCGAACAGCCCGAGGGGGAGGACGTCCTGATGCTTATAATGCCTATGCTACTGAACGAGTAAACGGGCAATCACACCTGCCAAGACAGCATGACAAAAATCAATAGTCGCCAACAAACAACATAATCCACCAAAACAAACCATCCTGCCCGCCTAACATAAAAGGCGGACAGGATGGGATTTTAACTAAGATATGAAACTCAACCTCACCAAACCTCTCATAATATTCGACCTTGAAACGACGGGTCTCGACATTGCAAAGGACAGTATCATACAGATAAGTTACATCAAAGTGTCACCAAACGGCAACGAGGAACGCAAAAACATCTTCGTGAACCCAGGAAAACCGATACCATACGAAGTAACGGAACTGACGCATATAACCGACGATATGGTGAAAGACGCACCGATGTTCAAGGCTATTGCCAACACATTAGCAGAGGACTTTAAGGGCTGCGACTTCGCCGGGTTCAACTCCAACGGCTTCGACATCCCGATGCTGGCAGAGGAGTTCTTAAGGGCGGGGGTATCTTTCGACTTCTCAAACGCACGCATGATAGACGCGTGCACCATATTTATGAGGATGGAACGCAGGAACCTTGCCGCGGCGTACAAGTTCTACTGCGGAAGAAAAATGGAGGATGACTTCCAAGCGCACCTCGCCAATGAAGACACGGAGGCAACATACCGCGTGCTGCAAGGGCAGTTGGATATGTATGAACCGGGTAGGCAGGAGGAAGAAGAGCGGCAACTGCCCAACGACATGAACGCGCTGCATGCCTTCTGCAACCAAAGGAAGAACGTGGACTTCGCCGGGAAGATAATATGGGGACCTGTGCCCGGACCTGACGGTAAGCCGCTGCTGAACGCTGATGGAACGGAAAGGGTGCAGGAAATCTTCAACTTCGGGAAATACAAGGGATGGCCTGTGAAGAACGTGTTGCACAGAGACCCCGGCTATTTCAGTTGGATGCTGGCAGGGGACTTCGCGTTGGAGACGAAACAGGCGCTGACAAGGATAAGGCTGCGAGAGGCGCAGATGCTGAAATAAAAGGATAAAGAAGCAGAATATGGCAGGAGCGAGGAAACACATACAGCGGCTGCTGCTCATGGTTTGCATACCATGGGCGGCGGTATCGCATACCATTGCCCAGGAATTGCAGGCGAAGGTGAACATAAACCACTCGCAGATACAGGGAACGGAGGAATCGGTGTTTACGGAACTGAAGGACAAACTGGAGGAATTCGTTAACAGCCAGCAATGGACTTCACTGCAGTTCATGGAGCAGGAACGCATATCGTGCAGTTTCAACATCACCGTAAAGGAATACAAACGCGATGAGGGGACGTGGGGATGTTCCTGCATGATACAGGCAAACAGGCCCGTGTACAACTCCTCGTACAACACTGTGTTCTACCAATATCAGGACAACGACTTCACATTCACGTACAACCAGTTTGACAAGATAGAGTTCAATCCTGACATGATAGACAACCAACTGACGGCTCTCTTTGCCTACTACGCTTATCTCATAATAGGTATTGACCTCGACACCTTCGCCCCCAAAGGAGGAGAAGATGTGCTGCAACGGTGCATGAACCTGACAAACAACGCGCAAAACCTAAACTACCCGGGGTGGAACGCATACGACAGCAACAAAAACAGGTTCGCATTCATCAACGACTACCTTGAAGGAGCAATGGAACCTTTCCGCCAGTTACAGTACGACTACTACCGTAAGGGACTGGACGAGATGGCTAACAACGCGGAAAGAGGCAGAACGGAAATCTCAACCGCCATACAAGAGAGGTTGGAAAAGGCTCACAAAGACCGACCAATGAGCCTTGTGCCGCAGATATGGACGGACTACAAGAAGGACGAACTGGCGAATATATACAAGGGGAAAGGAACACAAAAGGAGAAAGAGGCTGTATATAACGTGCTGTTCTCTATCAACCCGTCACAAAGCAACTCCTGGAACAAGATTAAAGAATAAATGCTTAAACACCTTTATATAAAGAACTACGCACTGATAGACGTGCTCGACATCGACTTTGCCACGGGGTTCTCCGTGATAACAGGCGAAACAGGCGCGGGAAAGAGTATCATACTCGGCGCCATCGGGCTGCTACTGGGGCAGCGCGCTGACTCAAAGGCAGTGAAGACAAACACGCAGAAATGCACCATAGAAGCGCGTTTCGACATATCACGATATGGGTTAAAGGCGTGGTTTGAAGACAATGACCTCGACTGCGATGAGGACGAGTGCATCATAAGGCGCGAGCTGACAGCGGCAGGCAAGAGCAGGGCCTTCATAAACGATACGCCAACATCGCTGCAACTGATGCGTGAACTGGGGGAGATGCTGGTGGACGTCCACTCGCAACACCAGAATCTGTTGTTACAAAAAGAGGATTTTCAAGTCAATGTGCTTGACATCATAGCCGACAACGGTAAGCAGAAAGAGGCATACAGCAAGGCATTCGCAGCATACCGCAAGGCTGAAAACGACTTGAAAGCAATGCGAGAACAGATTAGTCTGACACGAGAGAACGAAGAGTTTATGCGCTTCCAGCTAAACGAACTTGCCAATGCTGACCTCAAAGAGGACGAGCAAGAGGCGCTGGAGCAGGAACAAGAGGCTGCTACACATACGGAAGACATAAAGACTATACTGTTTGAGACAAACACAATACTTAACGATGAGAACAGCGGAGCACTGGCCGCGCTATATCTGGCAAACCAGAAACTGGAGTCGGCGGCAAGGCTTTACCCTGCGATAAAAGACTTGTCGGAACGCATGAGCTCATCGTTCATAGAGCTAAAGGACATCGCGCAGGAGACGGAGGCGGTGGCGGAAGACATTGACTTCAACCCTGAACGTCTGGCTTTCATCAACGAAAGACTCGATACCATATACTCCTTACAGCGCAAATTCCACAAAAACACGATAGCAGAACTGATAGAAGAACAGCGGAATTTGCAGGAAGCGATAGACAATATCGACAATAGCGACACCGCACTTGCCGACCTTGAAGCCGCAACAGAGAAGGCTCTGCTTGACGCCAAGGCAAAGGCAGACAAGCTAACGGAGACAAGGCAGAAGACTACCGCCAAGGTGGAGAAGGCTATACGCGGCAGCCTCGAAGCACTCGGCATGCCCAACGTGGAGTTCAAAATAGAGATAACGAAGGACGAGCTGTCAGCGAAAGGACAGGACAGGGTGGCATTCCTCTTCTCCGCAAACAAGGGAATGGCACCACGCCCCGTAGCGCAGGTAGCGTCAGGAGGTGAGATTGCCCGACTGATGCTGTCGCTGAAAGCATTGATAAGCGGAGCCGTGAAACTCCCAACGATAATCTTTGACGAGATAGACACTGGCGTAAGCGGACGTGTAGCAGAGAAGATGGCGGACATAATGCGGCAGATGGGCAACGCCGACAGGCAGGTAATAAGCATCACACACCTTCCCCAGATTGCGGCATTGGGCACACATCACTACAAAGTGGAGAAGCATGACACGCAGGAAGGCACAACGTCTGTCATGCGCCAGCTGGCAGATGATGAGCGCATCAACGAGATAGCACAGATGCTCAGCGGCTCAGACATAACGGAAGCAGCACGGACTAACGCCAAGGCACTGTTGAAAATGTAACAGAAAAACTCAAGAACTATATTGGAAAGATGAAGAGATTATACACCTTATTATATATATTAGCAACGGTAATGCCCATCTTCGCACAGCCTTCCGCTGTAAAAAAAGCGGCGAAAGGCGTGCTAAAAGTAACGACATTCAAGGCCGACGGCACATTGATGGCAACAGGATACGGTGCCTTTATTGACGAGAACGGCACGGCAATAGCAGCTTGGACGCCCTTCATCGGTGCGTCAACGGCTGTCGTTATCGACGGTCAAGGGAAGAAATACGATGTCGATTGCATCTACGGAGCAAGCGAGATATACGACATTGCGAGACTGAAAGTGAAGAAAGAAGATAAGGCCCCCATATACCCCATAACCATAGAGCAAGGGCAGCAGACCGTCGGGGCGGATGCATGGTTCGTCAATTACGATGTGAAAGCACCGCTGTTCACCAAGACCTCACCAGCTAAAGTAGAGACATTCATGGGCAATCTGCCCTACTATATCATAGAACAAGAGGACGGAGCCATTACCGACAGACACACGGGAAGCCCTTTCCTCAATGCCAAAGGCGAACTGATGGGACTGACAAAGACGAGTACCACACGCACAGACCTATACGTGGCAAGCGCGCGTTTCGCGCTGACGCTGCAACCATCAGCCCTGTCTGCCAACGACAACACGCTGCGCCGCACAGGCATACGCATAGCCCTGCCCACGGATTACAATCAGGCTTTGCTCGCAATGATGATAGCATCACAACGCAATGACAGCGTGAACTATCCTGCCACGGTAGAGGATTTCATCACAATGTTTCCCGACAAAGAAGACGGTTACGAGTATAAAGCAACCATATTAACCGACAGGAGGAACTTTGCGGAAGCGGAGACAGCCATGCAGAAAGCCATAGAAACAAGCACAACGAAAGACAACGCACACTACTTCTACGCCAAACTGATATACAACAAGGAGCTTGCCATGCCCGATGTGCCATACGCTAACTGGTCGCTCGACAAGGCATTGGCAGAGGCTGACGCCGCCATCGCCGCCAACCCTCTCCCACTCTACCGTGTGATGAAAGGTCAAATTCTGTTCTCGCAGACAAAATACCAAGAGGCTTTTGGTGAGTTCAATGAGGCGAACAAGACAGAACCTCGCAACGCCGAAGTGTACTACTACTCTTATCAATGCCTCCGCAACATGAAGGCAGAGCGCGCACAGCAACTGGAAATGCTCGACAGCGCCATAGTTCTCGCACCGAAACAGTTGCTATACCTGTCAGAGAAAGCTCTGCTACTAATGAAAATGAACCGTGCCAGCGATGCCATTGCCGTGGCACAGCAGGCCATCACCATCGCACCCCAGTACGCTGAGGGGCACGGACTGCTCGGTCTGGCGCTCTGCATGACAGGCAACAAGCCCACAGGCATAGCGGAACTGAAACGCGCAAAGGCACTGGGCTACCCACAGGCGGATGCCTTCCTCGCCACTTACGACAAGGCGGAAACGCCTGACACCAAGAAAAAGAAATAAGATGGGTAGAACCCACCATAAGATTTACACTCCAAACACCAATTATTATGGATATAAAGAAAGCGGAATTTACCATAAGTTCAGCGAAACTTTCACAGTGCCCGAAGGACGACAAGGCAGAACTTGCCTTTATAGGGCGAAGCAACGTGGGGAAGTCGAGCCTCATAAATATGCTTACCGAGCACAAGGGACTGGCAAAAACGAGTGCCACCCCCGGCAAGACGCTACTCATAAACCACTTCAAAATCAACGATTCCTGGTACATCGTTGACCTCCCCGGCTATGGCTTTGCCAAGCGTTCCAAGAAGGTACAGGACGAACTGACGAAGATGATAACATCATATATCCTCTATCGCGAACAGCTATTAAACGTCTTTCTCCTGATAGACATACGGCACGACCCACAAAAGATAGACATAGAATTCATGGAATGGCTGGGAGAAAACGGCGTTCCCTTCTCCATAGTCTTCACCAAGGCCGACAAACTCACTGCCGGGAAGGCAAAGGCAAATGTCAACAAATACCTCAATTCACTCCTCAGCACATGGGAAGAACTGCCCCCTCACTTCGTGACAAGCGCGGAGAAACGCATAGGAAGGGACGAACTACTTGACTACATAGAAAAGATATTGTAATGCCTACACCACTACTCGACGTACAGTCCCTGTCAAAACGCTTCGGCGAAAGAGTCCTTTTCAGCGACATCTCCTTCTCCATTGCCGAAGGGCAGCGTGTCGGTCTCATAGCACAGAACGGCACCGGCAAGTCCACCCTGCTGTCAATGCTCACCGGCGACGAGCCAGCCGACTCGGGACGCATCATCTACCGCAACGGAATAAAGGTGGGATACCTAAAGCAGGAACCCACATTCCCACACGGCGCCACCGTGCTTGAAGCCTGTTTCCACGGCTGCGAGCATGAGGACGACGCGCGGCTCAAGGCGAAACAAATCCTTACGCAACTGAAAATCACAGACACCGCGCAACCCATATCGCAGCTTAGCGGCGGACAGCAGAAGCGTGTGGCACTGGCGCAGATACTCATATCCAGCCCAGACCTGTTCATCCTCGACGAGCCCACCAACCATCTCGACCTTGAAATGGTGGAATGGCTTGAAAGTTTCCTGCAACGCGGCAACAAAAGCCTGCTGATGGTAACACACGACCGTTTCTTCCTCGACAACGTATGCTCCCTCATACTTGAGCTTGACAACAAGACCATCTACCCCTACCGCGGCTCCTACACCTACTATTTAGAGAAAAGGCAACAGCGCACCAGCGCCACAATAGCCAACATACAGCACGCCAACAACCTGTATCGGCACGAACTGGAATGGATGCGCCGCCAGCCACAGGCGCGAGGCCATAAGGCACGCTACCGCGAGGAAGCCTTCCACGAGCTTGAGAAAGTAGCCAAACAGCGGATAGAAGAACGCCAGGTGCGTCTGAAAGCATCAAACGTGTATATCGGTTCCAAGATATTTGAGTGCCAATACGTTTCAAAAGCCTTCCCACCGCGACATGAAGCCAGCGCCGCAGAGGGCAAAGTAATACTCAAAAACTTCTACTACAACTTCGCGCGCTACGAGAAGATGGGCATAGTGGGCAACAACGGCACGGGCAAGTCCACCTTCATAAAGCTGCTCCTCGGCTTGGTGCAACCCGACGCAGGCAAGTTCGACATCGGCGAGACAGTGAGGTTCGGCTATTTCTCACAAGAAGGCCTCCAGTTCAACGAGCAACAAAAAGTAATCGACGTAGTGCGCGACATAGCCGAACACATAAACCTCGGCGACGGACGCAGCTACAGTGCGTCACAGTTCCTGCAGCATTTCCTCTTCTCCCCCGACCAGCAATACGACTATGTATATAAACTCTCGGGCGGCGAGAAGCGTAAGCTGTACCTTTGCACCATACTGATGCGCAACCCGAACTTCCTCGTACTCGACGAGCCCACCAACGACCTCGACATCAAAACCCTCCAGACACTTGAGGAATACCTGCAGGACTTCCCCGGATGCGTCATCGTAGTGAGCCACGACCGCTACTTCATGGACAAAGTAGTGGACCACCTGCTCGTCTTCAAAGGCGGCGGAGAGCTCCAGGACTTCCCCGGCAACTACACGCAATACCGCCAATGGAGCAAGCTCCAAACACGGGAAAAGGCGGAGGAAGCCAAGTCCAAACGGCAGAAAGGCGATGCGGCTGGGAGCAAAGCCACCGCCCAGGGCGGCGACACACGTCGCAGAATGACATACAAAGAGCGCCTGGAACTCCAGCAAACAGAGAAAGACATCGCCGCCCTTACCAAGGAGAAAGAGGCGATAGAGCAGCAGCTGAGCACTGGCACCATCAGCGTGGAGCAGATAACAGAGCTAAGCAAGCGCCTGTCCTCCCTCCTCGCCACACTCGACGCGAAAGAGCTGCGCTGGCTTGAACTCTCAGAGCTGGAAGCATAGACACTGGGGCAGGGGAACAAGAAAAACGACACCGGGCGGCATCCATTTCGGAAATACCCCAATGTCGTTTTCTGTTGGTTGCGGAGGCTCGACTCGAACGAACGACCTCCAGGTTATGAGCCTGGCGAGCTACCAACTGCTCCACTCCGCGATGTTATTTCGTTTTTGCGAGTGCAAAGGTACTGCTTTTTCTATTTACCACAAAATATTTCAAACAAAATAATGGAAATAGAGCCAAATAATAGATATAAATCAAGAGTATATCTGCACCAGCCCAGAATAATAGCAATCTATGTGTAAACAATCACTCATAAACAATGTTCATGTCGAGCGTACAAAAAAGAAGCAGACCATGTCATCACGACATAGCCTGCCACATAAATGTAAGATATAAAATTTAAGAACATTATTCTTATTATCTCTGAAAAAGATCTAATATCATAATGTTTTAGAATCTCCAACCGAGACGGATTGCTGGCTCAACATAGAA
>JALFOF010000037.1 GCA_022773825.1 Prevotella sp.
CTAATAATCAAACAGATGAAGAAACCTATGCCACAAGATTCCATCCAGATAGAACAGCCGTACTTCTATACGGAATTACTGCTGCCCGGAGTTTTGCTTAATGACATTATTGGGGCTATAGCCTAATCGCTGAATAGTTACAGACAAAATTAATGATGATATTTATTTTTTTAAATAATAGCATTGTCATAAGTAACCCCCTGTGGACATACCGCAATGAGACGACAACATGCAGAATAAGCAAAAAAACTAAGGACAAGGGTTATTTGTTTTGTGGCGTTCTGGATATAAAAAACACTCGAAAAACTGACAAAACTCTTTTATAGAACCCATCAAAAGAAAGAAAAATCACCAAAAACTACTTACTCTCAATATTTCTGAGTACCTTTGCAAGGTAAATACCTCAACTTTTGCAAGTAAAGAAAAAATGTCGGTAGTTAAAGAGTTAAGGAGTTGAGCCAAATGTTTGTGCGCTTATATCCAATGCTCATAACTCATGGCTTTTTTCGCTACGCTCAAGGGAACTCCTCCCAGCAACCAAAGGTGGCTATAACTCTCTAACTCCCAAAAATGTTGGGTACATGCGAAACTTAAATAAATGAGCCCGGAAGTCGTACGGATAATAGCTCTATAAATCTAATGAACCTAAACAATATGATTTGTTCAGACAAGGCATTATACAATCATTCTCTTGGCACAGCATTGGTGCTGATGCTGTTTTTTGCTTTCTACTTTCTGTTAGCAAAGACACCCGATAAGCGCATCTTCACAAACTATCTCAGGTCGCGAAGGCTCATGGCAGGTGCCCTGTTAACATTGTCTGCCAACTATGCCGTCCATTTGTTTGTTTCCCCACGTTTTTTGTGGCATGAGGCGGCAGTCATGATGAATCTCTCCACCTATTATCTTACCTATTGGTTTTTCAGTTGTGCCTTTCTGTCGCTGCTCAACCCTCATTATTTTACGGTCAAACGTTTTCTTAGATATATCGGAAGCTGGGTGGCATACAATCTCCTGTCCATGGCTCTTCTGCTATGTTTGCCCTGTGGAGGACTGCAACATGTGGCCATGCTGCTCATGGCGCTATGGCTTATAGTCTATGGTGTTTATCTGTCATATCAGATTATACAGGCCTATCATCAGGCAGTCAGACTGTTCGATGATACCCATTCCGACGATATTGCCGCATACGTTCGCTGGATGTCCATCATCACTTGGTGGGCACTGATATTCGGTGTAGGATGCGGTTTGCTCACCTTCCTTCCCGATAGATATGTGTTTCTTTGGATATTGTCGAGCATTCCGTTCTATATCTATCTGTTTTGTTCCTACCAGAACTATCTCCTTTTCTATGAGAATGTAGAGCATATATTAGAAAAGGAGATGACTACGGAACCGGATTCAGAACTTGACGATTTCGAAACGGAAGCCTTGCCCGCTTATCATGCCGACCTCAAGGAACCGTTGGACAGATGGCTGTCCACCGAAGGCTACCGGCAGCAAGGACTCACCATCGAGGAAATGGCAGCCTCGCTGGCAACCAACCGAACCTACCTCTCGTCGTATATTAAAACCGTTTATCACATGTCGTTCCGAGAATGGATTGTCAACCTGCGCATCTCCTATGCCAAGCAGCAGTTGGTGAAGCATCCCGAGCTGACGGTGGCAGCCATATGCGAGGCATCAGGTTTTCTTTCGCTCAGTCATTTCACAAAGATATTCACGAAGAAGGCAGGCTGCCAACCATCCAAGTGGCGAAAACAGTCCATTACGAACAGTTGAGCTTACTTGCTCTATCAACAATTTTATGCGCTTTTCGCAAACCTTATCTTTGTCTTAACGTCAATTATTTGCTATATAACCAAAATCAACGGATTAAAAACCATATCATCATCATTGAATCATATTTTCTTCATATCTTTGTCATGACAATTCATCTAACTTTTAATAACTATAACTATGACGAAGAATCAAGAACTTATCACCGCACAGCCCAGCACACTGTTCACCCGCCTGTTCGTGTCTGTGGCTACTGTGCTATTCATCCTTTTGCTTGCTTCGTGCTGCAATGATGACGACGATGCACCGACAGTGCCCAGTCAGAACCCTGCCACTTTTATCAAAGATGAGGCCAAACTGGCCATGTTGCACTCTATGAAAGATGTGGATGGCAGCGGACGCTTGTATGAAATCGATTACACTGTCGATTATAAACTCGATGCCGTATTGAAGTCTGGTTGCACAGAAACCAATCAACTATTCAACTACGTTGCTTATCTGCTCTACGACAGTCTTCCCCAAAGCAGGGCGCAGGTTTCGTTCGACGCGGGATGCAGTGCCTTTGCAGTGCCCAATTCTCAAAGCGGCGATTTCCTGATGGGTCGCAACTACGACTTCTGTCATGCCACTGAAGACGGCACAAGCTACAAGTCGATAGCGGCTATCCTTGTTCGCACCGCCCCTCCGGGTGGAAAGAAATCCATCTCCATGGTGGATGGTATGCAATTAGGTTACGGTCAGGGATTTTATACCGATGGCGAAACCGACCTCTCCCTGCTGATGGGACTGCCCTACGCTGCCCTTGATGGCATCAACGAAGACGGCTTTGCCATAGGCGTCCTTGCGCTGAGAGAGAAACAGACACAGCAGGACACAGGTCAACCACGCATAGGCACAACGACAGCCATACGTATGTTGCTCGACCGTGCGTCCACCGTCAAGGAAGCCTTGGCCATGCTAAAAAAATACGATATGAACATGAAAGGCAGCGGACGCAGCAACTACCATTATTTCATGGCTGATGCCACAGGCGACTATGCCATTGTGGAATATACTCTCAAAAAGGGCGAAACAATACCTACTGTTATGGAAAAGCTGACAGGCAATGACACGCTGCGCTGCGTCACTAACTTCTATGTCTCACCTACGATGGTAGGTACCAACGATGGCTGGGGGTCCGACCATGGCAAGGACCGCTATTGGACCATAAGAAACAACCTCGCCAAGAACAACTACGAGCTGAGTGCCGATGGTGCCATGTCGCTGCTGTCAGACGTTTCACAGCCAGCCGACTTGAAAAATATCACATCTCAGACCCAATGGTCATGCCTCTACAACCTCAGTGAAAAGTCACTTCGTCTGGCTATCCTTAGAGACTATGGAAAAATGTATAACTTCAAAGTAAAATAGTCTTTAACCCCAATCGGTCATTAGAGCCTAAACAGATTTTGTTTTATTGTCGGCATCTTGCCTGTCTATAGTTGTATTCACATCAACATGAATACAACTATACACGAGAATGTCACCACCAAATCTGGAAAATCTGATGGTGACATTCTTCATTCTATTTCAATACACAAAAGAATAGTTCATACATTCCGTTACTTGTCTTTGACTTTACAATTGCTTTTAATGTTGCCATGCAGAAATCGTAATTTTGAGTTATTCAATTTGTGATAATATGCCTGTTAACACAGTTCCAAAATCTGGGAAACAACGCGATTTTTTTGGAAACATCCGATGTTTTTTGGGAAACAAAAGAATGGCTTGGGAAACACGTTCTTGATTTTTGGGAAACATTTGCCCTGATTTTGGCTTCTTATTCTGCATCTAGAACAGGCAGAATATGCACAAAAAACTAAGGGCAAGTACCTGTTTCCTAGATACTTGCCCTTTATATAGCTAATTTTCAGCACCTTTCGATTATTCTTCGACGGCGGCCTGCGCGGCTGCGAGCCTTGCTATTGGCACACGGAATGGTGAGCAGGATGCGTAGTTCATGCCTACCTTAGCGCAGAACTTTACAGAAGACGGTTCACCGCCATGCTCGCCGCAGATGCCGGTGCGCATGCCTGGGCGTACAGCCCTGCCTTTGTCAACAGCCATCTTGATGAGCTGTCCTACACCGTTTTGGTCGAGTACCTGGAATGGGTCAACCTTGAGGATCTTCTTCTCGAGATATGCAGGCAGGAAGCTTGCTATGTCGTCACGAGAGTAACCGAAGGTCATCTGCGTGAGGTCGTTGGTGCCGAATGAGAAGTATTCTGCCTCTGTGGCAATTCTGTCGGCGGTAAGAGCTGCGCGTGGTATCTCTATCATCGTGCCAATCTCGAACTCTATCTCCACGCCTTCTTCTGCGAACACTTCTTCTGCTACCTTCTTTATAATCTCTTTCTGCTGCTTCAGCTCGTAGAGAATGCCTATCAGCGGAACCATTATCTCTGGGTGCGGGTCATGGCCTTCCTTCTTCAGTTGGCAGGCAGCTCCAAGTATGGCGCGTGTCTGCATAGCGGTGATTTCTGGGAATGTAATGCCAAGACGACATCCACGGTGACCCAGCATAGGATTATTTTCCGCGAGGGAGTTGACGCGCTTCTGTATCTCTTCCACGCTTACGCCCATCTCTGTCGCCATCTTCTCCTGACCAGCGATGTCGTGTGGTACGAACTCGTGGAGTGGGGGATCGAGCAGACGTATGTTCACCGGCAGACCGTCCATTGCTTTCAGTATGCCGTAGAAGTCTGCCTTCTGGTATGGCAACAACTTAGCAAGTGCTTTCTCGCGTCCTTCTACGGTGTCAGCGAGAATCATCTCACGCATAGCTATAATCTTCTGGTCGTCAAAGAACATGTGCTCTGTACGTGTGAGTCCAATACCCTTTGCACCAAAGGCGCGAGCCACTTCCGCGTCGCGAGGAGTGTCAGCGTTTGTACGAACTTGCAGCTTGGTGTATTTGTCGCACAGGTCCATGAGCTCCTTGAAGTCACCGCTGAGTTCGGCAGCCTTTGTGGGCACTTCACCAGCGTAAACCTGTCCTGTTGTACCGTTCAGAGAGATGTAGTCACCCTCTTTGTACACAACACCGTCAATCTCTACAGTCTTCTTCTTGTAGTCAACATTGATAGCGCCAGCACCGCTGACACAGCATTTGCCCATGCCGCGAGCCACAACGGCTGCGTGGGATGTCATGCCTCCACGTGCTGTCAATATTCCTTCTGCACTTGCCATACCAGCGAGGTCTTCCGGTGAGGTCTCTATACGCACCATGATGACCTTGTGGCCGTCAGCGTGCCATGCCTGTGCGTCATCGGCGTGGAATACTATCTGACCGCAGGCTGCACCAGGAGATGCTGGCAGACCCTGTGTGATGACCTTTGCTTTTGACAGTGCCAGCTTGTCAAATACTGGGTGTAGCAACTCGTCGAGCTTCTGGGGTTCGCAGCGCATGATGGCTGTCTTTTCGTCAATGAGACCTTCGTGCATCAAGTCCATGGCAATCTTCACCATTGCTGTGCCTGTGCGCTTGCCGTTACGTGTCTGCAAGAACCAGAGTTTTCCTTCCTGTACGGTGAACTCCATGTCCTGCATATCGTGGTAGTGGTTTTCCAGATTTGTCTGAATCTGGTCAAGCTGCTTGTAAATCTCAGGCATAGCTTCCTCCATTGAAGGATATTTTGCTACACGCTCTTCCTCTGAGATGCCTGCGCGCTCTGCCCAACGCTGTGAGCCGACCTTTGTTATCTGCTGTGGTGTGCGTATGCCAGCCACAACGTCCTCACCCTGTGCGTTAACAAGATACTCGCCATTGAATATGTTTTCGCCGTTGCCTGCATCGCGTGAGAAGCATACACCAGTCGCGGAGGTGTCGCCCATGTTGCCGAATACCATTGCCATGACAGAAACAGCCGTACCCCATTCGTCAGGAATACCCTCCATCTTACGATAGAGTATGGCACGCTCGTTCATCCAGCTGCGGAACACCGCGCAGATGGCACCCCACATCTGTTCGATAGGATCGTTGGGGAAGTCGGAGCCTGTCTGCTCCTTGATGGCAGCCTTGAAGAGTGCCACGAGCTTTTGCAGTGACTCGACAGAGAGGTCTTTGTCCAACTCCACTCCTTGCTCTTTCTTTACCTCTTCTATAATCTTCTCGAAGGGGTCTATATCCTCTTTGTTAACAGGCTTCATGCCGAGTACCACGTCTCCATACATCTGTACAAAGCGACGATAAGAGTCATATACAAAGTGCGGGTTACCTGTCTTCTTTGCCATACCAGCGGCAACCTCGTCATTAAGTCCGAGGTTAAGGATAGTGTCCATCATGCCAGGCATTGAAGCTCTGGCACCAGAACGTACTGATACGAGCAGAGGGTTGTTGACGTCGCCGAACTTGCAGCCCATGAGACTTTCCACGTGCGCTACGGCAGCGTTAACCTCGTCTTGCAGCAGTTCAACAATCTTGTCTTGCCCTACCTCATAGTACTCGTTGCAGGTGTCGGTGGTGATAGTAAATCCCGGGGGGACAGGTACACCAATAAGGTTCATTTCAGCAAGGTTTGCACCCTTGCCACCCAATTCTTCACGCATTGAAGCGTTGCCTTCAGCTTTTCCGTTTCCGAAGGTGTAAACTCGTTTTTGTGACATTTGTTTAGGTTTGCTTAAATGTATTAGATGAGATAATTCGTTTGTTTTCTTGGTACAAAGATAATGTAAAAGATAAATTCTGCAAAATAAATAAGGATTTTTTTGGGGAATATAGTGTTATTTGCACTTTTTTGTCATCAAAATTTCTTTTTTAGAAGATTAATTGCTAACTTTGTACCAAATTCGATTTTTAGAAGAGGACGATAGTCCCGCTTTTTGTTAAGTTTATGTCAAGAAAGAAGAAACCGTATCCCATATTAGAGAATATTACTATAACGGACGTTGCGGCAGAAGGAAAAAGCCTTGTCCGCATAGATGACCTTGTGGTCTTTGTGCCTTTCTGCGTGCCAGGTGATGTCGTAGATTTGCAGATACGGCGCAAGAAACATTCATACGCTGAGGCGGAAGTCGTGCGCTTCGTGAAATATAGCGAGAAACGCACTACACCGATGTGCGCGCATTTCGGTATCTGCGGTGGATGTAAATGGCAGAATTTGCCATACGAGGAGCAGCTTGCTTTTAAGCAGAAGCAGGTGCACGACCAGCTTACACGTATAGGAAAAATAGAGTTGCCGGAGTTCTTGCCGATAAAAGGTTCGGTAAAGACCAAGGAATATCGTAACAAACTGGATTTTGGTTGCTGCAACAAGCAGTGGCTTACGAAACAGGACCTCGAAGCCAAAGTTCCTTTTAGTCCTGCCATAGGATTTCACATTACGGGTGCTTTTGACAAGATACTACCGATAGAGAAATGCTGGCTCATGGACGACCTGCACAACGACATACGCAATGCCATACGTGACTATGCCCTTGCGCATGGTCTTACCTTCTTCGATTTGAGGCAGCAGGTGGGTTTATTACGCGATGTAATAATAAGGTGTAGCAACAGTGGTGAATGGATGGTGATATTGCAAGTACACTATGACCATTCATCGCCTGATACGCTTGAAAAAAGTAAGAGCGAAACTCACGCATTGTTGTCTTTTGTGGCAGATAGATTCCCACAGATAACTTCATTGATGTATCTCGATAACCAAAAGTGTAACGACACTATTGGCGACCAGGAGATACACGTGTTCAAAGGAAATGACCATATCTTCCTTTTGATGGAGGATTTAAAGTTCAAGGTTGGACCGAAGTCTTTTTATCAGACCAATACCGAGCAGGCATACCATTTATATAGTATAGTGAGGGAATTTGCCTATGGCACACCTTTGACGGGATTGTATGACGGCGGCAACGCTGCTCCTCTCGTTTATGACCTTTACACAGGCACGGGAACGATAGCAAACTTCGTGGCACGTGGAGCGAGCAAAGTTATAGGCATAGAATACGTGCCCGAGGCGATAGAAGACGCGAAAGTTAATTCTCGGATAAATGGCATCGGCAATACTGACTTTTATGCCGGGGACATGAAGGATATTCTTACAGCTGAATTCATTTCTGAGCATGGTCGTCCCGATGTAATCATCACAGACCCACCACGTGCCGGTATGCACGCCGATGTAATAAAAGTGATACTCAACGCACATCCGCGACGCATAGTGTATGTAAGTTGTAACCCAGCTACTCAGGCGCGCGACCTGCAAATGCTTGATGAGGCGTACAAAGTACTGGCTGTACAGCCAGTTGATATGTTCCCCCATACACCTCACGTAGAGAACGTGGTGTTGTTGGAGGAGAGATGAACAAAACAGGGTAAACGTATGATGGAGAAAAAAGAGAGGCTATGGAACGCAAACTACAATAGGGTAATGGTGACAAACTTTGCCTTGTTCTTCTCTTTCTATCTTCTGACGCCATTGCTGCCACTTTATCTCTGCGAGACCTTCCATTCCTCCAAAGACACCATCGGCATGGTGCTTAGCGGTTATACCCTTGTGGCGTTGTTGGTGCGCCCTTTCAGCGGCTTCATCGTTGACAGCTTTCCGCGCAAGAAGGTGTTGCTTGTATGTCTCTTCGTCTATTTCATCATTTTCGGTGGCTATCTCATTGCTGGCAGCCTTGTGCTCTTTGCCGTGTTTCGCACCCTCCATGGTGGTCCCTTTGGGGCTTCCACGGTGGCGAATAGTACGATGGCGATAGACGTGTTGCCCCCCAGTCGCAGGAACGAGGGCATTGGGTTTTACGGCCTTAGTAACAACCTCGCGTCTGCCATAGCACCCACGGTCGGCATTTTTATCTATCGGTATATACATAATTTCGACGTGTTGTTCTGGACTGCCTTCATCGCCGCAGGCATCGGGTTCCTTAACAGCACAGCGGTGAAACCGAGGGAACGCCAGGTAATGCCTTCCAAGAGCAGATTGTCGCTCGACAGGTTCTTTCTCGCCAAAGGTTGGTTTCTTGCTATGAACACTTGCTTCTTTGGTTTTTGTTGGGGAATACTGAGCAACTACCTTGCTATCTATGGCAAGGAGCATCTTGGCGTCACCAGCGGCACGGGCGTCTATTTCCTGATTCTCTCCGTTGGCTTGATAGTGTCGAGGCTACAGGGCAATAAGTCGCTCAGGCAGGGACGGCTGATACACAATGCCATGTCGGGTATCATCTTGTCAACCATGGGCTATATCTTGTTCATTGCTTATCCCACAATGACGGGTTATTACCTTTCCGCCATACTCATCGGACTGGGGAACGGGCATATATGGCCTGCTTTTCAGAATATGATTATAAACATAGCCAATAATAACGAGCGAGGAACAGCCAATAGCACCCTCCTTACTTCATGGGATTTGGGCATCGGGGTAGGTATATTACTTGGTGGAGTAATAGCGGAGCATTTCGGATATGATGCTACATTCTGGACTATGGCATCTATACATGTGGTGGGATTGGCTTCTTTTGCTTTACTTACACGTAAAAGGTATAACGGGTTGAATGTTAAAACTATATAATGAATTATTGAAATGAAACATAAATTGATAGGTATGAGTATATTGACCATGTTATGTACCATCCTTGGTTGCAACGCTAAGGCTGAGGGCTTCAAAAGCGTAGGGGTAGAGGAGTTTGAGAAATCCATTGCCGACACATCCGCAATCCGCCTTGATGTACGTACCGCCGAAGAGTATGCCGCGGGGCACATTGACGGTGCGCGGAATATGGATGTACTCCAGTCTGACTTTGAGGTCAAGGCTACCCGTTTGCCAAAACAGAAAACCGTATGCCTATATTGCAGGAGTGGTAATAGAAGCAAGAGGGCGGCGGCAATACTTTCAAAAAACGGCTACAATGTTATAGAGTTGAGTACAGGCTTCAATGGTTGGAAAAACGCAGGAAAGCCAATAAAGAAATAGGTATATAGTAACTAATAAGTAGGTGTGCATAATTATTTATATAAACCTTGCAGTGCCTACTGCGCATTATCAGCATGTGATAACAGTCGAGTAGGAGTCACTACACTCCTTTATATCACATACTAATCCTGCATCACTATCCAATACAATTATTATAAAAATAATTATGTACACCTACTTAATCAATAAACAAGCTAAGAACAATGAAAAGACTGTCATCAATTTTATTCGTCGCTTTCATGGCTTGCACAACAGCCATGGCAAACCATCCAGACTCCGTTTATGTGCGTCCCGACGTGAAGAATGGAACCCGTAACTTTCAAATCGCATATTCGCAGGACAAGAAGTATTGGACACACGTACACTACAACCTGTTCGAGAGTGACTACGGACCATGGGGCAGTGAGAAGAAACTCTATCATCCCGTATTGTCATACGATGGCAAGACTTTCTATGCCACCTTTATTCCGAACCCGAAGATACCACAGATAGCAACGACGCAGTCAGACAACTTCGTTCTCTGGAAGCCCCAGGACTACCCGACGGTGCCTGTGGCGCAGTTCCGGGAGAAACTGGAACAGCAGCAGAAGGCATCGGAAAACAACGTGATACGCATACCATATTCTGCATTGAAGGCTCTGTTCACGAAGAAAAAACTTGCTGACATGAATCGGGCGAAGGAGAGCGAGAACTATATCGCCACGGCATCCGCCATTGCTCGCGACGCAAACGACATAACAGTACGTGTCAACGTTGATGCCAATGACAGGAAAGCGATATCAAACGAGCTGATGGGTATTTTCTTTGAAGACATCAGCTATGCTGCCGACGGCGGACTGTATGCCGAGTTGATACAGAACCGTGACTTTGAATACACAGCCAGTGACCACCGCGGATGGAACGCGCAGACGGCATGGACGCTTGAGGGAGAGGGCACACAGTGGAGCATAGAGACCGCCACCCCCCTTCATGCCAATAATGCGCACTATGCCCTGCTGAAGACAGAAAAGCCAGGAGCAAAGCTGTCAAACGAGGGGTGGGACGGTATCCCCGTCAAGGCGAAGGCAAAATACCTCTTGTCACTGTTTGTGAAAGGCAAGGGAAGCGTAAAGGTAAGCATCGTCAGTGATGGCGCAACACTCGCATCATGCGTCATCAAGGGCACGGCAGGATGGAAACAGCAGAAGGCTGTCCTAACCCCTTCAAGGGAAGCAGCCAAGGCAAAGTTGGTGATAGAGCCATTGCAGGCGGGCGAGCTGGCATTGGACTTCGTGTCACTCTTCCCGAAAGACACTTTCAAAGGGCGCGCCAACGGTCTCCGCAAGGATTTGGTGGAGGTGATAGCTGACCTTAAACCGCGCTTCGTCCGTTTTCCCGGAGGCTGTGCTTCGCACGGGCAGGGCATAGACAATATCTATCATTGGCAGGCCACTGTGGGCGAATTGTGGGAACGGCAGCCAGACATGAATATATGGAATTATCACCAGACACGCGGACTGGGCTTCTATGAGTACTTCACCTTCTGCGAGGACATCGGCGCGCAGCCATTGCCCGTGCTTGCCGCTGGAGTGCCATGCCAGAACTCCTGGAAGGGAGGCAACGGACAGCAGGGAGGCATACCGTTTGAGAAAGAGCTGAACGGCAAACCCTCCCCCTACACCTACAATGGCAAACCGTTAACGATGGAGAGCTACCTCCAAGAACTTCTTGACCTCATAGAGTGGGCCAACGGTGATGCTAAGACATCGAAGCTCGCCGCCATGCGCGCTAAGGCAGGTCACCCAAAGCCGTTTAATATGAAGTATCTTGGCATAGGCAACGAAGACCTTATCAGCGATGTCTTCATGGAGCGTTACCTCTTCCTTATTAACGGCATAAAGAAGGCGCATCCTGAGATAGTAGTCATTGGCACCGTAGGACCATTCTGGGAAGGCTCCGACTATGAATATGGATGGCAGGCGGCAAAGGCAAACGACATAGATATAGTTGACGAACACTACTATAACAGCCCTGGTTGGTATTTCAACCACCGCGATTTCTACGACAACTACGACCGTCTCGGCACTAAGGTCTATCTCGGCGAATGGGCATCAAAAGGCAACAACGTAAGCAACGCACTCGTTGAGGCCGCCTATCTCACCAATGTTGAGCGCAATGCCGATGTTGTTGTAATGTCGTCTTACGCGCCATTGTTGGCAAAAGAAGGGCATACCAACTGGAATCCCGACCTTATCTATTTCAACAACACAGAGGTGAAGCCCACTGCCAACTACTATGTGCAGCGCGCCTTTGGGCAGAACGCCGGCGACGAATACGTCTTCTCAACCCATACCGTTGACTACACAGCGGCAGGCAAGGACAAACCATTGCTGGGCGACATCGCTAACCGCATAGACAAGTCTGTCGTTATCGACAGCAAGACGGGCGACATCATCGTCAAGCTGGTAAGTATGTTGCCAAAGGAAGCCACCGTAACGGTGAATATAGGTGAGGAACTGACTAAGCACAACATCTCCGGCAAGGCGTGTCTGTCACTCCTCGCCGCCCCTCAGCAGCCAGACCGTAATCGCGAATGGGCAGTGAACGAGACGAAACAGATAGACATAGCCAAGGAGTTTACACTGACAATGCCAGCCTTCTCCTTCGCTGTCATCAGAATAGGGAAATAACCCGCTCGACCTCTGGTCGCTTCTTTGCAAGCAAAGCGGCAGAGCCTAGCGGCCAAAGGCAAGAAACCGCTCGGCTCTGCCGCTTGTCACCGGCAAGAACTAAACCACCAAACCACCAAACCACTAAACCACTAAACCACACATGTCATACAAAGCAATCATCTGGGATCTTGACGGCACCCTGTTGGACACCCTACAAGACCTTTACCTCTCTGTCAACCATGCTCTGCGCCAGCACAATATGCCAGAGCGCACACTGGAGGAAGTGCGGCAGTTCGTAGGCAACGGCGTGCGCCGGCTCATGGAGTTATCCGTGCCCGGCGGAGAGACAAACCCACAGTTTGAAGATACCTTCGCCACTTTTAAGAGATATTATGTACTCCACTGTCAAGACAATACGGGACTCTATCCGGGGATAAAGGCAACGCTGGAGGCACTCAAGGCAAAAGGCTATCGCATGGCGGTGGTAAGCAACAAACTCCAGGCAGGCGTCACGGAACTCTATGAGACTTATTTCAAGGATACCATAGAAATAGCTATTGGCGAACGTCCCGAAGTGCGTCGTAAGCCGCAGGCAGACATGGTACACCTCGCCCTGCGGCAGCTCGGAGTCAGTGTCAGTGAGGCTGTCTATGTGGGCGACTCAGAGGTGGATGTAGCAACGGCACGCAACGCCGGCCTGCCGTGCATCTCCGTGCTGTGGGGATTTCGCGACAAAGAGACACTACAGCGTAGCGGAGCCACCACCTTCCTCTCAGCACCCCAAGACATAGAGGAAGCCATTGCCCGTACTCCTCGAGAGGAGCCAGAAGGAGACTTTATTCCCTTCCTTAGCCTTCAAAAAGTCACGGCGATGCACGCCAGCGAGATAGAAAAAGCTGTCACAACAGTAGTAAGGCGCGGCTGGTATCTGCTCGGCGAAGAAGTCACCGCCTTTGAAAGGGAATACGCTGCCTACATAGGCACAACCCATTGCGTGGC
Organism: Prevotella sp.; assembly: GCA_022773825.1. Taxonomy (GTDB): domain Bacteria; phylum Bacteroidota; class Bacteroidia; order Bacteroidales; family Bacteroidaceae; genus Prevotella. The sequence goes on from JALFOF010000037.1 coordinate 13,373, forward strand.
CTGCGCCAACGGACTTGATGCCCTGCGTCTCATACTCCGTGCTTATAAAGAGAAAGGTATGTTAAGCGATGGTGACGAGGTCATAGTGCCGGCAAACACCTATATCGCCACCATCCTCGCCATAACCGAGAACAACCTCAAGCCCGTACTCGTGGAACCGTCTATGGAGACGTTGCAAATAGATGACACACAGATAGAACGGCACATCACACGGCGTACCAAAGCAATAATGCTCGTACACCTGTACGGCAGGTGTTCATACACCGACAGGGTAGGGGAGCTGTGCCTGGGGCACGGTCTGCTCCTCTTTGAAGACAATGCCCAGGCGCATGGATGCACCACCTCTGGCGGCATACGCACCGGCTCTATTGGCAATGCTGCAGCCCACAGCTTCTACCCCGGCAAGAATCTCGGTGCGTTAGGCGATGGAGGTGCCGTCACCACCAACGACAATGAGCTTGCCAGCATAATAAGAGCACTGGCAAACTACGGCAGCCACAAGAAGTACGTCTTCAAATACCAAGGCATAAACTCACGGCTTGACGAGATACAAGCTGCGGTGCTGCGTGTCAAGCTGCGCTACCTCGATGAAGACAATGAGCATCGCAGGCGCATTGCCCGCCACTATATGGAGCACATAGACAACCCCTTAGTCACTATTCCCGTGCTTGCTGACTTCACTGCCGATGCTGTAATGTCGTGCAACGTGTTCCATATCTTCCCTATATTGACAAGCGAGCGGGATAGGCTGCAACAGTGGTTACGAGAGCATGGTGTTCAGACCATCATCCATTACCCCATACCGCCTCACAAGCAGGAGTGCTACCGCAGTTGGAATGCCATGTCCTTCCCCCTCACCGAGCGTATCGCTGCCGAAGAACTGTCGCTCCCCATCGCCCCATATCTCACCACCGCCGATGCCGACAAAGTCATTAAAGCGGTAAATACATTTAGGTAAGTAGGTATGCAGAATTATTTTATATAATCCTTGCATCGCCTACCGCGCATTATCAGCACGTGACAACAGTCGAGTAGGAGTCACTACACTCCTTTATGTCACATACTGATTATGCATCACTAACCAATACAATTATTGCATAAGATAATTTTGCACACCTACTTAAAAATAAAAAGTCTGGTTTCCATAATGGCGGAACCCAGACTTTTTTCGTTGAACATCAAATTAAACGCTTTTATTCTATCCATTTTACCGAAATCGGTCATTCGCGTTTGATGATAACTGCATATATTTTTGTATAGATGTCTTTACGTTTTGAGGGCGCAATGGGGTTCCATTGTAACCGATAAACGGATAGACAGATGACAAAAAGAAAGCATTTTTGCGCATAACAGCCTAAAGACCGATTTGGGTTTATTAGGGTTGCGCAAAAGTTTGGGGAGAAAAGTGATAATATGGTGGGTGTTTTTAATAGTTGTTGCTCGTTTGGAGATAATAAATGCTGCGTTTACGAACCAATGTGGGACAACACACTCCATCATGGTACAGCGTTGTAAAAGCTAAGTGATTGCAATACAAAAGCTATGCGATTATGGTGCAATGGCATTGCTTTTACACCATAATCGCATAGCTTTTGTTTTTGAAGAGAGGGGGTAATAAGTTTGAAGACGGTATTTTATGGCAGATTATCTCGCTATCACCTTATGCGTGCTGCCATCGGAGTAGCGCACAATGACGGGACAGCCTTGTTTGCCAGTGATGCTTCTGCCGTTCAAATCATAGTAGCCTACTATGCTGGAAGTTTTTCTTCCTGTTTCAGCGTCTGCTATCCCTGTGGTCAGAGGTACGATATTATAATCTTGCCATACAGCTGCCGCCTGATAGCGTGTCGCTGCATCCTCGTCTGCCACATAGACATATACTTAAATTTTAACGAACTATTGATTTTAATGTATGTTTTATTTAAGTTTCGGTAAGGCGTTAAAGGCAGTTGTTTCTTTTTGGCACACCTCCTTATGTCAAGCAGACTCGGCTTGTGCTGTATGCTGTGTGTCAAGTGTATAGGTAGCGTTTGATGCTCTTCTTCGGGGTCTTCTCGAACTCCTCGTCGCGTATCTCTATATGCGCCACCTTGCAGTAGGCAGGCTGTGAGGCGTTGAGCTGCTCAAGGTTCTGCTTCATCAGTGCCTCCACATCGCCGCTCGACATATTCTTCGCTGTACAAGCATCGATGTCAGGATGCACCAGCGCCACGAGTTTGCCACCACGCTGCACCACGAGGCTCTCCATGACGAAAGGCAGTGAATTGAGCGTGTCTTCTATCTCCTCAGGGAAGATGTTCTGCCCGCTGGGACCAAGTATCATGTTCTTGGAGCGTCCCTTGATATATACATTGCCCTTACGGTCCATCACACCGAGGTCACCCGTGTGATACCATCCGTCCTTATCTAAAGCCTGCGCTGTGGCCTCGTCATTCTTGTAGTAGCCCAGCATGACGTTTAGTCCGCGCGCAAGAATTTCGCCTGGCACCTTGCGTGGGTTCTTGCTGTCTATCTTCACCTCCATGTGCACCACGGGGCGACCGCAGGAGCATGGCTTGTGGAGTTTCCAGTCGGCGAAGGTAATGATGGGAGCACATTCCGTGGCTCCGTAGCCCACGGCGATAGGGAACTTTATCTTCATAAGGAATGCCTCCACCTCCTGGTTCAGTGCCGCTCCGCCTACTATTATCTCGTAGAGTCTGCCACCGAAGGCTTCGTAAACCTTGCGGCATATCTTTTCTTTTATCTTCGTGCCGATAACAGGTGTGTGCATGAGCACCTTCATCGCTGGCGTGTTAACTTTGGGGAAGACCTTCTTGCGTATGATTTTCTCTATCACGAGGGGTACAGCGACAATGATGACTGGCTTGATGTCGGTGAACGCCTGCGCCACAACGGCAGGTGATGGCATACGAGTGAGGTAGAATATGTGGCATCCGCTCATGAACTCCTTTAAGAACTCAAACGCCATGCCGTACATGTGTGCCATGGGGAGGATAGAGATAATGTGGTCGCCAGGGTGGAGCTGGCTGTCAAGCTCCTTAGATGCGAAGTCAAGGTTAGACCACATGGCGCGGTATGGCACCATGACACCTTTGGAGAAGCCAGTCGTACCCGATGTGTAATTGATGAGCGCGAGTTCTTCAGGCGACTGCTCTTTGTAGTAGCTGACGTTTTCCTTTCTGAAATGCTTGGGGTATCTCTCCCCGAACAGGCGGTTGAGGTTCTCGCGGGCATTGGTAAGTTGCTCGGAGCGCGACACCATGAGTGAGAAGTCGGGTATGTTTATGATGCCTTCCAGTGCCGGCATCTTGTCGGGGTCAATCTGTTTTGCCACTACGTCGCCCACGAAGAGCAGACGCGCCTCGCTGTGGTTTACGGTGTTGTGTATCTGTTCCGCGGTGAATTCATGCAGCACTGGCACCGCCACTGCCCCGTATGTGAGTGTGGCGAGGAAGGCTACGGCCCAGTGACTCATGTTGCGTCCGCAGAGAGCAATCCTGTCTCCCCGTTTTATGCCACTGTTTTCAAAAAGGATATGTAATTTCTCTATCTTGCGCGCTACATCCTGGTATTGCAGTGTAGCCCCCTTGTAGTCCGTGAGGGCATCCAGTTGCCAATAGCTTTTGATGCTGTCTTCTATGCACGCATTAAAACTTGGTATTTTTTTCATTGTATAGTAGCTTAGTTACGACATTCCCGTGGAATATGCGGGAGGGCCGAGGTGTTTTGCTTGCAAAGATAATTTATTTTTCGCACACAGGCAAGTAAATATGTGCAATTTTCTTGATAAATAGCAAATTAATGGCATACTATGATGCTATTACGTTTTTTTTTGCTAACTTTGCAGCTAAATTGGCTAAATGTGGCCTCCCTCAACAAATACAATAAACATGGGTATATTCGGATTTTTCAACAGAGAGAAGAAGGAGACTCTTGACAAGGGCCTCGAAAAGACCAAGAAAAGTGTCTTTGACAAGCTGGCGCGCGCCATTGCCGGAAAGGACAAGGTGGACGATGAAGTCTTGGACAATCTTGAAGAGGTGCTCATTACCAGCGATGTAGGCGTGGACACTACGCTGAAGATTATCGAGCGCATAGAGGAAAGGGTGGCGCGTGACAAGTACGTTTCCACCTCTGAGCTGAACCAGATTTTGCGTGATGAGATTGTGGCGCTGTTGACAGAGAATAACTCTGCAGACAACGACTCATGGGACTTGCCAAACGACCACAGACCGTATGTAATACTCGTTGTTGGGGTGAACGGCGTTGGCAAGACAACGACGATAGGCAAGTTGGCATGGCAGTTCAAGGAAGCTGGCAAAAAAGTCTATCTCGGTGCCGCCGACACGTTCAGGGCTGCCGCCGTGGAGCAATTGTGTATTTGGGGCGAGAGAGTAGGAGTGCCCGTGGTGAAGCAGCAAATGGGTTCCGACCCCGCGAGCGTAGCATACGACACTCTTGCATCGGCAAAGGCAAATAATGCTGACGTGGTGATAATAGACACTGCGGGAAGGTTGCACAACAAGGTCAATCTAATGAACGAGTTGAAGAAGGTGAAGGACGTAATGAAGAAGGTGCTGCCCGCTGCGCCCGACGAGGTGTTGCTGGTGCTTGATGGCTCCACGGGGCAGAACGCATTTGAACAGGCGCGCCAGTTCTCTGCGGTGACGCAGATAAGCAGCCTCGCCGTAACAAAACTCGATGGCACCGCGAAGGGTGGTGTGGTGGTAGGTATCAGCGACCAGCTCAAGGTGCCAGTGAAATACATCGGGCTTGGCGAGGGAATGAGAGACCTACAGTTGTTCAACAGAAGAGAATTCGTGGATTCCCTGTTCGGGGAAAAGTGATAGACAATATAGTGAAGAAAAAGCAGATAGACATAATAACGATGGGATGTTCCAAGAACCTCGTTGACAGTGAGGCACTGCAACGGCTGTTCTTGTGTAAAGGCTTTGACTGCGTGCTTGACGCTGACGTGGTGAGGGGGGACATCGTCGTTATCAATACCTGTGGTTTCATCGGTGACGCGAAGCAGGAAAGCGTTGATATGATACTGCGGTTCGCGCAAGCAAAGGATGAGGGGGAGATAAAGAAGCTCTACGTCATGGGATGCCTTTCGCAGAGATACCGCGAGGAACTGGAAGCGGAGATACCGCAGGTGGACAAATATTACGGCAAGTTCGACTATAAAGCCCTTGCCGGCGAACTGGTATGTGAGGATGATGGTGCGGAAAATGCTGCCTGCGCAATACCGAAGAGCAAGACACCGCATTACTGTTATATAAAGATTTCGGAGGGGTGCGACCGTCATTGCGCCTATTGCGCCATACCGATGATAACCGGTCCGCACAAAAGCCGTCCTATTGACGACATCCTCGCAGAGGTAAGGGAGAGGGTGAGCGAAGGCGTGAAGGAGTTTCAGGTCATAGCTCAGGAGCTTACTTATTATGGCGTGGATATTGACGGTAAGCGCCACATAGCGGAACTGGTGGCACGGATGGCAGAAATAAAAGGAGTGAAATGGATAAGGTTACACTATGCCTACCCCAATCAGTTCCCGATGGATTTGCTTGATGTGATGCGCGAGAAGTCAAATGTGTGTAAGTACCTCGACATAGCCTTGCAACACGTCTCTACTTCTGTGCTTAATAGGATGCGACGCAATACTACTAAGGAGGAAACAATGGAACTGGTGGAGCGTCTGCGGAAAGAGGTGCCCGGCATTGCACTGAGGACAACGCTGATGGTGGGATACCCTGGCGAGACAGAAGAAGAGTTTCAGGAACTCTTGGACTTCGTGAAATGGGCGAGATTTGAGAGAATGGGGGCTTTTGCTTATTCGGAAGAAGAGGGCACTTACAGCGCGGAGCACTATGAGGACGATGTGCCACAAGAAGTAAAGCAGAGCCGTCTCGACAAGTTGATGCGCCTGCAACAGCGTATATCCGCAGAGATAATGGCAGAACGCATAGGACAGGAGACAAGGGTCATAATAGACCGGCGCGAGGGCGACTGGTACGTAGGACGCACGGAGTATTCGTCTCCCGAGGTAGATCCAGAGGTTCTCATACCTGTTTCAGAAAGACGATTAAGGCGAGGATGCTTCTACAACGCCAAGATAACGGGGGCTGAAGAGTTTGATATTTACGCAACGGTGATATGAATAACAAGGAATTTATAGCGGCACTTGCCCAAAGAACAGGATTTAAGGCTGACGATACGCAGAACATGATGCGCACCGCTGTACACGCCATCGTCGGTTCGCTGGCGGAGGGAGACAGCGTGAGTATATCAGGGCTTGGCAGTTTTGATGTCAAGAAAAGGATGGAACGCATCATTACCAACCCTGGCACAGGACAGAAGATGCTCGTGCCGCCCAAACTCGTAGCCAACTTCAAGCCTTTCGCAACACTGAAGGAGAAAGTAAAGGGGGCACACTGAGGAGGAAATGTATTGGGATGCTTCGCCATACCAAGAGGGATTTACTCCAAACAGCAAAAGAACTGAGAACCCACGACCAAACGACTAAACCACCAGACAAACTCGATGACAACCGTAAAAGACATAGCAAGGATTATAGCAGCCAGGCATGGACTAACCAATGCCGAGGCAGAAATCTTCATGCAGATGATAGTTGAGGTAATCAACGACGGATTGCTGCAAGACAGGCAGGTGAAGATAAAAGGATTTGGCACATTCAAACTGCAAACGGTGAAGGAGCGCACAAGCGTCAATGTCAATACCGGCGAGAAGGTGGTGATAAGGGAACACGACAAGGTTTCATTCACCCCGGACAATGTGATGAAGGATATTATAAACAAACCTTTCGCACATTTTGAGACGGTGGCTGTGGACGATGACAGTCCGCTGCTTGATGAAAAGACGCAACTGGACCTCGATGCCGATATAGAGGATGTTGAGGAAGAGACATTTGAGGCAGAGACTATTGCCGTCAAGGGTACGCCCTCCTCTGCGACTGTGGAAGAACAGCGGGAGGAAGAACAGGTTGTTACCCAAGAATCCACTACGGAAGACGAGCCCGTCGTGGCGGAGGTGACAACGAAGGAAGAGCCCGTCGTGGCGGAAGAAGACAGCTCTGAGGTGGAGACAGCGACGGAAGAAGAACAGCAAGAAGATTGTGAACATCCGTATCCGCGTTGCCGAAACATCTTTATATATTATGGTGTGATGATAAATATAGTAGTTGCGGCAATAGCATTTGCATTGGGTTATATCGCCAGTGAACAGCGTTGGTTCGGTGCAGACGTGGAGGAAAAGCCGACAGTGGCAGCTAATACCCCAAAAGTAACGAAGCCAACCAAGAAGGAAGTGCCTGTGGCGGCGTCAGTACCTGTGCCGGCTAAAGCGACAGACACCGTGAAGGCGGAAAAGGAAAAGGTGCCAGAACAAGTACAAAAGGCGGAAAAAGCGAAGGTGGAAACACCTAAAGCCGAAGAAACCCCGATAAGAAGCTATGACGAGGACGCAAGGGTTCGCACGGGAGCATACTACATAGTGGGCACAGACAAGGAAGTGGAAGTCAAGGAAGGACAGACGCTCAAGTCGATAAGTCGTGCATACCTCGGTGAAGGAATGGAGTGCTATGTGGAGGTGTACAACGGCAAGACGGAGGCAAAGAAGGGCGACAAGATAAAAATACCCAAGCTGAAGCTGAAGAAGTCCCTAAGAAAAAAACAGTAATCAGGAGTTATTTTGCATATAAAAACAAAATATGAGTAAACTACACAATATGATGGCGCAGGATTCCCCGCTACACATGTTCGCGGAATTTGACGGTGACATCAGCAAGATATTCGAGCAGGGCAAAGAGGGTGACATGCCTGTGCTTACAACACGTAACATGGTTAGCTTCCCCGGAGTGCTGACATCTGTCACTATTGCGAGGAATGCCACAAGGCAACTGGTCAAGTATATAGAGAAACACCCTGACCAGCAGTTTGCTATGTTCTGCCAAAAGGACCAGAATGTTGAAGAGCCATCGGCGGAAGACCTCAGCGAGTATGGCGTGATAGCTAAGTTCTTGAAGGTATTTGAGATACCAGGACAAGAAAATCGCTATGCCTTCATCGCTCAAGCGCTGACACGTTGTGAAATACAAGAGGTGGTAAAGGAAGAGCCTTTCTTGTGGGCTCATGTGGTTCCTGCGCCAGAACAGACCCCGGTAGAAGGAGATATGGAGTTCCTCACCATCATAAAAGACCTGCGCAAGAGGGTGAAGGAATATATAGACAAGAGCGATTCCATACCTTTCGAATTGCAGTTGTCACTGCATGGCATAGAAGACCCCATGTTTTTCGTCAACATGGTAGCGTATCATATACCGCTTCCGTTGGTGGAGAAGATGAAACTGTTGGCTGATGGCGACGTGAAACTGCGTGCTTTGAGCTTGTTGCAGATACTAAATCGTGAGATTCAGTACGCAAACCTACGTCTCGACATTCAGAATCGCACACAACACACCATAGACGAGGAGCAGAAAAACTACTTCCTCAGACAGCAGATAAAGAGCATTAACAAGGAACTGGGTGGCGAGGACGGCTCTTCTGAGAAAGCAAAGATACGCGCCAAGGCCAAGACAAAGGTGTGGAGCGAGAAGACGCAGGAAGCATTTGAGAAGGAAATGAACCGCCTCGACCAGTTGCATCCGCAGAGTAGCGACTTCAATGTGCAGTTAAACTACCTTCAGCAAATAGTGGATTTGCCATGGGAGGAATACACAACGGACGACCTTGACTTAAAGAGGGCAAAGAAAATACTTGACCGCGACCATTACGGCATGGAGAAAGTAAAGGAGCGTATCCTTGAATACATCGCGGTATTGTCATTGCGTGGCGATTTGAAGTCACCGATATTATGTCTCTATGGCCCTCCGGGAGTGGGCAAGACATCCCTTGGAAAGAGCATTGCCGATGCCTTGAAAAGGAAATATGTCAGAGTGAGTCTTGGCGGATTGCACGATGAATCCGAGATAAGGGGACACCGCCGCACATACGTCGGGGCAATGCCTGGACGTATAATAAAGAGCTTGGAGAGGGCAGGAACAAGTAACCCAGTGTTCATTCTCGATGAGATAGACAAGGTAACACAGAACACTATCAATGGAGACCCTGCGTCTGCATTACTTGAAGTGCTTGACCCTGAGCAGAATTCTGCCTTCCATGACAATTACCTTGACCTCGACTATGACCTCTCAAAGGTGATGTTCATCGCTACAGCCAATGATCTCAGTACCATTCCCGGTCCATTGCGCGACAGGATGGAGATGATAGAGGTCAGCGGTTACACCACAGAAGAGAAGATAGAGATAGCAAGGAAGCACCTGCTTCCACGTGAAAAGGATAAGACAGGCTTAAAACCAGAGAAGGGATTGACTATCCGCAAGCCAGCGATAGAGAAGATAATAGAGCGCTATACCCGTGAAAGCGGCGTGCGACAGCTGGAGAAACAGATAAACAAAGCCCTGCGTAAGCTCGCTTTCTACAAGATGCGTGACGGCGAATTGCCATACGAAAAGGTGACACCAGAAAATCTTGAGGATTTACTTGGCAAGCCACCCTTCTACCGTGACATCTATCAAGGCAACCAATATGCTGGTGTTGTGACGGGATTGGCATGGACAAGCGTCGGCGGTGAGATACTGTTCATAGAAACAAGCCTATCGAAGGGAAAAGGCGGCAAACTTACATTGACGGGTAACCTCGGCGATGTGATGAAGGAATCCGCGGTTATAGCACTCGAATATGTCAAGGCTCATGCCGACAAGTTGGGCATAGACTACCGCATATTCGACCACTGGTGCATACATATCCATGTGCCAGAAGGCGCAACACCTAAGGACGGACCGTCTGCAGGCATCACAATAGCAACGAGTCTCGCCTCCGCGCTGACGCAACGCAAGGTGAGGAAGAATTTAGCCATGACGGGTGAGATAACTCTCCGTGGTAAGGTGCTGCCCGTTGGTGGCATAAAAGAGAAGATATTGGCAGCCAAACGCGCTGGAATTACGGACATAATACTCTGCAAGGACAATCGTAAAGACATAGAGCAGATACCCGAGGAGTACCTTAAGGGTGTGACGTTCCATTATGTTGAGAGCGTGGCAGACGTGTGGGACTATGCTCTTACAGACGAGATTGTTGACAATGCTGTGGACTTAACGGTGCCATCAGAAGAAAAGGAGGGTAGGGAACAAGCATGAAGTTTGAGTTACAACATACCGATACCTTGTCTTCCGCAAGAGCAGGACGTATCACTACGGACCATGGCGACATCCTTACGCCGATATTCATGCCCGTGGGAACCGTCGGGAGCGTTAAGGCTGTGCACTTTGAGGAACTGCGGCGGCAGGTCATGGCGCAGATAATACTGGGCAACACATACCATCTATACCTGCGTCCTGGGCTTGACATCCTGCAGAAAGCAGGTGGATTACACAAGTTTATAGGCTGGGAAAAGCCAATACTTACCGACAGCGGAGGCTTTCAAGTGTTCTCGCTTACGGGGATACGCAAACTCTCCGAAGACGGCTGCGAGTTCCGTTCGCACATTGACGGCAGCAAACATTTCTTCTCACCAGAAAGGGTTATGGACATAGAACGCGTCATAGGTGCCGACATTATGATGGCATTAGATGAATGTCCTCCTGGCGATAGCGATTGGAACTATGCCCGCAAGAGCCTTACCCTCACCGAACACTGGCTCGACAGATGCCTAAAGAGGTTCAACGAGACAGAGCCGCTTTACGGTCATCGCCAAAGCCTCTTCCCTATAGTGCAGGGATGTACCTTCAAGGACCTGCGGCAAGAGTCTGCAAAGTTCGTTGCCGACAAAGGCTGCGATGGAAACGCCATCGGTGGACTTGCTGTAGGAGAACCCACCGAGGTGATGTATGAGATGGTGGAAGTTGTCAACGATATTCTGCCGAAGGATAAGCCACGTTACCTCATGGGAGTGGGAACGCCGTGGAATATCTTGGAGAACATAGAGCGGGGAGTGGATATGTTCGACTGTGTCATGCCCACAAGGAACGGGCGCAACGCCATGCTCTTCACCTACAACGGTACGATGAACATGAAGAACAAGAAGTGGGAAGACGACTTCACGCCGCTTGACGAAAATGGATGCGACATCGATATCGTTACCACCAAGGCCTATCTCCATCATCTTTTCAAGGCACAGGAATACCTTGCCTTGCAGATAGCTTCCATACACAACCTCGCCTTCTATCTCCGACTTGTCTCTGACGCAAGGGAACATATAGTGAAAGGCGACTTCAAACAGTGGAAAGACAGTGCGGTTGATAATATGCGGAGACGAATATGAATATCAAATCAAGGTATATGGCAATGCCACACTTTAGGCGTACAGCCAATGTGGCGAAGAAGGCGGTAGCGCTGGTAAAGGCGGCGCTGCCATACTTCGCTTGGCTTAGATATATCAATCCGTTGCGTCTCATCACACGGCTTGACCGATACATCATGGGCAAGTTCATTGGAACGTATTTCTTTGCCATACTGCTCATTATAAGCATTTCCATAGTCTTTGACTTTAATGAGAATTTATCAAAGTTTACGGAGTATCATGCCCCATGGAAAGCGATAGTATTTGATTATTATCTCAACTTCGTGCCATATTTCGCAAACCTCTTTTCCCCTCTCTTCGTTTTCATTGCCGTAATCTTTTTCACCTCAAAGATGGCGGCTGGCAGTGAGATTATATCCATCATGGCAGCCGGGGTCAGCTTCCGTCGTATGCTGCGTCCGTATATGTTCTCCTGTGTCATCATCTCCGCCCTCTCCTTTACCCTCAGCGCGTACGTCATACCCCATGGCACTGTAATCCGCCAAAACTTTGAGTCGCTATACAAGAATAACAAGAAGAACACCTCGGCAGAGAACGTGCAGCTTCAAGTTGACAAAGGCGTCATCGCCTATATACAGCACTACGACAACAAGGTGAAGCGTGGCTACGGCTTCTGCCTTGACAAGTTTGAGAACAAGAAACTCGTCTCCCACCTCTCTGCCACGGAGATACAGTACGACACAATCTCCGACACCAAATACCATTGGAAAGTCTCCAACTGGAAGATACGTGAGATGCGCGGCATGAGGGAGAAGATAACCAGCGGTATGCAGCTCGACACTCTCATACAAATGGAGCCCATCGACCTCGTTTACTCCAAGGGACAGCAAGAGACCTTCACACTGCCAGAACTCAGCGACTACATCTCCAAGCAGATAAACCGTGGGTCAAGCAACGTAGTGCAGTACCAGGTGGAGTATCATAAGAGGATTGCCGCCTCCTTCGCGTCATTCATTCTCACCATCATCGGAGCCTCCCTTTCCTCTCGCAAGCGTAAAGGCGGCATGGGAATGTACCTCGGCGCAGGTCTGGCACTCAGCTTCTTATACATCATGTTGCAGACAATCTCCGCCACCTTTGCCATCAATGCCGGTACGCCGCCCTTGCTTGCCGCATGGATTCCAAACATACTGTTCGGCGTCGTGGCATACTTCTGCTACAGGAAAGCCCCCAACTAACCTGTGCCCAAGGCATGGCGCTGTTGAAACTTCTGTAATCACAATCCGAAAAACCAAGAAAATGGAAGAAAATACAACATATTTTGACGAGACACTTCTCAACGACAACGTCCTCGATGCACTTTACGATATGCACTTTGAGGTCTGCACACCCATACAGGCAGCTTGCATAGACCCTATAATAGAGGGCAGGGATATCATGGGTGTGGCACAGACAGGCACAGGAAAAACCGCTGCCTACCTGCTGCCAGTGCTGTCATTACTCGACGATGGCGGTTTCCCCGATGACGCAGTGAACTGCCTCGTTATGAGTCCCACACGTGAATTGGCTCAGCAAATCGACCAGGCCATGCAAGGATTCGGTTATTACCTCAATGGCATCAGCAGCCTTGCCGTCTATGGCGGTAACGATGGTGGGCGTTATGACCAGGAGGTGGCGGCCTTGCGCAAGGGAGCTGCGGTGGTAATCGCCACGCCGGGAAGGCTCATTTCCCATATTCAGATGGGCAACCTTGACCTTTCGCGCCTCTCGTTCTTCATACTCGACGAGGCAGACCGCATGCTCGACATGGGTTTCTCCGATGATATTCTCACCATCGCCAAGAACATACCAGACACCTGTCAGACCATCATGTTCTCTGCCACCATGCCCGACAAGATTGAAGATTTGGCAAAGACACTGCTCAAGAATCCCGTTAACGTGAAGATAGCGGTAAGCAAACCCGCCGAGAAGATAAAGCAATCCGCCTTCCTGTGCTATCCGCCACAGAAGCTGCGCATACTCGGGAGCATCTTCAACAAGACATACCGCCTGCCAGATGCGCCCGAAGACGACGACATGGAGGGCACTATGAAGCGTGTCATCATCTTCTCCGGCAAGAAGCAGAGGGTGAAGGAAATCACACGCTCACTGCGCAAGATGAAGATAAACTGCGGCGAGATGCACTCCGACCTCACGCAGGCAGAGCGCGACGACATAATGTTCCGGTTCAAGAGTGGCGAGATAGACGTGCTTGTTGCTACGGACATCGTGGCACGCGGCATAGACATTGACGATATACGTGTGGTAATCAACTACGACGTACCGCACGATGTGGAAGACTATGTGCACCGCATCGGTCGCACTGCGCGTGCTGACCGCGACGGTATCGCGCTGACACTCGTCGCTCCGGAAGACTTCTATCTCTTCAAGAGAATAGAGGAATTCCTTGAAAAGGAGATAAAGAAAAATCCTTTGCCAGAAGGCTTCGACAAGGCACCCGACTACAATGCCCAGCCCGTAAAGCCTGCCTCCAGTCGTGGTGGGCGTGGTGGCTCACGCCGTGGTGGCAAGAAGCAGAAGCCAGTGCGTGACCGAAAGGACGGCAAGGCGAAGCGCGCAAAGAAGGAAACGAAACCAGTAAATAAAGAAAACCAAAATAACAAACCTACAAATTCTAAACGCTATGACAGAAAAAGAAAACGTGTGCGGACTCCGCAGGAAGGACTTCCGCACGACAGTCAACGGCAAGCAGACTGACCTCTACATCCTACGCAACGCGAAAGGCACTGAGGTGGCAGTGACAAACTATGGCGGTGCCATCGTGGGACTCATGGTGCCCGACAAAGACGGGCAGCTTGCCGACGTGATACAGGGGCACGATAACATACAAGACGTGATAAACTCCCCCGAGCCGTACCTCTCAACGCTCATTGGCCGCTTTGGCAACCGCATTTGCAAAGGACGCTTTACCCTTGGGGGCAAGGAATACCAGCTTGCCATAAACAATGGTCCCAACGCCCTGCACGGAGGACCTACCGGCTTCCATGCGCAGGTATGGGACGCGGTGCAGATGAATGAGCAGAGCCTTGCACTGTCGCTCATATCTCCATACGGCGACGAAGGCTTCACGGGAGAGGTGAAGATAAACGTGGAATACACTTGGACAGACGACAACGAGCTGAAAATTGACTACCTCGCAACCACCAACAAGAAGACCATCATCAACCTTACCCACCACGCCTTCTTCTCTCTTGCGGGAGTAGCCAACCCCACACCGACCATCGACGACCTTGAGTGCGAGGTCAACGCAGACTTCTACCTGCCCATCGACGAGACGAGCATACCCACAGGAGAAATACTAAAGGTGGAAGGCACGCCGTTCGACTTCCGCACTCCGAAGCCCGTGGGGCGCGACATTGACGCTGACAACGAGCAGACACGCAACGGCAACGGCTACGACCACTGCTTCGTTCTCAACAAACGAGAAGTTGGTGAACTGTCGTTCGCGGCCCGTATCACAGACCCAAGCTCTGGACGCACCATGGAATGTTGGACCACCGAGCCAGGCGTACAGATGTATTCCGACAACTATGCCACGGGTTACAGCGGACAGAAGGGAGCAACCTTCCCACGCCGTTCTGCCGTCTGCTTCGAGGCGCAGCACTTCCCCGACTCGCCTAACCGCCCGTATTTCCCGCCAGTGGTGCTCAACCCCGGTGAGACATACAGGCAGACGACGATTTATAAGTTCGGAGTAAAGTAATCATCAGCTCGAAACGATATTACAACGAGGGCGTACCACAATGTTGGTGCGCCCTCGTTCTGTTTCGTTCTTACG
>JALFOF010000012.1 GCA_022773825.1 Prevotella sp.
CCACCGAGTGCGAAGAACAGCACAGCGCCGAACAGCAGTCCGGCGATAGCGTCAATGGCGTAGTGCGCCATGATATACACCGTTGAGAGGCACAGAAAGACGTACGGTACCGCAAGGAACAGCAGGTATTTCCACATCCTCATCCGTCCTACCATTATCATAACCAACGTAGCTATCGCCACATGACTTGAGGGAAAGGCCGCTGTTGGCCGCTCGCCAGCGTGGTGAGCCATCATGCAAAGGTTATAGAACAGTCCGCCGTCCCATCCCGGTGCCTTCACGCACTCGGTGGAATGGGCGAAATATAAGCCTACGTCGGGGAACACACCCCTCTTTATTTCCTCCATCCCAGCGGCGAGATAGTAATACTGCGGACCAGTGACTGGGAGGAAAAGGTATATCACGTAGCACACGAAGAAGCCGCCGAATACGAGGAATGACACACGCTCTATCTGCTGAAAGTCACGGAAATATATGTATATTATGGTGACAACGAAGAAGAGGTAGTACGACACGTAGCCCATATACATCAGCTCCGACACTACGGCGCTATTGAAAATCTGCGAGAACCACAGTGCCGGCTGCATGCCAAAGATGTCCTGCTCGTATGCCGCGAATATGTGGTCGAGGCATCCGAACTGGTGGTTTATCTCGTAAGTGTCGGGATACCATGCGCTGAGCATCAGCAGCATATAGGCTATGCGGCACAGTATTATGAAGCGGCAGGGCCACAACCCGAACACCGCGCATAGGGCTACGGTGCCGCTGAGCATTGTCACCCTCTGCAATAACAGTGCCTCTGCATTGTCAATGCCTGTCCATGTAAAGAGTATTACCAGTGCCGTGATGGCAGCATACGCAAACTGTGCCAGTTCTGGAGCAATGTACCCCCATCGTCCCATGCCCAGTGGTGCGCCCTCAGAGCCCTGGCCTCGTTTGCTTTTTATGGGCGTAAAGTGTTTTTTTATCGATTTCATCGTGATATGTTATGCTTGTTTCTTCATTGCTATCGTGAACCGCTACGCTGGCGTGGAAACGCCAGCGCACAAGGAGGGCAACCCAAAACCTTCAACCTCCTAACCAACAACCTCCAACCTTCCAACCTAAAACCTTCAGCCTCCTAACCAACAACCTCCAACCTTCCAACCTAAAACCTTCAACCTCCTAACCTATAACCCTAATGTCGCAGCATCTCCCTCACGCCGTCGGGTAGCTTCCATTCGGGTTTATAGCCGAAGTCAGCGGTGGCGGGCGTAATGTCGCAGCGCCAGTTGCGTTGTTTCAGAATGTTGTAATGGTCGTTGTTAAGCGTTGACAGCCGTCCCGTCAGGTGCGAATAAGCATCGCTCACGGCACAAACCGCCCTCAGAACCCACAGCGGTAGCGTGAGGCGCAGCACGTGTTTCCGTTCCAGTTCCGCTATTATGAGGTCGCTGAAGGTGCGTGAGGAGTACACCTCTCCATCGCTGAGGAAATAAGCTTTGCCCACAGTTTTTGCCGATTTCATCGCTTTGTACACCGCCTGCGCCACGTCTTTCACAAAGACGAAGGTGAGGTCCTGCCGCTTGTATCCCACCGCCACGTCGATGCCACGCCGTATGCTGTCAGCCATCATCATGTAGTCCTTTTCCCGTGGTCCGTAAACTCCCGTGGGTCGAAGTATGGTGAAAGGCACTTTCGCGTTCTTCCTCAGCCACTCCTCCGCTGCCAGTTTGCTCCTGCCGTAGGCTGTGTTGGGCCTCGGAGTGTCGTCATCGCATATTTCCGAGTACGGCATCTGCTCCCTTACAGGACCGAAAACGCTGAGGCTACTGATAAAAATCAGCCGTTTCATCGAGGGTGAAGTGGCTTCAAGAGCGTGCACAAGATTACTGGTACCATCGGCGTTGACGCGGTAGAATGTCTCGTTGCGCAGCGCCTTGGTAGCCCCCGCCGCATGAACGACATAGTCGAAGCCCTTGCCGCGCAGTGCCTCCTCCATCTGCTGACAGTCAGAGAGGTTAAGCTCAATGAAGTGTATGCGCCCGTCGCGCAGGTATGCCCTGCTGCTTGTGCCGCGCACTGCCGCCCATACCTCCATGCCGATAGCCAGTGCCTCCTCCACCAGAAAGGAGCCTATGAAGCCCGACGCGCCCGTTATAAGTATCTTTTCTTGTGCCATTTGTCTTATGCGAAGCTATGTTTCGCGCCGCAAAGTTACTCAAAAAGTAACTAATACACAAGCATACCCTACATAAATCGTCTTTTTATTTGGCGCATAAGACATTTTTGCGTAACTTTGCAAGGCGTAAACAAGTATAACGACATAATGATGACTGACGATTTCGATATACGCAAGGAGCAGTCCACCCCTGCTGAGAAGGACTTTGAGAAGGCCCTGCGCCCGTTACGTTTCGGTGACTTCAGCGGCCAGCAGAAGGTGGTTGAGAACCTTCGTGTCTTCGTGGATGCCGCCAAATATCGCGGCGAGCCGCTCGACCACACTTTGCTCCACGGTCCGCCGGGGTTAGGCAAGACGACGCTGTCCAACATCATAGCCAACGAGCTCGGTGTGGGATTTAAGATTACCTCCGGCCCCGTGCTTGACAAACCGGGCGACCTTGCCGGGCTGCTCACCTCGTTAGAGCCCAATGACGTACTCTTCATTGACGAGATACACCGCCTCTCGCCCGTGGTGGAGGAGTACCTCTACTCCGCCATGGAGGACTACCGCATCGACATAATGATAGACAAAGGTCCCTCGGCAAGGAGCATACAGATAGAGCTTAACCCCTTCACTCTGGTGGGAGCCACCACCCGTTCCGGTCTGCTGACGGCGCCCCTGCGCGCCCGTTTCGGCATCAATATGCACCTTGAGTATTACGACCCCCAGACGCTCGCCAAGATAATACGCCGCTCGGCGGGGCTGCTGAAGGTGCCAATAAGCGATGCCGCCTGCGACGAGATAGCGCGCCGCTCGCGCGGTACGCCGCGAATAGCCAATGGGCTGTTGCGCCGCGTGCGTGATTTCGCGCAGGTGCGGGGCAACGGCAGCATAGACATGGCGATAGCGAAGACGGCGCTGGAGGCGCTGAACATAGACGAGTACGGGCTTGACGAGATAGACAACAAGATACTGCTGACCATCATCGACAAGTTCCAAGGAGGCCCTGTGGGCGTTGGCACCATAGCCACCGCCATTGGCGAGGACGCCGGTACGGTGGAGGACGTTTACGAGCCATACCTCATCATGGAGGGCTTCATAAAGCGTACGCAGCGAGGCAGGATGGCAACTAACCTCGCCTACGCGCATCTCGGGCGCGACGCCTACCGCTCAGGCAGCAACATCATAGCCCCAACCTTCTTCGACTGACGGGGAGAAGTCGGCGCGGCGCAGCCACAGACTGGTGGCTTATCCATAACGAAAAACAAGAAACAGACGCACCGCCCATACCCACTGGGAGGACGGGGCGGGACTATAAGAGACATGGAAAGAACAGCAATATTCACGGGGGTCTTCAACCCCTTCACCATAGGTCATGCCGACATCGTGGCGAGGGCCTTGACAGTGTTCGACAAAGTGGTGGTGGGCATCGGCTTCAACCCCCACAAGGGCGATGCCGCCAACGTGCGGGAGCGTGTGGAACAGATAGAGGCGGTGTATAAAGACGAGCCGCGCGTGGTGGTGGAGGCATACTCCGACATGGCGGCAGACCTCGCCGCACGCCACAACGCCACAGCCTTGGTCAAGGGCGTGCGCTCGGTGAAAGACTTCGAGTACGAGCGTTCGCAGGCGGAGTACAACAATATGCTGGGCGACGGCCTTGAGACCGTGGTGTTCTTCGCACGCCCCGAGCTGGCGGCACTGTCGTCGAGCGCGGTGCGCACGCTGCAACTCTTCGGCAAGGACGTGAGCCGCTTCCTGCCATAACCGCCGCGCCCGTCCGCAATCGCTATGCTTTTACATGGTAATCGCTATGCCTTTACACTGTAATCGCTACGCTTTTGCACGGTAATAGCTATGCTTTTACATGGAAGTAGCGGCAGGCACGGCGTGCGCCGCCTCGCAAGTATTACGAAATCAAGCATTTACATATGATAACTTACAGTTCGGAAAACGTGAAGATGCCGAAGATACGCAGGCGCGACACCTCGGCGTGGATAAAGAAAGTGGCGGCTACCTACGGCAAGAAAGTGGGCGAGGTGGGCTACCTCTTCTGCGACGATGAGAAAATTCTTGAGGTGAACCGCGAGTATTTGCAGCACGATTACTACACGGACATCATAACCTTTGACTACGACGAGGGCGACATCATCAACGGCGACCTTGTTATATCCCTCGACACCGTGCGCACAAACGCCGCCCTTTTCGGCAAGGACTACGAGGAGGAGCTGTACCGCGTCATAATACACGGCATACTGCACCTCTGCGGTATCAACGACAAAGGTCCCGGCGAGCGCGAGATTATGGAGGCAGCCGAGAACAAAGCCTTGGGCATGAGGACAGGGCAGGCACGGTGACGGCGAGCTTTAACCCAATACTGTCATTAGACTGTTATGCGCAAACATGCTTTCTTTTTGTCATCTGTCTTTCCGTTTATCAGTTACTATGGAATCCCGTCGCTGCCTGCCGTTAACCCTGCAATGTCGGTATATCGCTTCTTTCATATCGATTAGGCTCGGTTGTCTCCGTCCGGCTATAGCCCTGAAAGGGCGGTATATTACAGCACAGGGTTTTAACCCTGTGTACTGGCAGTGCCACACCCACCCCCATTTCCCTTCCATGCGCCGACGGCGCATGGAAGGGAAATGGGGAAAAAGACTGCACGGCACAACGAAGAACAACGCGGGCAGCGGCTGTCGCAACGTGTCGCCATGCTCTCGAACACGGTATTTGTAATGCCAAAAACGCAAAAATTGCCCCCTTTTGTTGCAAGTTTCAACAAAAAGCAGTACTTTTGCTGTCAGAATGTAAACCCAACAAAACCTATCAGTAATAAGAGATGGAAAAAGTAGATAAACTCGACAGGAAGATTATGGCAATCCTGTCAACCAATGCGCGTATAGCCTTCAAGGATGTGGCAGAGGAATGTGGCGTGTCGCGCGCCGCCGTCCACCAGCGCGTGGAGCGCATGAAGGAGGAGGGAGTCATAACGGGAAGCGGTTTCTCTGTTGACCCCAAGGCCGTTGGCTACAAGACCTGCACATACGTTGGCATAAGACTGGAGCGCGGCTCCATGTACAAAGACGTGGTGAAGAAGCTGGTGCACATACCCGAGATAGTGGAGTGCCACTTCACCACCGGTCCGTACACCATGCTCGTGAAGCTCTATGTGCGCGACAACGAGCAGCTGATGAACCTGCTCAACAACACGTTGCAGTGCATTGACGGCGTGGTGTCAACGGAGACGCTCATCTCCCTCGACCAGAGCATCAAGCGCGACGTGCCCATACATTTTGAGGAAGCGGAATGAAGAATTATTCACTGGACAGCATGACGGACGCCATCTATGCCTCCTTCCCCGAGGCGGAGAGGCGACCCGTAATCGGTATAACGGCTGATTGCGGCGGCATAGATGTGAGCGTGCGCGACGCCTACCACCGACAGGTGGTGGCGGCAGGCGGCGTGCCAGTCATAATACCGCCCGTGGCGGATGCCAGTGTCATAATAAACACCCTCGAGAACCTTGACGGTATCATCCTCTCGGGGGGCGGAGACTATAACCCCCTGTGGTGCGGCGAGGAGCCATCGCCACGCCTTCACAGCATCAACGGCGTGAGGGACGGCGCGGAACTACTCCTCACACGGCTGGCTTACAACCGCCAGATACCCCTGCTCGGCATCTGCCGCGGTATGCAGACGCTGGCGATGGCTCTGGGGGGGCACGTGGCGCAGGACATCAGCGAGGCGGAGGGCGCGGCGGACGCTGCGCCACTGAAGCACTCGCAGGACGCTGCGCGCACGGAACCCACGCACACCGTGGCGGTGAGGAATGGCTCCACCTTATATAATATATATAAGACGGAGGATGAAGACGGTGGGATGCTGCTGCGAGTGAACTCCTTTCACCATCAGGTGGTGGACAGAACGGGGAGCCGCTTCCATGCCACGGCATTCAGTTCCGACGGTTTCATCGAGGCGATGGAGAGCAGCGAGCGCAAGGCGGTGATGGGGGTGCAGTGGCATCCCGAATGGCTTGGCGAAGACGGACTGCCGCTCTTCCGCTGGTTGGTGGAAGAGGCAGCGACGTTCCGGAAAGCGAAAGAGATACATTCGCGCGTCATAACACTCGACACACACTGCGACACACCGATGTTTTTCCACCAAGGCGTGGACTTCACAAGGCGTGACCCACGCATACTTGTTGACCTGCACAAGATGACGGAGGGGCGGCAGGACGCTACGATAATGGTGTGCTACCTGCCACAACCGCTGGGAAGCCTTGACGGAAAGGCAGCGGAAGGCGGCAAAGCGTTCCGTGACATGGTGCACTTCAACGTGGACTCGCCGAGGGAATATGCTGACTTCATATTCGACGAGATAGCTAAGATAGTCGCGAAAAAGCCCGGTTTCATCGCTTTCGCACGCAATAGTAACGATATTTTGGTCAATAAGAGGGCGGGGAAGAAGAGCATTATTCTGGGCATAGAGAACGGCTTGGCGATAGAGCACGACCTTGCCAACCTGAAGCATTTTGCCGACCGCGGCGTGGTGTATGTCACATTGTGTCACAATGGCGACAACCTTATATGCGACTCGGCGCGCACCGTGAATACACACGGTGGTGTGTCGGACTTCGGGGCGGCTGTGATAGCGGAGATGAACCGCCTCGGCATCATGGTGGACCTTAGCCACGGGGGCGAGAAGAGCTTCTATGACGCGCTGGAGATAAGCCGCGCGCCGATAGTGTGCTCGCACTCCAACTGCCGCAGCCTGTGCGACCATCCGCGCAATCTCACCGACGACCAGTTGCGCGCGCTTGCAAGGAAGGGCGGCGTGGCGCACACCACGTTCTACCACGGCTTCCTAAAGCCGAAGGGAACGCACCTCAACGGCTCAATGAATATGCTGGCGGAGGCGGACATACTCGATGGAATGGCGCATTTAGAGCATGCCATCAGCATCATGGGGATAGACCATGTGGGCATAGGAACCGACTTCGACGGCGACGGGGGAGTGCCGGGTATGGCTGACTCCTCGGAGGCAATAAACTTCACTAAGCACCTGTTGAGGAAACGGTATTCAGAGGATGACATCAGAAAAATATGGGGAGGAAACTGGCTACGAGTGATGGACGAGGTGCAGAAAGGAAGATAGCAAACGACAAGAAAGGCATGAAACAGTTACGATACATATTTTTTCTCATTCTGCTGGCGGCACTGCAGGCCTGCAACGGTGGCAAAACGGTGCGGCAGGCGGAGGCGGAAGAGACAGCGACGGTAGGGCTCTCGTTCAACGAAGACTCCGCCTATTTCTTCTGCGAGCAGCAATGCGCCTTCGGACCGCGCACCATGAACAGTGCCGCGCACGATGAGTGTGAGGCTTGGATAATACAACGCTTCAGACAATATGGTTGTGAGGTCACCACTCAGAAGGCAAACCTGAAGGGATGGGACGGCACGACGCTGCGCTCTACCAACATCATTGCGCGGACAAATCCAAGCGCCAGTAGGCGTATCATAATATGCGCGCACTGGGACAGCAGGCCGTGGGCGGACAATGACCCCGACTCTGCCAACTGGAGGAAGCCCGTAATGGGTGCCAATGACGGGGCGTCTGGCGTGGCGGTGATGCTCGAACTGGCTCGCTGTATCAATGGCTCGGTGGCAGAAAACTCCGATTTCATCGCATCAGACAGCCTTAAACTGAACTTCGGAATAGACTTCGTGTGCTTCGATGCCGAAGACTATGGCACGCCCGAATGGGCTGGCAGGAACGACAGCGAGGACACATGGGCGCTGGGAGCGCAGCATTTCGCCGCTAACATGCCTGCGGCAACGGCGGAAGGGGGTGAGGCTAACGCCGCACCTTATGCCTTCGGAATACTCCTCGACATGGTAGGAGGGCAGGGGGCGCACTTCTATCACGAGGGATTGTCAAAGTATTACGCTCCCGACATATTGGCGGAGGTGTGGCAGGCGGCATGCCATGCAGGATATTCCTCCTTCTTCCTCAACCAGGATGGCGGCACCGTGACTGACGACCACAAGCCTCTGAACGAGGCGGGGATACCTACCATCGACATAATAGCTTACTACCCCGACTGCCAGCAGAGTGGTTTCGGGCCTACGTGGCATACCGTGACAGACGATATGCAGCACATAGACAAGAACACACTAAAGGCTGTGGGACAGACTTTGGTGCAGTTCCTTTATGGCAAAATAATGTAATGTTTCTTTTACTGAACAGACACAATGGAGCAAACTACCCTTTTCGATGAGACCATCGACCGCATACTGGACAAGGAACGTGCGCTGAGAGCATCCAACTCCTCTGTCTTCGTGGTGGACGAGGAACTTAACCTCATATCCGTCAACAACAAGGAGGTGTACGATTCCGAAGGGAAGCGGATGCGACCGGGGGACTTCCTCAACTGCATCAATGCCGCCAACGGCGACGGAGGATGCGGGATGCACGAGTATTGCAAGCAGTGCAAGCTGCGAAACGCGGTGAAGAAGGCACTGGACATCAACAAAGTGGTGGTGGATGAGTGTACGCTGTTGCTGAAAGACAATACCAAACTATCCATAGAACATACCGTGACGCCTTTCAATCTCGCGGGGAACAGGTACGCCACAGTGTTCGCCGTCGATATATCGGCACGCAAACAGAAACAAATCATGGACAGGGTGTTCTTCCATGACGTGCTGAACCTGATGGGAGCACTCAACGGTTTCGTGCAACTGCTGCTGGAAGAACCCGACGAGGAACTGCTGCGGGAGGTGAAGAAGCTGAGCGAACAGGTGATAAGCAACATATCATACCAGAAGGATGTGATGAACGCCGAGAACAGGTCGCTGACACTTCTGCCGACAGACATAACGGTGAGGAGCTTCATGGACGACGCAAGTATCTCGCTGTGCTCCACAGCCCAGAACTTCAACTGCAAGATATCTATCACCAACGACTGCGGGGAAGAGGTGCCCATACGCACCGACATAAGGCTGTTGCACCGCATTATACTCAATATGGTGAAGAACGCGGTGGAGGCTTCGCACGAAAACGGCATAGTGACGGTGAACACCTATTTGGAGAACGACAAGAGTAGCGTGGTGTTTGCGGTACACAACGAAGGCGTGATACCGCCGGAATACCGCAGCAGGATATTCCGCTTCGGACAGTCGTCCAAAGGCATAGGACGAGGATTAGGCACTTATAGCATGAAACTATTTGGCGAAAGTTACCTGAACGGACGGGTGTGGTTCACCACAAGCGAAGAGGATGGCACCACGTTCTACTTCGCACTGCCTCTGATAAGAAGGAGGTTGTAGGTCTTGAGGTTTTAGGTTTTAGGTCGTAGGTATTTAGGTTGTAGGTTGTAGGTTGTAGGTTTTAGGTCTTTAGGTTTTAGGTCTTAGGTCTTTAGGTTTTAGGTTTTAGGTCTTAGGTCTTTAGGTCTTTAGGTCTTTAGGTCTTTAGGTTTTAGGTCTTTAGGTCTTTAGGTCTTTAGGTTTTAGGTCTTTAGGTCTTTAGGTCTTTAGGTTTTAGGTCTTTCGGTCTTTGGTCTTTGGTCTTTAGTCTTTAGTCTTTAGGTCTTTGGTCTTTGGTCTTTGGTCTTTAGGTTTTAGGTCTTTAGGTTTTAGGTCTTTCGGTCTTCGGTCTTTAGGTCTTTGGTCTTCGGTCTTTAGGTTTTAGGTCTTTCGGTCTTCGGTAATAAGCTAAGTGACCCCCTAACCCACAACCCCCTAACCCCCTAACCTTCTAACCTCCCCCTAACCGTCTAACCTCCCCCTAACCACACCAAGAGCCATGTGTCACGGGCGTCAGCCCGTGAAAAAACAATTCCCATCTCCCCAAAAAACAAATCTTCCACATCTTGACAGAAACCATATCATCACTCATCATCGCCCTGCTCGCCACCAGCAGGCTACCTTTGCAAACCGCCGTGACACTATGCGAAGCGGCAGGTTCGGCATGCGGCGTCCTTGAGCATCGCGGCAATATACGTGACATCGTGCCAGATGCCACCGACACCCTCGTGGAACTAATGAAGTCAGACCTCTCCTCATATATCAAGAGGGCAGAGGAAGAGCAGGAGTGGTGCGCGCGGAAAGGTGTGCGCATCCTTACCTACGCCGATAGCGACTACCCCTGCCGGCTGCGTAACTGCCCCGATGCGCCGCTGGTTCTCTTTGTGAGAGGGAAGTGTAACCTTAACGCCGACCACATTATTAGTATAGTAGGTACGCGCAAGAGCACTCCATACGGCAAGGACGTAGTGGACGGAATAGTGAGAGACCTGCGCCAGCAGTGCCCGGATGTCGTGGTGCTCAGCGGACTGGCATACGGCATAGACATCATTGCTCACCGTGCGGCACTGCGCAATGACATACCCACCGTGGGAGTGGTGGCGCATGGACAGGATAGGATTTATCCGCAGCTGCACCGCGACGAAGCCAATAAAATGGTGCTTGGCAACGGTGCTGTGGTGACAGAATACTTCCACGGCACGGCACCAGAGCCGCGCAACTTCCTGCAACGCAACCGTATCATAGCCGGAATGAGTGATGCCACCATCGTGGCGGAGAGTGCCTCGCACGGCGGAGGACTCGTCACGGCGCGCATAGCGCAAGACTACGGACGCGAGGTCTTCGCCATACCAGGCCCCATAAACGCCGAGTTCAGTCAGGGATGTAACAACCTCATACGCGACAATAAGGCGGCACTCGTCTCCTCTGCCACCGACATCGTCAATGCGATGATGTGGCAGAACGCAGGACAGGCGGCACAGGCAAGGCGGCAGGGCATAGAGCGCACCCTTTTCCCGACCCTCACACCCGAGGAACAAGCCATCGTCAACGCCCTGAAAGAGCATGGCGACAGCCAGTCCAACGCCCTGACAGCATATACGGGGCTACCCATCAACACCGTTGTGGCGCAGCTTTTCTCGCTTGAGATGAAAGGAGTTATAACCCCATTATCAGGCAATACATTCCACTTGATAAGCTAAAAAACGCAAATATAATCATTTTTTGCGAGAAAAATTTGCATATTTCGAAAAAACTTAGTACCTTTGCATCGCAATTCAAACAAATTGTGTCGGGCTTTTAGCTCAGTTGGTTAGAGCAACAGACTCATAATCTGGAGGTCCTAGGTTCAAGCCCTAGATGGCCCACATTGAAAATCAGCAACTTAGAAGAAATTCGAGTTGCTGATTTTTCTTTTCGGGAAAACAATGGGAAAACACAGCGATTTTGAAAATTCCATGATTTTTTGAGAAACGTGGCATCGTATCAGCCTAAGTAAGACATGTAAATAAGGTTTCTCAGAGTATCAGAATTGTGATGGGAAAACAGTTGGGAAAACAAGATTTAGACGGTTTTTCCTTTCAAGCAGACATTTTCATTCGTATCTTGGGACGTTTCCGGAACGTAAATTCCTCAATATTATTATCCGTCGTTAGTCAGGATAATGTAAAAGCCGCATGACTCACCTAAGAGTTGTGCGGCTCATTTTGTATGTCCCTTTATCAAAAGCACCTGTTTTCCCCTATTTTTCAGCCTTTTGCCTTGCCTAAATCTTAAAATGTGTTTCAAAACCATACAATTAAAACTAACTCAGTTTTTGGCGTATAGCACTCATAATTCTT
The DNA here is from genome assembly GCA_022773825.1 of Prevotella sp. Taxonomy (GTDB): domain Bacteria; phylum Bacteroidota; class Bacteroidia; order Bacteroidales; family Bacteroidaceae; genus Prevotella. The sequence goes on from JALFOF010000012.1 coordinate 11,790, forward strand.
CATCGACTTAAACAGACTACCTTTGCCATCGGATTCCTAATCACGGGAGTTCAAAGATGGTTCATGAACCGAAAAAGAATGTTTAATCGGAACGTCAGGAAGTACAACTGGCAGAGCACAAAAAAAAGAATTAGGTTTTATGACAAGATTAGTTACAATAGAGCAGTTGCTGGAGAAACCCATCTGCATGATGTCGGGACAAGAGTTTGTCCTGCTCCTCCAAAATGCTGAGAAGCAAACGGCAAAGGTACCTGCCGAGGTGGTGCCAGAGAAACATTATGAATATGGTATAGCAGGAATCGCCAAAATCTTCGGATGCAGCATCCCAACCGCCAATCGTATCAAGAAGAGCGGTGTCATTGATGCAGCCATCACTCAGATGAACCGAAAGATTACCGTTGATTCCGAACTGGCTCTGAGCCTTGCCAAGGAAGCTGGTACTACCATATCTATTAAGAAGTAATATGGAAAACGATTGGAAAAACAGCCTGTCGTTTGATGACAAGGGTAATCTGACGAAGAGCATCAGCAACTACAGGGCCATCTTCACTCACGATGAGAACCTGAGTCAGATTCGCTTCGACACCTTCTGTCAGGACGACATCTCCTTCTCTCCGTTGTTCCTCAATGTCAACGGCAATAAGGTAGATGAGGAGTCGGTAGGAAAGATCCAGGACTATCTGGAGCAGACCCACCAACTCCGCCTGACTCAGAACAAGGTGTTTGAGTTGCTGAAGACAACGGCTTCAGAGCGCAGCTATAATCCCGTCCAGGAGTTTATCCGCAAGGAGGACTGGGATGGTGTGCCGCGTATCGAAACTGCCATCATCGACTACCTTGGTGCGGAAGACACTCCCCTTGTCAGAGAGCAGACCAAGTTGTGGTTTGTGGCTGCCGTGGCTCGTGCCTTCGAGCCTGGTTGCAAGTTCGACAACGTGCTTACTCTGCCCGGGCCACAGGGAATAGGCAAGAGTACGTTCTTCAAGACCATTGGCGACAAATGGTTCAATGACTCTTTCTCTTTCGCAAGTGGAGACAAGGAGAAGGTAGAGACCATCACCAACGGATGGATCATTGAGATAAGCGAACTCAACGGCATGAAGAGGGCCAATGATGCAGAGGCGGCAAAGGCATTTCTAAGCCGCAGGAGCGATTCTATGCGACCTGCCTACGGGCGTAAGGTGGTTGAGTTTCTGCGGCACAATGTCTTTGCTGCCACCACCAACGAAACCAATTTCCTTCAAGGTGACAACGGGAACCGCCGTTGGTGGATTGTCACAGTAAATGGCAATGGGCATGTCTCTACGTGGCTACCCCAATTGCAGTCTGCGGTGAACCAGTTATGGGCAGAGGCTTACACCTATTATAAGATGGGTGTCAAACTCTATCTCAGTCCCGAACTGGAAGCAGAGGCAAATGCCGTGCAGCTGAACCATTCAAGCATCCATAATGACCCTATCCTTGATGACATCCGTCTCCATCTGGAGCGCATGGTGCCAAGAGCCTATTCCATTTGGAGCATCCCGATGCGTGCTGCCTATCAGAAAGGTGCATATACCGAGTCTTCTCCCGACGGCAAGCCTGAGGTGCTGCTCAACATGGTTTGTCCCCGACAGATCATAGAAGAGTTGCCCAACGACTTGGTGCGCCGAAATCCTGCAAAGTACACCGCACAGTACATCAACCGATTGATGTCTCTGGTAGATGGGTGGGAACGGAGCAAGCAAGAAAAGGTCAAGGGTCTGCACCCAGCCTATTGCGACAAGACGGGACGGGCAAAGCACCCTTGGGTGAGGGTCGGTAATGCTACGCAAGGTTTAATAGAAGGGAAAGAAGAAGGCATAGAGCCCGAACTTCCATTCTAACCTCATAGCATACTACTGTCCCTTGTCCCTTTGTCCCAATAATTTTATCAACAAAGAAAAAATAAGATGCTTAGAAGGAAATAAGAAGTGTTTTCCCAACCGAGGGACAACTTGGGACAAGCCACAAGCACTCCCCACCTTTGGATTGCCGTTCGCTCCAACTATCTGTTGGCTGATTCCATAGATTATAATGCTGGCGACAAGACAACAAACCTTTCTCTTTTCAAAGCAATGTCAAATTCTAATATCAAAAGACAATGAATAACAATTCCATTTCACTACCTTTTACCAAGGTAAACCTTACTCTCACTTCCGAGGCGATAGACTTCCTCTCCGAGATAACAAACAGCACAAGCCACTTTGCCATTCTCGGACAACTGATAAAAGACACGTCCGTTACACCCAATTCCACCTCCAAGCGCGGCAATGTTATCACGCTTGGCGTGGGCCAGGTGGAGTGTTCCATCCATTCCTGCTGCACTCGTTTTGGCATCGGGCGCAAATAGTTCGAGGCCATCATGCGCAAGATGGAGCAACACGGCATCATCCGTATGCACCGCTCTCGTCTGGCTACCGTTGCCGACCTGACCTGTATAACCTCATGGCTCTTGCCTGATGGCAGTACCATGACTAACGGCACTGATGGTAATCCGGCAGACCATTCCAATGGACAGCCAGACAACCACGATGCCACGACCCATGCCAGTAGTCATGTCTATGATGGTAAAGCGGATGTCGCCTCCGCCCTCGGCAGTCAGAGTCTTTCAGACACAGGCTGTCCTTCAGTTCCAGAGTCATCCGTCACTCCCATGGGTAAGCCTGGCACTCCCGATTACTCCGTGAACCGAGGCTATTCCGCAGTCATGGCTTCGGATCTCTTTGCTGGCCAGGAGAGCAGAGGACCTTCAAAACCAGATACCAAAAACGAGTATCAGGTTCAGAATGATTGAGACGTTTTTTAAGGAAGCAAGTTTGTGTTTTTGGTCGCCAAAAACCTCGTCAGCCACTATACGCCCACGTATAGCCGCTTCCTTTGATGCAACGGGATTTGCCCTGCATGGTGTCAGGCACACTGATGCTGCTTCGCACACCACTGAGCCGGACCGTAAACTTGCTATCCTTAAAACGTCTCCTTTCCCTACCTTTATATATAGGTATCATTAGATTGTAGAACAAAATTAAAACTGATTGTATATGGAAGAAACCAATAACAAGAACGGAGGCATAGACACCCGCCGAGTTGGAGGGAGGCCGAAGCTTGCCAGATATGAACGTCGCAACCATCACCACAAGGTGAGCTACAACGACGAGGAAGAGAATATCATCCAGTATAAGGCGGAACAGGCTGGCAAGTCTGATGATGTTTATCTGCACGAGGCAGGGCTGGATGCCGTTGTTCAGGCGCACATGAGCGACGAGAACATAGAGCAACTGAGAGACGTGTGCGGCATGGCGAACAATACCAACCAGATTGCCCACCAAGCCAATGCTGGCGGTTTCATCTCTGTACGCTTCAAGGCTGAGCAGCTTATCACCTCTTTGACTGAGCTTATCCGCAGAATACTTCGCGGCGGCGACCTGTCAGAGCCGACAGGTACAACAGATGACTGTATAACCCATTAACGAAAGGAGCAACTATGATTTGCAAGATAAAACATGGGCAAAACTTCCAAGGGTGTCTTGATTACATCACCGGAAGGTACGACAAGGACAAGCAGGCTCAGGTCATCATGCATAGTGAAGGCATTCCGCTCTTGGATAACAAGACTGTTGCCCAAATCTTTGAGGCATACGCCACAAAGGGGAACAACAATATCCGCGCCCCGGTTGGACACTATGCCTACTCTTTCCATAAAAAGGATGGCAACAGAGTGTCCAACGAACTGATATGTAAGATCGTTCGAGAGCACTTGGAACTGATGGGTATCAAGAACACCGAGTTCATCATGACACGTCACTATGACACCGATCATGACCATGCCCATTTGATGTGTTCCATGGTGGATAGAGACGGGCACGTTATCAGTACAGCCTATGAGAAGGAGCGCAATGCGCGTATCTGCAAGTATCTCACCAAGAAGTACGGACTCTACATCTCCGTGGGCAAGGTGAATGTCAACAGAGACAAACTTCGTGGCAAGGAGAAAGTGAAATACCAGTTCTACGCCAAGGTGATGCAATGCAAGGCCAAGTCTGCCGACTGGCAACAGTTCGACAAAGTTCTCCGAGCCGAGGGATTGAAGTTGCGTTTCCATTACAACAACGTCAACGGAAAATTGATGGGAATCGCCTTCACCGACGGGAAATGCACTTTCAGCGGAAGGCAACTCGACAATGAGTTGAAGCTCTCTGCCCTCACAGAGAAGTTCGGAGACTTGAAGCAGATAGGCCACGAAAATATGCGCGAGTGGTACGAGGACTATAGGCAGCATTTGCACTACGTCAATGAATGGAAGGCTTGCAAGGCCATGGACCAGGCATACCCCGACTTTGATAAGGTGTTCCCGAATGGGACGCTACCATCCAGAGGCTACTCGTCACCCGACAATCTGTTGTCCCACTTGTCCTTGGAATACAAGAGCGATTTTCAAAACGAGTATGAAAACTCCAAGGATGGTAAAACGTCCTTCATTGGTCTTGAATTATTGTGCGACCTGTTACTACAGCCATACGCCCCACAGCTCTCCATCGGCGGTGGTGGAGGTGGCGGCAACAACCGTGGTTGGCGCGATCTTGACGATGAAGATAAGGAGAAGTACCGCTTTCGCTTCAATTACTCACATTCTAATAAACCTCAATTCAAACGTAAACGATAAGCTATGGCTACAAATAAACTAAAAACTCAGAAGGTGGCAGATAATGATGCAGCCACACTTGGCTATCTTCGTAAAAGCGACCTGTCTCACAAGGCAGAGATTCAGATGCTCATCACCCTTGCAGAGGTGCATGGAATCAAGATGACCTACAATGAAAAAGACGGAGAAGTGACTGTTGAACGTGCCGAGACCATAAAGGAGTCCGACCAGACTCAGCCTCAGTCATTAGCCCAAATGCAGAGAACATCAAACCAACCTGGCATTGATTACGTCAAGTTGGCTAATGCCCTGAAGGAGCCTGTTGAGAAGGCTCTACAAAATGCAGTGAAAAGTTCGCCTGTCCATGTTCAGACGATCTTCGACAGTTCCGTGCATATGGAAAACAACCAGACTGCTATGACACTTGCCCGTGAAGAATGGGCCAAGTGGATGCAGGCTTTCGGTAAAGAAACCATTTCACGTCTTTCCAATGCGCCATCTCCAACCAGCACTCCACAAAGAAAGGCAATAACCTTTGGAAAAGACACCGTGTACAAGGTACCTGAGAACGACGTACTGTTGAGCGGAAGCGAAAAACTTGATGTTGCTTCAAGCCCCCCGTCAAAAGAGGCGGGAAAGCAATCCACGAAATATCACCGACTGCACCAACTCTGGAGTCACGTTTGGAGTGACATAGTGACCTCATGGTGGAAATGTTTCGCCTATACCGTTGCCCTGTGCAGCCTTGTACTTGCCGCAGCTTCATGGTACAGACAAACCCAGCTTGAAGTCGTAGTCAAAGAGTACTACATCATCAAGCCAGTCTTGAAGCAAGACCGAAAGTATGCCCCACTCATCTATACAATGGACTCCGTCATCCTCAAAGATGGCATCGACGAGGTGTGTGAGAGGGTGTATGGCGAGAAACGCTAAGTTACCTCACTCAAAAACCAGATTGGCAAACCACCAATCTGGTTTTTGATTCTTTAGGGATATGTTTCTTTCCTGCTCAGAATCTCCAAACATTAGTGAGCGGAACTCAATTGATTATCAGTCTATCATGTATAGTCGCTCGCAAATTCGCTCGTAATTACTCACAAATTTCAAAATTTTACGAGCGACCATTGAGAATTGATGCTCTTTGCTATATTTGTCAGTTGCGACTGACAAATTACAATCGCATCATTGTTTATTCCTTTTCTTTGACCGCTATCAAATGGAATTTGTATGTTGCTTAATTTGCCAATGGCGATTGGCGAATTAAGTTCTTCAAAAGTGGGTCACGATATTCTCCGTTGTGTTTTTCTCTTTATCGACCACTTTCTTTCCGAATCATCGATTGCCGTGCCGTCATCGGAATCCACCAAAGCTACAGAGTTGGCTATCAGAGAATCCGTCATAGACTTGTCGAAGTCTATCTGTTCCGCGATGCCCAGCTCTTTATGTTGCTGCAGCAGTCCCAGCAGTCGGTTTTTATTTTCTTGCGTCATATATTATCAACCATTATATCTTTGTCCCTAGCAATTTGGGTATTGTCAACCGCTCTTCTTGTTCTTTATTTCTTCCACAAAATGTATTTCCCATCAATACATTGCATATCAGGTATCGTCTTGACGATTTCTTCTACTTCATCTTCTTTGATAACCGACCTCCAAGCCGTTCTGCTGATGGCTCTGGCTATATCTCTGATACTGGCCGGCACTCTGAAATAGTCCATCGCACGGAGAACGGCTTGCCGTCTTACGGCATATAGTGGACTTTTCTTGATTTCTGATGTTTCTCGGCTCAACTTCGTACGATTGTCCGTCTCGTTGTCCTTCTTTGAAGTATCTGTGATTGAATTGCCATTATAGGTATACCAGACACCTTTGTATTTTAATTTACAATCTTCAAAAACTGGACTATCAACTATATCCTCCACCTCATCACAATAATCGTTGGTTCCAATAATCAACTGGTATAATTCTGTTTGAGGATATTGTAAAGCATTGGCAATATCTTCTAAAGCACGATGAACATATAGAAGAGTCTTTGTCTTAGAACTCACAGGGTTCATGTGTACTACTTTTCTTCCAAAAACCTCAATCGTTCCATCTTTAAAACTCTATAATGTATTATTATACCATCCATTTTGAGCCATTATCCGATGTAATGCTTTCCCTACTTCATTTAGTACATAAGCCGGTTCGTCAACCCAGTAGCCTCCTACAAAATTATCAATGAGGCCTAAATTAATATAATTATTTGCTTCGATAGACTCCTCTGTGTTGTTTTCCACATATTTTGGCAAAGCTCTTAAATCAAATACAAAAGCTCTATCCACAATTGAGCATAGGCGCAGGAACATCTCATCGTCAATCCGCCCATAGACTCGCTCCTTATAAATATATCCCATTAGGTCGGCCTTGGCATCATCTTCTGCACGAAGAAGATAATGCACCAGATATTCATAAAACTTCTTACGGCGTTTCGGAGTTAGGCTATTTAGGAACTTCTCTTTCTCTTTTCCTGGAATATCCTGCTCTTTCTCCAGAAACTTTGCCAACTTCCGTATAAAATGAAGATCCTGATATCTATTTGCAAGCCTTCCTAACTTGATGAGAGAACCAACATAAGGAATCTCTGCAAAAGTTTCTAAAAACCTGAGTTCGGGATAAGCAGATGTCCGAAAATCAACTATGTTTTCAGACATGCCGCTTCGTCCATCCACATGAGTGCATGGCTACCTGTATGTCGCAAAAAGTTCAATCGTTTCCTTATTAGATAACGATAATCTGTCCGTCAACGTGTTCGATAGAATAATCGATATTGATGGACGG
>JALFOF010000016.1 GCA_022773825.1 Prevotella sp.
GCTTCCGGTGCTTACGCCCATCAGGCTCTGGTATCGCCATTTTCGATATTTCCTTGTCATATTCTTTGCAAAAATCATCGATAATACAAAAAATTTCTGTAATTTTGTCTTTGGTAATCTCCATAATGATAGTATTCTTTGTTTATAATATATTGATTTTCAACTACAAAGATACTAAAAATTATCGAGATTACCAACTTTTTAAACGTATTTCTTATCCCGAACTCAGGTAATAAAAGCATAAAGACAACCATACAAAAACCATGCTTTTGCAATATAATCTCTACGTTTTTTTTTTTATGTCACGCACAAAAAAAAGATGCGCCACCTCACAACCCTCCCCCGCGACATAGATAAGTGCGTCGCGCATTGAGTTTTTTTTGAAAATATTTCTTGAAACATTTTGTCGTTTCTTTTTTTTTCCTTAATTTCGCACTTGCATTCGCAAAATAGCATTGCAGACATATTGAAAATAACGGAAGCGTTATGCTTGTCTTTTACTTGGGAACCTAGGAAATTCGCAAGATGGAACACAAGATGGCTAGTGGTTCCTGCGCTATAGCGTGAGCGACTATTACCATATCGTGTTACAGGTTTTCCTAGGACCTTCAAGTAGAGTGTGGCATAGTCAGCACCACGCTTATCGTATCTATTAACTTAATTCTTGGAGGTGCACAAAGAAATATAACTGACATAATAGAGATGGAAAAGATTCTGTTATTCCTCGCATTATTGTTACCTCTTGCAACTTTTGCCCAAACCAAAAGAACGACAACACGCAGTGTTAAAACAGGAAGAACAACCTCAAAAGTTGCTACTCCAGTAAAGAAAATTAACCTTGACTATCAGGTTTTCCAGGTTTCTTTTGTAGAGAACAATAAATCATTAAAGTTAGAAGGTGATTCGGTAAATGCCGGTTATGTAGTTTTTACTGCTCCAGGATATTCCCAAAAAGAACTTTATCAAAAAATAATTCTCGGGTTAAACAACATCTACACGGACATAGACAAAACCGTTACTAAAATTGAATATGATGCAATAACTATCAATGCATATGATATGCCAGAGTATGGGATGTTCCAGGCACGGTATTGGGATTTACCTCAACGTCTTAATAGATTTAAGTATAGAATCAGTATAAAAATCAAAGATGGCAAGGTAAGGGTTGATAGCCCTACTGTAAGTTCTGTATGGACATCTTCGTTTATTGGAAATGATACTAGCATGACCGACTTCAAAGAAGTTGCTAAATATGTAGATGCTTTGGATATTATTAATCGTATGGATATAATCTTAAAAAGAATTCTTCAGGAGTCTTTTGGGGAATCTCAAAATAGTGATTGGTAATTGTCAATATTAGTTATTCATTTCTTTGCACGGTATGGCACGAAGAAAATCATATAATCCTTTTGGGAGAGTATCTGGCAAAGCATTTGGTGAAAAGCGAATATATGGAAAGCCTTTCCCTTATACCAGAAACTCAAGGAGACGGAAATCTTACATAGGCAACTCCATGAATAGCAATAGTGGATGTTGTATAGTTGTATTCATTGTAATTATATCAGCAATTGCTATAAATCTGACCTCGTAAGAATTTTTTTTTTTACACGAACTAGGGCGTATCACTTCACTGATGATGGTACGCCCTATAAGCCCTATAAGTGCAAAACACTTAGCAAAAAAGTTGCAAAAAACTTGTGAGAATAAAAAAAAAGTAGTAACTTTGCATCCGAAAACAGTGGGATTGCGCTGGGATTATCCATCAACTCGCTGAAAGAGAACGCCTTAGACTCCGGGGAAAGGATGTCTGAAGTGCGCTTTCTTTTTGTGTACATACACACGAAAGGAAGAAAGAACAAAGAAAAAACGTATATATTTATTATTAATTAAAGTAGAAATGCCAGGATTAATTGGAAGAAAAATCGGAATGACATCCGTTTTCAGTGCCGACGGTAAGAATATACCGTGCACTGTTATCGAAGCTGGTCCTTGTGTCGTAACTCAGGTGAAGACTGTCGAGAAGGACGGTTATGCAGTCCTTCAGCTTGGCTTCGGCGAAGCAAAGGAAAAGCGCACCACGAAGCCTATGATGGGCGTTTTCAAGAAAGCGGGCACAACACCGAAGCAGCACTTGGCTGAGTTCAAGTTTGACGAGGAGCACAACCTCGGCGACACCATTACTGTTGACCTTTTCGCGGAGGCGGACTTTGTTGACATCGTCGGTACCTCTAAGGGTAAAGGTTTCCAGGGCGTTGTGAAGCGCCACGGCTTTGGCGGTGTGGGACAGTCAACCCACGGACAGGATGACCGTGCACGCAAGCCGGGTTCCATCGGTGCCTGCTCATATCCCGCGAAGGTGTTCAAGGGAATGCGCATGGGCGGACACATGGGTAACGAGCGTGTCACGACGCAAAACCTCAGAGTTATTAAGGTTATCCCGGAGAGCAACCTCATCATTGTTAAGGGCTCTGTCGCTGGATACAATGGTTCAACCGTTTTAATCAAGAAGTAATGGAAGTAAATGTATTGAACATACAGGGCCAGGAGACAGGACGCAAGGCTGTCCTCAATGATGCCATCTATGCCATAGAACCTAACGACCATGTGCTCTACCTCGACGTTAAGCAGTATCTGGCAAATCAGCGCCAGGGTACGGCGAAGTCAAAGGAGCGCAGCGAGGTTTCAGGCTCTACCCGTAAGCTCGGCCGTCAGAAAGGCGGCGGCGGCGCTCGCCGTGGTGACATCAACTCACCCGTGCTCGTAGGCGGCGGACGCGCTTTCGGACCGAAGCCACGCGACTACCGTTCAAAGCTCAACCTCAAGACAAAGGTGCTCGCACGCAAGAGCGCACTGTCTTACAAGGTGCAGGAGAATGGCATCATCGTGGTAGAGGACTTTGCTTTTGATGCTCCAAAGACCAAAGATTTCATAAATCTTACTAAGAATCTTAAAATTGAAGGCAAGAAAGTCCTCGTTGTTTTGCCGACTGAGAATAAAAACGTATATTTGTCAGCCCGTAACCTGAAGAAGGCCGAAGTAATGGGCGCGGCGATGATAAATGCCTACAAGGTAATGAACGCTGACGTGGTAGTGATGTGCGAGACTTCACTCCAGACAATAGACGAGATTTTAACCAAGTAAACCTAAGGAGGAGAAAGAATTATGGCATTTATAATTAAGCCTGTGGTCACTGAGAAGATGACCAAGATTACAGAGAAGCAGCCTAACCGCTACGGTTTCATCGTAAGGCCTGAGGCTAACAAACTCCAGGTAAAGGCAGAGGTTGAGGCTCGCTACAACGTTACAGTCGAAGACGTGAACACCCTTAACTATGCGGGCAAGCGCTCGTCACGCTATACCAAGAGAGGTCTTATAAAGGGTCAGAAGAACGCCTTCAAGAAGGCTATCGTCACCCTCAAGGCTGGCGAGGAAATAGATTTTTACAGCAATATATAAATAAGAAATGGCAGTACGTAAATTAAAACCAGTTACACCTGGTCAAAGACACAGAGTTATTGGCACGTTCGAGGATATTACTGCATCCGTGCCAGAGAAGTCTCTCGTTTACGGCAAACGTTCTACCGGCGGCCGAAACAACACCGGTAAGATGACCGTTCGCTACATGGGCGGCGGCCACAAGAAGAAGTATCGTCTGATAGACTTCAAGCGAGAGAAAGATGGTGTTCCAGCTGTAGTAAAGTCAATAGAGTATGATCCGAACCGCTCGGCTCGCATCGCTCTGTTGTACTATGTGGACGGTGAGAAGCGTTATATCGTAGCTCCAAACGGCCTGCAGGTAGGCGCAAGGGTAATGTCCGGCGCTGACGCTGTGCCCGAGGTGGGCAACGCTCTCCCTCTTGCTAACATTCCTGTTGGTACCGTTATCCACAACATTGAGCTCCGTCCGGGACAAGGCGCACTCCTTGTTCGTTCGGCTGGTAATTTCGCTCAGCTTACTTCTCGTGAGGGCAGTTACTGTGTTATTAAGCTTCCTTCAGGTGAGACACGCAAGGTGCTCTCCGCCTGCAAGGCTACCGTTGGTGCCGTAGGCAACTCTGACCACGCTCTTGAGCAGTCAGGTAAGGCCGGCCGCTCACGCTGGCTCGGTCGTCGCCCGCACAACCGTGGTGTTGTAATGAACCCTGTAGATCACCCGATGGGTGGTGGTGAGGGCCGTCAGTCAGGTGGTCACCCACGCTCACGCAAGGGTCTCTACGCTAAGGGTCTCAAGACACGCGCACCAAAGAAGCTTTCAAACAAGTATATAATAGAAAGAGCTAACAAGAAGTAACACTCAATAAAAACAAAGCGAAAATATGAGTCGTTCATTGAAAAAAGGTCCATACATCAACGTCTCTCTCGAGAAGAAAATTCTCGCTATGAATGAGAGCGGCAAGAAGACCGTCGTCAAGACATGGGCCAGGGCTTCTGTAATCTCACCGGACTTCGTGGGACATACGGTGGCTGTACACAACGGTAACAAATTCATACCTGTCTATGTAACCGAGAATATGGTAGGGCACAAGCTCGGCGAGTTCTCACCCACACGCCGTTTTGGCGGACACGCCGGAAACAAGCGATAGGACAGGCACATAACCATTAATCAAACAAAGTAAAATGGGAGCAAGAAAACATAATGCGGCTGAAAAAATAAAAGAAGCCAGAAAAACTCAATACTTTGCCAAACTCGTTGGTGTGCCTTCCTCACCACGCAAGATGCGCTACGTCGTAGACATGATTCGTGGAATGGAGGTAAACCGCGCGCTCGGCGTTCTCAGATTCTCTAAGAAGCAGGCATCTGCTGACGTGGAGAAGCTGCTCCGCTCTGCCATAGCAAACTGGGAGGTCAAGAATGACCGCAAGGCAGAAGACGGGGAACTCTATATCTCTAAGGTCTTCGTGGACGAAGGCGTGACACTGAAGCGCATGCGCCCCGCACCACAGGGACGTGGATACCGCATCCGTAAGAGAAGCAACCACGTGACACTGTTCGTTGATACCAAAACTAATGAAGATAAATAAGTAATAGAATGGGACAGAAAGTTAATCCAATAGCAAACCGACTCGGAATCGTCCGCGGTTGGGATTCAAACTGGTTCGGTGGCAAGGACTTCGGAGACAACCTCGTGGAGGATATGAAAATCCGTAAGTATCTGAACGAGCGTCTCGCTAAGGCAAGCGTATCACGCATCGTCATCGAGCGCACTTTGAAGCGTGTCACCATCACTATTTGCACTGCCCGCCCGGGCCTCGTCATTGGTAAAGGTGGACAGGATGTCGACAAGCTCAAGGAAGAGCTGAAGAAGCTCTACAAGAAGGACATCCAGATAAACATCTTCGAGATAAAGAAGCCGGACCTCGATGCCAACATCGTAGCAAACTCTATCGCTCGCCAGGTAGAGGGCAAGATAGCATACCGCCGCGCCATCAAGATGGCTATCCAGAACACTATGCGTGCTGGAGCGGAGGGCATCAAGGTGCAGATCTCTGGCCGTCTCAACGGTGCGGAAATAGCACGCGCCGAAATGCTGAAGGAAGGACGCACGCCTCTCCACACTTTCCGTGCGGACATAGACTACTGCAAGACGGAGGCGCTTACGAAAGTAGGTATCCTCGGTATCAAGGTATGGATATGCCGCGGAGAAGTATATGGCAAGCGTGACCTCGCACCTAACTTCACGCAGGAGAAGGCAGGTGGAAACCGTGCGGCAGGAAACGGTCGCGCTAACACACGCGGCGGTGGAAGCCGTAAGAGAAACAATAACCGTTAAAAACTAAGAAGCTACTATGTTACAGCCAAAAAGAGTAAAATATAGAAGGCCGCAGGACGGTCGTGGCAACAAAGGCAACGCCCATCGCGGTACACAGCTGGCTTTCGGTTCTTTCGGTATCAAGACTCTTGAGCCAAAGTGGATTGACAGCAGGCAGATAGAGGCTGCCCGTGTGGCAATCAACCGCTATATGAACCGTGAGGGTCAGGTATGGATACGTATCTTCCCTGACAAACCAATAACACGCAAGCCAGCGGATGTGCGTATGGGTAAAGGTAAGGGTGACCCGGCAGGATGGGTGGCTCCAGTTACACCAGGACGCATACTGTTCGAGATAGAAGGCGTTTCTTTCGACATCGCTAAGGAGGCTCTCCGACTCGGTGCGCAGAAACTGCCAGTGAAGACAAAGTTTGTTGTACGTCGTGATTACGATAAAAACGCTTAAACTATGAAGATTAAAGAACTTAAAGAACTTGAAACCAAGGATTTGGTAGAAAAGTTGGAGAATGCGGTGGCTGCTTACGACACTATGAAGCTCAACCATAACATCGCTCCCCTTGAGAATCCATCACAGATTAAGGTTGCTCGTCGTGACATAGCACGTATGAAGACCGAACTTCGTTTACGTGAACTTAATAAATAACAATGGTCCAGATGGAAACGCGTAATTTAAGAAAGACAAGACAGGGTGTAGTTACAAGCAACAAAATGGATAAAACCATTGTTATTGCGTCAAAGTTCAAAGAGAAGCACCCAATATATGGCAAGTTTGTGCAGAAGACAAAGAAGTACCATGCACATGACGAGAAGAACGAGGCCAATGTAGGGGACACTGTCCTCATCATGGAGACCCGCCCACTCTCTAAGACAAAGAGGTGGAGATTAGTTTCAATAATCGAAAAAGCTAAGTAAATATGATACAGGCAGAATCAAGACTTACAGTATGTGATAACAGCGGCGCTCGCGAGGCACTCTGCATCCGTGTCCTCGGTGGTACACGCCGTCGTTACGCAAGCGTAGGTGACGTTATTGTCGTTGCTGTCAAGAATGTCATCGCTTCAAGTGATTTGAAAAAAGGTGCAGTATCTAAGGCTCTCGTCGTTCGTACCAAGAAAGAGATTCGTCGTCCCGATGGCTCTTACATTCGTTTCGACGATAATGCTTGTGTCCTCCTCAACAACGCTGGGGAACTCCGCGGCAGCCGTATCTTCGGACCTGTTGCACGTGAGCTCCGTGCCGTTAACATGAAGGTCGTTTCTCTCGCACCTGAGGTACTATAGTTTTTCACACTTAAAGAGTTAATAAAGTAATGAGTAAATTACATATCAGAAAAGGCGATACCGTAATTGTTCTCGCTGGTCGCGACAAGAAAAAGACCGGCAAGGTGCAGAAGGTCCTCGTGGAGGAGCAGCGCGCTATCGTTGAAGGCATAAACATGGTCTCAAAGAGCACCAAGCCTTCAGCGAAGAACCCTCAGGGTGGTATCGTAAAGCAGGAGGCTCCCATACATATCTCAAACTTGAGCCTCATTGATCCGAAGAGCGGAACGGCTACCCGCGTGTCAATAAAGCACGAGGGAAAGAATGTCATACGCATCTCTAAAAAGTCAGGGGAGGAAATCAAGTAATGGATACAGCTCAGTTAAAGAAAGTTTACAAGGAGACGATAGCTCCTGATTTGCAGAAGCAGTTCAACTACTCTTCCGCAATGCAGATTCCAGTCTTGAAGAAGATTGTTGTCAACATGGGTCTCGGCAACGCTACCCAGGACAAGAAAATCATCGACGTAGCCATCAATGAGATAACGGCGATAACAGGTCAGAAGGCCGTTGCCACATACTCAAAGAAGGATATCGCAAACTTCAAGCTTCGTAAGAAAATGCCTATCGGTGTCATGGTAACACTGCGCCGCGAGCGCATGTACGAGTTCCTCGAGAAGCTCGTCCGCATCGCACTGCCACGTATCCGCGACTTCAAGGGTATCCAGTCAAAGCTCGACGGCCGCGGCAACTACACGCTCGGCATACAGGAGCAGATAATCTTCCCTGAGATAAACATCGACAGCATCGACCGCATACAGGGTATGAACATCACCTTCGTAACGACAGCCAACACTGACGAAGAGGGCTACGCACTCCTCAAGGCATTTGGCCTCCCATTCAAAAACGCTTAAGTAAAAGAAGACTATGGCAAAAGAATCAATGAAAGCTCGTGAGGTAAAGCGTGCCAAGCTTGTTGCCCGTTACGCAGAAAAGCGCGCGGCACTGAAAAAGGTCATCGCAACCTCAGAGGATGCTGCTGAGCGTTATGAGGCAGCTCGTGCGCTTCAGGCAATCCCGAAGAACGCCAACCCTATCCGCCTCCACAACCGTTGTAAGATAACGGGTCGTCCGAAGGGATACATACGCCAGTTCGGCATCTCACGTATTCAGTTCCGTGAGATGGCATCAGCAGGCCTTATCCCGGGAGTGAAGAAGGCAAGCTGGTAAACAGGGAATATCCAGATAAAGGTATGAAGGTGTAAGGTCATTCCAAGCGAATACCTTACAACCTCAAAACCTTACAAAGAAACAATTTTCTATTTAATTAATATTGTCGGGACAGTCCCGATTAATTAACTAATTTTTATGACAGATCCAATAGCAGATTATCTGACAAGACTTAGGAACGCTATCATGGCACATCACCGTGTGGTAGAGGTTCCTGCGTCAAATCTGAAGAAAGAGATTACAAAGATTCTCTTCGAAAAGGGTTACATCCTGAACTACAAGTTCATCGAGGATGGTCCACAGGGCGCTATCAAGGTAGCTCTCAAGTATGATCCCGTTACAAAGAAGAACGCTATCAAGAGTTTGAAGCGCGTCTCTACGCCAGGCTTGCGTAAGTACACTGGCTACAAGGACATGCCGCGTGTTATTAACGGACTGGGCATCGCTATACTGTCCACGTCCAAGGGTGTAATGACTGACAAAGAGGCTTCCCAGCTGAAGATAGGCGGAGAGGTTCTTTGCTACGTATATTAATTGGAGGATTGAATATGTCAAGAATAGGAAAATTGCCAATTAGTATCCCCGCAGGTGTAACCGTCGCAAACAACGGTGGCGTTATCACTGTAAAGGGACCAAAGGGTGAACTCACACAGAAGGTGGACTCATCTATCATCGTAAAGATAGAGGACAACCAGATAGTATTCGAGATTGACGAGAACAGCCCCGTCAACACAAAGCAGAAGCAGGCCTTCCACGGTCTCTATCGCGCACTCGTCAACAACATGGTTGTAGGTGTAAGCGAAGGCTACAAGAAGGTGCTTGAGCTCGTAGGCGTAGGCTACCGCGTGTCAAACAAGGGAAACCTCATAGAGTTCTCACTCGGATATACCCACCCAATATTCATAGAGCTGCCTAAGGAGGTAAAGGTTGAGACAAAGTCTGAGCGTAACCAGAACCCTCTCCTCATCCTCGAATCTGCTGACAAGCAGTTGATTGGACTCATTTGTGCAAAGATTCGTTCTTTCCGTAAGCCAGAGCCTTATAAGGGTAAGGGTATCCTCTTCCAGGGCGAGGTAATCCGCAGGAAGTCAGGAAAGTCAGCTTCAGCTAAGTAATTTTAATACATTGCGACTATGACAACAAAGAAAGTAGAAAGACGAATCAAAATCAAATATAGAGTTCGTAAGAATGTAAACGGAACCTCAGAGCGTCCTCGTCTCAGCGTGTTCCGCAGCAATAAGCAGATTTACGTTCAGGTTATAAATGATGTTACTGGCCAGACTCTCGCATCTGCGTCTTCGTTCGGACTTGAGGCAATGCCCAAGATTGAGCAGGCACAGAAGGTAGGCGCCCTCATCGCTGAGAAGGCAAAGGCTGCCGGAATCACATCTGTAGTATTCGACCGTAACGGCTACCTGTATCACGGGCGTGTGAAAGCTCTCGCTGACGCAGCACGCGAAGGTGGTCTTAACTTCTAAACGATTTATAGCAATGGAGAAAGTAAAAGTAAATAGTGACGTTGAATTGAAAGACAAGCTGGTTGCTATTAACCGCGTTACAAAGGTAACGAAAGGTGGTCGCACATTCACATTCGCTGCTATTGTCGTTGTAGGTGACGGTAATGGTACCATCGGATGGGGCTTGGGTAAGGCAGGCGAAGTGCAGCAGGCTATCGCAAAAGGCACTGACGCAGCAAAGAAGAACCTCGTAAAGGTGCCTGTAATCAAGGGTACCATACCTCACGAGATGGAGGTTTCCTTCGGTGGCGCAAAGGTTTTCCTGAAGCCAGCAGCACTTGGTACAGGAATGGTTTGCGGTGGCGCTATGCGTGCCGTGCTCGAAAGCTGCGGCATCAATGACGTGCTCGCAAAGTCAAAGGGCTCTTCAAACCCACACAACCTCGTGAAAGCTACTATCAAGGCTCTCTCAGAGATGCGCGATGCATACACCGTGGCACACGACCGTGGCATCAGCATGAACAAAGTGTTTAATGGATAAAAAAAGGAGGTTATACAATGGCAACAATAAAGATTAAGCAGATAAAGAGCCGCATCGGCGCTTCTGCAGACCAAAAGCGTACCCTTCTTTCATTAGGCCTTCGTAAAATCTCACAGGTTATAGAGAAGGAAGACACGCCATCAATACGCGGTATGATACGCAAGGTACACCACCTCGTGACTATCGTAGAGTAATATAAATCATCAATAAACTGAACGATTATGAAATTACATACTTTGAAGCCGGCTGCAGGTTCAACCCATTCACGTCGTCGTATCGGTCGCGGTCCAGGTTCAGGTCTGGGCGGTACCTCTACCCGTGGTCACAAGGGTGCCAAGGCACGCTCCGGTTACAAGAGAAAGATTGGATTTGAAGGTGGTCAGATGCCGCTCCAGCGTCGTGTGCCTAAGTTCGGATTCAAGAACATCAACCACAAGGAGTACTTCGCTGTGAACCTCTCTACACTCCAGAAGCTCGCAGAGCGCAAGGGACTGGAGAAGATTGGCATAGCAGAACTGCAGGAAGCAGGACTCACCAATGGCAAGGAGCTCGTTAAGATACTTGCCAACGGAGAACTCACTGCAAAGGTAACAGTCGAAGCCAATGCTTTCTCAAAGAAGGCGGAAGAAGCCATCAAGGCTGCCGGCGGCACTGCCGTGGTGCTCTAAGCATATTGTTTTACCACGAGTAAAAGCTTAAGTAATGAAGAAATTTATAGAGACACTGAAGAACTGTTGGAAAGTTGAGGACCTGCGTATGCGGCTTCTCATAACAATCCTCTTTGTCGCTATCTACCGTTTCGGTTCTTTCGTGGTTCTGCCGGGTATCAACCCAGCGAACCTCGAAAGACTGCAACAGCAGACAGCCGGAGGACTTATGTCACTTCTCGATATGTTCTCTGGTGGCGCATTCTCCAACGCGTCAATCTTCGCACTTGGCATAATGCCATACATCTCTGCCTCCATCGTGATGCAGCTTGTGGCAATCGCCGTGCCATCTTTCCAGAAGATGCAGCGCGAGGGTGAGAGCGGACGCAAGAAGATAATGCAGTACACGCGTTATCTGACAGTGGCAATCCTGATTTTCCAAGCTCCCTCTTACCTTATGAACCTCAAGATGCAGTCGCCTGGAGCCCTCGCGTCAGGGCTGTCATGGTCAGAGTTCATAATACCTGCAACAATAATCCTTGCGGCTGGTTCTATGTTCATTCTCTGGCTCGGTGAGCGCATCACGGACAAGGGAGTAGGCAACGGCGTTTCACTTATCATTATGATAGGTATCATAGCTCGTCTGCCACAGTCATTCATACAGGAAGTAGGAAGCCGTTTTACGGCAATAACAGGAGGCGGAATAGTAATGTTTATCGTCGAAGTGCTCATCCTGTATGCAGTGGTATGCGCTGCCATCCTACTTGTACAAGGCACTCGTAAAGTGCCTGTGCAGTATGCTAAGAAGATGGTCGGGAACACCCAGTATGGAGGTGCCCGCCAGTATATCCCGCTGAAGCTCTTTGCTGCAAACGTGATGCCTATCATCTTTGCGCAGGCTCTGATGTTCATACCGCTTGCCATAGTACAGTACAGCAGTGACAACCTTGGATGGTTCACGCGTTCCCTGCTCGACAACAGCAGTCTGCTGTATAACATAGTATATGTATTGCTCATCGTGGCATTCACATACTTCTATACGGCAATAACGCTCAACCCCACCCAGATGGCAGAGGACATGAAGCGCAACAATGGTTTCATACCAGGCGTAAAGCCCGGTAGGGATACTGCGAACTATATTGAGGAGATAATGTCCCGGCTGACACTTCCAGGCTCTCTCTTCATTGCCTTTATCGCCATAATGCCAGCACTTGCAGGCCTGCTCAACGTGCAGCAGGGCTTTGCCCAGTTCTTTGGCGGTACGTCTCTCCTGATTCTCGTGGGTGTTGTGATAGACACGCTGCAGCAGATAGAATCACACCTGATGATGCGTCATTATGATGGACTCCTCAATGCAGGTCGCACGCGACCACAGGCAGGCGTCAGCGCATACTAATAATGTCTTGGAATGATTTTTCTAAAGACAGAAGATGAAATAGAACTAATGCGGGCTGCCAACCTGTTGGTTGGCAGCACGCTTGGTGAACTCGCCAGGCATATCCGTCCAGGTGTATCAACGGCGCAGCTGGACAAGATAGCCGACACATACATACGTGACCATGGCGCGGAACCAACATTTAAGGGTTACCCTAA
Organism: Prevotella sp.; assembly: GCA_022773825.1. Lineage (GTDB taxonomy): Bacteria > Bacteroidota > Bacteroidia > Bacteroidales > Bacteroidaceae > Prevotella. The sequence goes on from JALFOF010000016.1 coordinate 12,498, forward strand.
CCCCTACGGCGCCCCGTTTCCGGCAAGCATCTGCACGTCAGTAAACGGCTGTGTGGTCCACGGCATACCCCGTGAGGAACAGATACTCAAGGATGGAGACATCATCTCCATTGACTGCGGGACACTGCTGAACGGTTTCAACGGAGACTCAGCCTACACATTCCCCGTCGGCGAGATTTCCGAAGAAGTGAGGGCATTGCTTCAAACAACGAAAGACAGCCTTTACAAAGGCATAGAACAAGCCGTCCATGGCAATTACACAGGAAACATTGGACAGGCAGTGCAGGACTATTGCGAGGCCAGAGGCTACGGCGTTGTCAGAGAACTGACAGGGCATGGCATCGGCAGGGAAATGCATGAAGAACCGCAGATACCCAATTACGGCAAGAACGGTCGCGGCAGTAAGCTGAAAAGCGGAATGTGTATAGCGATAGAGCCGATGATAACAATGGGTAAGCGGCATATATGGTTGGCACAAGACAGATGGTCTATTGTCACCCGCGACGGAAAACCAGCCGCTCATTATGAGCACACCATTGCCGTAAGGAATGGTAAGGCAGACATACTTTCGTCATTCACAGAGATAGAAAAGATAATTAGATTATAATATATAGGTATAATAAGCGCAACCAGAAAACATTATGGCAAAACAGTCTGCTATAGAACAGGATGGTACAATCATCGAAGCATTAAGCAATGCAATGTTCCGGGTAGAACTCGAGAACGGCGTCCAAATCATAGCGCATATCTCAGGCAAGATGAGAATGCACTACATCAAGATACTTCCCGGTGACAAGGTGAAGGTAGAAATGAGCCCATACGACCTGACAAAGGGTCGCATTAGTTTCAGATATAAATAACATACAGTAATTATATAATAGTTAAACATCAAGATGAAGACAAGAGCATCATTGAAGAAGCGCACACCAGACTGCGTAATCGTACGTCGCAAGGGGCGTCTTTTCGTAATTAACAAGAAAAACCCTAAGTTCAAGCTTCGTCAGGGTTAAATTTTATTAAAAGTTAAAAAGTTAGCTCTTAATGTTAAATTATTTCGGTATGTTATGCAAAATTGCTACCTTTGCAACTCCGAATTTTTGGACATTAGGTAACTTGACAAGTTTTTTATTCATTTACAATCAATTATGGCAATAAGAATTGTTGGAGTAGATTTGCCCCAGAACAAGCGTGGCGAAATCGCATTGACCTACATCTATGGTATAGGTCGAAGTAGTTCAGCAAAGATATTGGATAAGGCTGGTGTAAGCCGCGACCTGAAGGTCTGCGAGTGGAGCGATGACCAGGCTGCCAAGATCCGTGAAATTATCGGCGCTGAATTCAAGGTAGAAGGAGATCTCCGTTCAGAGATCCAGTTGAACATCAAGCGTCTGATGGATATTGGCTGCTATCGTGGCATCCGTCATCGTAATGGTCTTCCTGTTCGTGGTCAGAGCACCAAGAACAATGCTCGTACTCGCAAGGGTAAGAAGAAGACTGTTGCAAACAAGAAAAAGGCTACTAAATAACAATTGAGATATGGCAAAGAAAACTGTTGCTGCAAAAAAGAGAGTTGTGAAGGTTGACGCAATGGGTCAGCTTCACGTACATAGCTCGTTTAACAATATTATTGTTTCTCTGGCCAATAGTGAAGGTCAGGTGATTTCTTGGTCTTCAGCCGGAAAGATGGGTTTCCGCGGCTCTAAGAAGAACACTCCTTATGCTGCTCAGATGGCTGCTCAGGATTGTGCCAAGACCGCATACGACCTGGGTCTCCGCAAGGTGAAGGCTTATGTGAAGGGTCCTGGCAATGGCCGTGAGTCTGCTATCCGTACCGTACATGGTGCAGGTATAGAGGTTGTAGAGATTGTGGATGTTACTCCACTTCCTCACAACGGTTGCCGTCCTCCCAAGAGAAGAAGAGTGTAATGTTGATTATTAACGAGTCTGAAAAAACTGAATAGATATGGCTAGATATATTGGTCCTAAGTCAAGGATTGCCCGTCGTTTTGGCGAACCTATTTTCGGTGCTGACAAGGTTCTTTCCAAGAGAAAGTTCCCTCCAGGGCAACATGGTAACAACCGTCGCCGCAAGACATCCGAGTATGGTGTCATGCTGGCTGAGAAGCAGAAGGCAAAGTACACTTATGGCGTACTGGAGAAGCAGTTCCGTAACATGTTTGATAAGGCTTCTCGTGCCAGTGGCATTACTGGTGAGATTCTCCTGCAGAACCTTGAGTGCCGTCTGGACAATGTTGTTTATCGCTTGGGTATTGCTCCCACTCGTGCAGCTGCTCGTCAGTTGGTAAACCACAAGCACATTACTGTTGATGGCAAGGTGGTAGGTATCGCTTCTTACAGTGTGACTCCCGGTCAGATTGTAGGCGTACGCGAGCGTTCCAAGAGTCTCGAGGTGATTCAGAATGCATTGGCAGGTTTCAACCACAGCAAGTATCCTTGGATAGAGTGGGATGAGAACCTGAAGTCGGGTAAGTTGCTTCACAAGCCCGAGCGTGCAGACATTCCTGAGACCATCAAGGAGCAGTTGATCGTTGAATTGTACTCTAAATAAAGTTTCATAATGGCGATATTAGCATTTCAAAAGCCCGATAAAGTAATAATGTTGGAGGCGGACGACAAGTACGGCAAGTTTGAGTTTCGTCCCCTTGAAGGTGGTTTTGGTACCACGATAGGCAATGCTTTGCGCCGCATTCTTCTTTCATCGCTGGATGGCTTTGCCGTGAACACGGTATCAATTGCCGGAGTTGAGCATGAGTTCTCAGAAGTACCCGGTGTCAAGGAGGATGTTACCAACATTATCTTGAATCTGAAGCAAATCAGGTTCAAGCAGTTAGTAGATGAATTCGAGACTGAGAAAGTTAGCGTAACTGTCGAGAACACCACAGAGTTCAAGGCAGGCGACTTCAACAAGTATCTGACAGGATTTGAAGTGTTAAACCCTGATTTGGTTATTTGCCATTTAGACGCAAAAGCAACGATGCAAATAGAGATTGGCATCAACAAGGGCCGTGGATATGTGCCTGCGGAGGAGAACCGTGAGTTCTGCACCGACGTTAATGTCATTCCCATTGATTCGATTTACACTCCTATCAGAAACGTAAAATACTCTGTCGAGAACTTCCGCGTAGAGCAGAAAACGGATTTCGAGAAACTCATTCTTGAGATCACGACAGACGGTTCCATACATCCGAAGGATGCTCTGAAGGACGCCGCCAAGATTCTCATCCAGCACTTCATGCTTTTCTCTGATGATAAAATTACCATCGAGAATGGTGAGGGTGCCGAAGATGATGGTTTTGACGAAGAGATTCTTCACATGCGTCAACTCCTGAAGACTAAGCTTGCTGATATGGACCTCTCAGTACGTGCACTCAACTGCCTCAAGGCAGCCAATGTGGAGACACTGGGTGATTTGGTTCAATACAACAAGACCGACCTTCTCAAGTTCCGCAACTTCGGAAAGAAATCGCTCACTGAGCTTGATGATTTGCTCGAGAGTCTGAATCTTACGTTTGGAACTGATATTTCCAAGTACAAATTAGATAAAGATTAATTAAAGATGAGACATAATAAGAAATTTAATCATCTGGGTCGTACTGCATCCCACAGAGCTTCCATGTTGTCCAACATGGCCACATCTCTGATCATGCACAAAAGAATCACTACGACCCTCGCCAAGGCTAAGGCTTTGAAGAAGTATGTGGAGCCCCTGATTA
>JALFOF010000050.1 GCA_022773825.1 Prevotella sp.
CCTTAGCGGCAACACTCATCAGGTATATACCGGCGTATGCCTCACCACTGCCACCGCACGGAAGCACTTCTCCGTATGCACCGACGTCACGTTCAAGGCTCTGTCCGACGAGGAAATCTGGCACTACATCCATGAATACCATCCCCTCGACAAGGCTGGCGCCTACGGCATACAGGAGTGGATAGGCTACATCGGCATCACCAGCATACGCGGCAGCTACTACAATGTCATGGGACTGCCCGTGCAGCGCATCTACGAAGAACTGCGGAAGATGCCGAAATCCCACGGCAGTGAACGCTAAAGACACGCGTCCACGATACACTTTACCAAGACCGGGCTACAAGGACAGACTACAAACGCAATCTCCTTGCGAAACAAAAGCATAGCGATTACATTGTAAAGGCATAGCTATTACATTGTAATCGCTATGCTTTTATAATACCTTTATATAACCATCTGATTTGCAACGCGTTTCCAACGTCACAAAAACGCGGTCCGCCATTGCTGTACAACATACCCCTTCCCACGCCCGTTGGCATGAGAAGGGGCATTTTTTACTTGTCTATGTGGAACCAATCCACGTCAACCCATCCGCGCACTTTCTTGCCTGCTGGCTCTGCTGCGCAGATGCCAATCTTGGCACCAATCCACTTTCCCTGGCGCATGGTGAAGGGTTCGCCGCAGGGAGTGAACTTCTTGCCATCCTTGGAGTAGGCGAAGGTGACGCGGGCCTCGTGCTTGTTCTCACCGCCCTTGGTCTTTCCGCCGATGTATTCCACCTTCAGTCGCATATACAGCTGGCAATGTATGGAGGGCTGGTAATCCACCTTGTCAACGGATGTCGGCGAAAGCGTGGCGAGAACCTTTATCTCCTCCGCCTTGCCCTTGTCCGCCTGCTTGCACGTTATCTGCTGTAGTTCAAACTTGTCGCCTACCCGGCGCAACACTATTGAAGAATAGTCCATGCCCATCACTATCAGTCCGCCATACTGCTGCTCGTCCTTAGCGGTGACGGTGAGCTTCGTAGTCGCGGTGAAGTTGTCCGCCGGGGTCTTCTGCAGCAGCAGGTTGCCAGCCTCCCAGAGGTTCTTGAAGCCCTCGCTCTGCCTGTGACAGAAGACGCGGAAGCAGCCAAACGATGTTGGCATGCCAAAGGTCTGGTCGTAATTAGCGTGCCATTGCCACTGTTTGCCAAGCACCGGGGTGTTGAACTCGTCGTCCTCCACGGGGTTGTTGATGGGGTATGTCTTTCCAACGTTAGGCTTCTTGTACGTCAGCACGGGCTGTCCGCTGTATTTCTCCGTCTTGCCATAGGCTTTCACGCCCTGCTTCTCGCCCATCACGGGCCAGTTGTCCTTCCACGTTACGGGCTCTAACCACACCACACGTCCATACGCTTCCTTGTCCTGGAAGTGCAGGAACCAGTCTTCACCCGACTTGAGGTGAATCCATCCGCCTTGGTGAGGGCCGTTGACATCTGTGGTGCCACGTGCCAGCACCGTCTTGCTCTCGTAAGGACCGAAAGGCGACTTGGAGCGCATGGCGAGCTCATGACCTACGGGAACGCCGCCTGCGGGGCACATTATCCAGTACCACCCGTCGCGCTTGTAGAACTTCGGTCCCTCCGCTGTGCGGTCATTAGTGCCGTTTCCATCGAAGACGATGACAGGGTCGCCTATGGCCTTCATGCCGTCAGCCGACATCTCGCGCACCGTGAGGACTGAGTTGAACTGGCAACGGGAGTTTGCCCATCCGTTGACGAGGTAGCACCTGCCGTCCTCGTCCCACAGGGGCGTGGTGTCAATCATGCCCTTACCCGGTATGACGCACTTGGGCTCGGTCCATTCTCCAGCAGGGTCTTTAGCAGTAACGACAAAGACTCCGAGGTCGGGGTCGCCCCAATATATATAATAGGTGGAGTTGTACTCGTTGTAACGTATTGATGGTGCCCACACACCGTTGCCATGTTGCGCCACGGCATAGCGGTCTTCAGGAAGCAACTTCTTAATGGCGTGGCCCACTATCTCCCAGTTCACGAGGTCCTTGGAATGGAGTATCGGCAGACCGGGGATGCAGTTGAAGGACGATGCCGTGAGGTAGAAGTCCTCACCACTGGCTCCCACGCACACGTCGGGGTCGGAGTAGTCAGCGTTGATGACTGGGTTGGTGAACGTACCATCGCCATTGTCCGGACACCACACCTTGGATTTGTACTGCGCCGACAGTGCCACGGGGACTGCAAGGAGCAGAGCTAAAAATGTTTTCTTCATAAGTTTTTATTAGTTAGTATTATTTTGTATGCGTTATTCTCGAACTTTATATCCATCATCCCACGGTGACCGTGGCGTGATAGTGCCAAAGCCATGTGCCCCATGGTGCGGCGCAGGTTTATCTCCACGCAGGGATTGAGCAGGTAGCGCGGCGTGGCTACATCACCGTCGCCTTCCACCACCATCATGTCCACGCCCAACGGTCCGGTATATACGCCGCCAATGCGGTGCGAGAGGTATCGCTCTATCTCCCTCGTCACGTCGTCGAGCACCGTGAGGGGTATGTATTTGGCTATGCTGGCACGCTTGTTCTCCTCGCTGGCGAGCAGGTTTCCCGTGTAAGCCCCGCCCGCAGTGGCGAAGAGGGACAGCCCCACGGCCTTGACGCTGCCATCTGCTTCCGCGTTGAACTCTACGGCAAAGTCTGCCACTTTAGCGCATCTCATCTCGGCAATGATGCTTTTCTGCTGGCGCAGGACGCCCTCTGCCCAGAGCTGTGTGTTCTCGCTAATGGTAGCGATGTTAAGATTTCTCACTCCCCTGCCGCTGCAACTCCACGGTGCTTTGAGCACTATGTCATGGTATTCCTTGAGGAATGTCCGCACCTCTTCGTAGGTGTCACACACCCGTGAGATGCCTGTGGTGTACTCACTGCCACGCAGATGTTCCAACAACTCTACCGCTGTACGGCGGTTTGAGAGCGCCCTCACTTCGGCAAGCGCTTCCTCCCGCGGCATAACCTCTGCGGGAATACCAGCACGGAGCAGTGTCTCGCGGATGGTAATGTCCCATCCCCACGGCTTTACCTCCACCTTATCGTAATCCGCGAGCAGCTTCCTGACGCTGCCAAGGGTGGTGAAAACCACTTCGGGACGCACCTTGAGCTTCAGCTCGCGGTAAGCATTTTCAGCGGCGGCTACGTCCTCCGCCACCACTATGTCGCCGTCTTCCGCCCATAACGCGGGCAGGAACGCCAGTTGAGAGCGTAGCAGCCGCGCCGCCCGAGGTGGCGTAAAACGCGCGAGATTGGCGGCGAGGGCATGGTCGTGCTCAGGGTTGAAGATATGGATGGTCACTGTTCTCACAGCGTTTGTTCCTCCCTCGGCATGCCATGCTTGAGTGCCGCTCCGATGGCAGTGCAGAATTCAGAGTGCTTCGGTATAATGAAATGAACGCCATAGAGTGGTTCGAGCGAGTCGAACACCCACTTTGTCTGCGGTATCTTGGTGAGATTGCCTATCATTACGAACTCTTTGAAGCCGTTAGAGCGGCTTGTCAGCACCGTCGTGGAGCCGATAGTCTGCACCACTGTCCATATAAGACCGAGGGCGATGTCCTCTGGTGAGGCGAGATTGTCAACGTTTCCGAAGAGCGATGCCGTAGCGTCCATAGGCAGTCCTGGCAGCGGTCGTGCGCTGATGTCGCCGATGTTGAGGTTGATGTTGGCAAGGTTTCCCTTGTCAGCCATCTGCGCTATCTGGCTTACATCGTTGGTGCCGAGCAGCAACTGCGCCATTCCGATGAGCGTACCGCCGCCTATTCCCAGTCCGCCGAGGTGCTTTACCTCCTGTCCGCGCACCTCTATCAGCGTGGTACCCGTACCCATCGACACGACAATCATGTTGCTCAGCCCACTGCCGAACTGCGCGCCGAGGGCGTCAGCCTCAAACTCTCCCACTCTTTCCGTGGGCAGACCATACACGCATTTGTCCACATACTCAGCGCCAACGCCTGTCAGCATCACCTTTTCTATGTCCGTAAGACTGATGTTGTTGTCGTAAAGATACTTGCCGAAAGCGCCGTATAGCGACGTCACGGGGTCCATCGCCTTGATGCGTGTGGGTGCTATCACCTCGCCGTCGCACACCCCTACTATCTTCGTGGTGCTCATACCGACGTCTATTCCTATTACTCTCTTGCTCATTTCCTATTTTGTTTCTTTGATGTAAGAGGCGAGAAACTCCTCCTCGCTGACTATCTTCACGCCGAGTTTCTGCGCTTTCTGCAACTTGCTTGGCCCCATATTGTCGCCTGCAAGGACATAGGTTGTCTTGCCACTGATGGACGACACGTTCTTGCCGCCATGCTGTTCTATCATCAGTTTGTACTCATCGCGGCTGTGATGGGCGAACACCCCGCTTATCACAACGTTCATACCCTCCAGCTCGTTGCCCTTCCTCGCCTCCTGCTCCTTGGCAATACTCATCTGTAGGCCGTAGTCAATGAGGCGGTCAACTATGCGGATGTTCTTCTCGTCACGGAAATACGACACCACGTTCACGGCTATCACCTCGCCTACTCCGTCCACCTCCATGAGCTGTTCCACGGTGGCTTGGCGCAGGTTGTCTATGTTACGGAAGCGGCGTGCCAGCAGCTTCGCCGTCGTCTCGCCCACCATTCTTATGCCAAGGGCGAAGACAACCCTCTCGAAGGGTACGTTCTTCGACTGCTCTATGGCATCGACAATCTTGCGGGCAGACTTCTCTCGCGCGCCTTCTCCGTTGATTTGCTCCACGGTGATGGCGTAAAGGTCGGCAATGTCGTGTATTATGCCGTCCTCATAGTACGCGTCCACCGTCTCCGGGCCGAGCGAGTCGATATTCATTGCCTTTCTCGCAATAAAGTGCTCTATGCGCCCTTTTATCTGCGGCGGGCAGCCCGTGTCGTTAGGGCAGTAGGTAACGGCCTCACCATCCATGCGCCTTAACTCCGTGCCACATTCGGGACAGTGGGTTATGAACTGCACCTTCCTTGCGTCGGGACTGCGCCGTGACTCGTCCACACCCACGATTTTGGGTATTATCTCGCCACCTTTCTCCACGTACAGCCAGTCACCCTCATGCAGGTTGAAAGCGCTTATGAAGTCAGCGTTGTTGAGCGTGGCACGGTGAACCCTCGTTCCTGCCAGTTGCACCGTCTCCATATTTGCCACGGGTGTCACGGCACCTGTTCTGCCAACCTGGTACGTCACCTCCAGGAGCTTGGTGCAAACACGCTCCGCACGATACTTGTAAGCTATGGCCCAGCGTGGCGACTTGGCGGTGAAACCGAGGTGACGCTGCTGCCGCAGCGAGTTGACTTTCAGCACGATGCCATCCGTTGCCACGGGCAGAGCCTTGCGAGCCGTGTCCCAATAGTTAATGAACTCATATATCTCCGCCAGCGAGCGCACCTTCCTCACGCCCTCACTGACCTTGAAGCCCCATGCCTTCGCCGCCTGCAACGCCTCGTAATGCCCCTCTATATTCACCTCCTCGCCCAGCAGGTAGTAGAGGTAAGCGTCCAGCCCACGCTCCGCCACCACACGGGAGTCCTGACTTTTCAGCGTGCCGCTGGCGGCATTGCGCGGATTGGCGAAGGGTTGCTCGCCTATCTCCTCACGCTCCTCATTGAGACGGTTGAAAGACTGCCACGGCATGAGTATCTCGCCACGTATCTCAAACACATCGGGGTAGCCCAAATCTGGCTGCAACACCAACGGTATGGAGCGTATGGTGCGCACGTTGGCGGTAACGTCATCGCCACGGACACCATCGCCGCGCGTCACCGCGCGCACCAGTCTGCCATGCTCGTAGGTAAGGGAGATGGAGAGACCATCGTACTTCATCTCGCAACACACCTCGAACTCCTCGCCCTCAAGCCCGCGGCCCACTTGGTTGTACCACTCCTCCACGTCCACCTCGCTATAAGTGTTGGCAAGCGAGAGCATGGGGTAGCGGTGGGCAACCTGCCGGAACTCCTTCGTGATGTCACTGCCCACACGCATGGTGGGCGAGTTAGCGTCGTACAACTCGGGGTGGCGAGCCTCAAGGTCCTGCAGCTCGTGCATCATAAGGTCAAACTCCTGGTCGGACACTATGGGCTGGTTCAGCACATAATACCTATGGTTATGCTCATGGAGTTGCTCCCTCAGTATATATATTCGTTCAGTTTCAGTCATGGCGTTATTACTTTTCTCCCCACCATAGCTTGCAGACAAAAGGTCGCAAACACAGCGGAGTTGTCTGCAAAGTTAAGTATTTTTTATGAGAAAACACCACATAGCAGCCTTTTTTCTTCCCAATTAGAAAAAAATGCACTACCTTTGCACCATAGTTAACTCAAAATTACACCTATGCGCATAGACATCATCACCGTATTACCCGAAATGCTGGAGGGCTTCTGCAACGAATCCATACTCGCCCGCGCCCAGAAGAAAGGGCTGGCAGAGATACACCTACACAACCTTCGCGACTACACGCTCGATAAATGGAAACGTGTTGACGACTACCCCTACGGCGGTTTCGCTGGCATGGTGATGCAATGCGAACCGATAGACCGCTGCATCTCCGCGCTAAAGGCGGAGCGTGACTACGACGAGGTGATATACACCTCGCCCGACGGGGAGAAATTTGACCAGCACATAGCCAACGACCTGTCGCTGAAAGGCAACATCATAATACTCTGCGGGCACTACAAAGGCATTGACCAAAGGGTGCGCGACCACCTCATAACGCGCGAGATAAGCATCGGTGACTACGTGCTGACGGGTGGCGAGCTTGCCGCCGCCGTGATGGCAGACGCGATAGTACGTGTCATTCCTGGCGTAATAGGCGATGAGCAGAGCGCACTTTCCGACTGCTTCCAAGACGACCTGCTCTCCGCCCCTGTCTATACCCGTCCCGCGGACTACAAAGGCTGGCGCGTACCAGACATTCTCCTCTCTGGCCATGAGGCGAAGATTAAGGAATGGGAGATGGAGCAAGCACTGGAACGCACAAGGAAACTACGCCCCGACTTATTGAAGGAATAAGCCGACCGATATGGGACAACAAAACAATCGCTATGAGATTGCAAAGTGAACGCTATGCTTTTACCATGCAATCTCATAGCGATTACTGTATAAAAGCTTAGTGATTGACCGAGTGGAAGCATAGCGATTACCGCATGAAAGCATAGCGACTTAAATGTAAACCAAGACATTTTTTTTTACGCAAAAGCAAAAATATATTACGAAATACTTGGAAAGTTAAATTCTATTGATTAAATTTGCAAGCGAATCCAGTTGCTCCACAAGGGCGGATGGGTTTTGACATACTGATGGTCTCGCGGCTGCGCCTCGTGCAGGACAATGCCGCCAACACATCAAATGGACGTTTTCTAACGTCTATCTTCTGTTGTCGGAAATCTGGTAAATTTACGAATACTACAAGAAGATAGCGCAACGAGGATGTCCATGTGGGTGTATTATCCAAAATGGAATCTATTTTCGCAATGGATTTGCCTGTGCATCGCGCAGGCAGAGATGTCGCATGGTTCTTCAATTCCGACATAGACCTGCACGTGTATGAACCAGGCTACAACTCTGAAAAAGGGCATATATGGTATTCACAGAAGACCAACACCTTCACTGACGGCTTCCTCGACATAGACAACACCGTGGGCTACTACATCAACCCACTCAACGGAGAGAGGAATATGAGCCTCTCCGCCGTGGAAAACATCTATTGGCCGGAGCATCCGAGCGATGGCACA
>JALFOF010000055.1 GCA_022773825.1 Prevotella sp.
GAGGCGTTTTTGTGACCTCCTCCGTTGAAAAACTCTTCCGCCATGAGGTTGCAGGGAAAGTCATCTACGGAGCGGAGGCTTACCCATACGAGGCCGTTCTTCTCGCTGTCCTCGCGTAAGGAGATGGAGAGGCGGTGCCCCTTTATCTGCAATGGCAGGTTTACCAGTCCTTCCGCGTCGCCCTTGATGAAGTGAAACCGCCGCTGGTCATCGCGCGACAGCGTGTAGTAAGAGGCGCGTTGAGGGGTGAGAATCTTTAGCTTTTGATAGAGAACATAGCCCGTAAGGCGCAGACGGTCAACGCTGAAGACGTGGAAAACGTTGCGGTATATGCGGTCTTTGTCGATGCCCTTGGCGAGCAATAGCGAGATGATGTAGAAGATTTCGGGATTGGTGGAGTTGTAGGTGAAGCCCCCCGTGTCGGTCATCATGCCCGTATAGGTTGTCACTGCCATCTCTTTCGTCATGGCATCGTAGCCCCCTAACTGCCATATCAGTCTGAAGACGATTTCGCAGGTGCTCGACATCTCGGGACGAGAGATGCGCAGCACGGCGTTGATGTCAGGGGAGAGGTGGTGGTCTATGAGCAGGAACGGAGCCTTGCTCTTGGCGAGTTCCGCCACGATGCCGCTGCCGGTGCGTTGTAGGTTGCCGAAGTCGAGGCAGCAGATTAGGTCTGCTTGGGACAGCACCTCTTTGGCTTCCTCTGTCTTTTTGTCGAAGCGGAGTATCTTGTTTGTGCCTGGCATCCATTGCAGGAAGTCGGGGTACATATCCGGAACGATGACTGTTGCCTCCTTGCCCTGCTGCTCTAAATACCTCGCCCATGTGAGGGTGGAGCCGAGAGCGTCTCCGTCGGCGTTGATATGGCACAGCAGTGCGACTTTATTAACAGACGAAACGAGGTCGCGCAGTTGTGCGGCCTCGTCTCTATTTAATAGATTTATATCCATCAGAACGTTAGAACAGTTTGTTTGGGTACACGCCGTCTTCCACGAGTTTCGCTATGCGCGCCACGGTGTCGGGACGGTCTTCGGAGTAGGTCACGCCGAACCACTTGCTCGTTGTGTCAAGGACTTTGCAGGTAGCGGTGCCCTCGTTGATGAGTTTGTTGACCATCAGCGGTATGAAGAACTCTGACTTTAGGTTGGCAATGTTTGCCGGGTCTGACAGGAACTGCTTGAAATACTCCTCCGAATGTTGGAAGTAGTCGGGCGTGAAGCCCCACATATTCATGCTGACAGGGCATTTCTCGTCCACAGTAACCCATGCTCCGTCATCGGCGTTGTTGTCGCGGTATGCCACGGTGCCGTCTTCCTGACGCGCTATCTTGGTGCGCTCCACGCAGGTGGTGAGGCATCCGTTGGCGTCGGTGGAGCAGATACCGCGGCTCACGGTGCCGTTCTCGCTGAGGGTATTGCCTACGCGGAAGCCCACCATGGCATACTGTCCCTTTGCGTCGTCGGGCAGTTCGGAGAGGAATTTGCCTACCACCATGAATGCGTCACGGTTGTAAAAGTCGTCGCAGTTGATGACGCAGAAAGGCTCTTTGATGATGTCTTTGCCCATCAGCACGGCGTGGTTGGTGCCCCATGGCTTCTGGCGGCCTTCGGGTACGGTGAACCCTTCGGGCAGGGCGTCAATGCTCTGGAAGCACAATTCGCACTTCACCTTGCCCTCATATTTAGAGAGTATCTGCGTGCGGAACTGCTCTTCGAAGTCCTTGCGTATCACCCATACGATTTTGCCGAAGCCTGCTTGTATCGCATCATAGATGCTATAGTCCATTATTGTCTCGCCGTTGGGGCCGAGACCGTCAAGCTGCTTCAAGCCACCGTAGCGGCTTCCCATTCCCGCAGCAAGGAGAAAGAGTGTTGGTTTCATAATATTTGTGGTTTAATGTTGATGTAGTATTTTCGAGATTAGTGCCACAAAGGTAGTCAATTATTTTGAAATGATGCGCTGATTTGTAAAAATTAACAAAAATGTCCGTTATATTTCGCCCTGCAAAGACTATGAGGCGCTACTGTGGCGTGGTTGTTCAGTCTTTCAGAGGATTCCATCCTTGTGACAGCAGCTCAAACTCATTACCGTCCCGTGCCACGAGTTGCATACCGTATTCGGCGCGTGTCACGTGCCCTATCACCCTTATGCCCTCCATGTTTTGCAGTGTGTCATAGTCGCCGATGGGGCATGTGAACAGCAGTTCGTAGTCTTCTCCGCCGTTCAAGGCGCAGGTGGTTACGTTCATATTAAGTTCTTCCGCCATCACCGCCGTCTGGTAATCGATGGGCAGGTGGTTCTCGAATATGCGGCAACCAGTGCCTGACTGCTTGCATATATGGTGCAATTCCGATGACAGGCCGTCGGAGATATCCATCATTGCCGTGGGGCGTATGCCGGCATTGCGTAGCTTCTTGAGGATGTCACCGCGTGCCTCGGGCTGTAACTGCCGTTCTATCAGGTATTCTTTTCCTGCGAAATCGGGTTGCCAAGCCTCGTTCATGCGTTGCTTCAACGCCTCTGCCTGCTTGGCGTCTTTTGCCTCTTTCAGCTTTTTCTGCAGGTCTTTCATCTGTCCGTAATACACGGCTTTCTCGCGTTCCAGCAGTTGCAGCCCCATATATGCGGCTCCGAGGTCGCCGGAAACGCATATCAAATCCGTGTCTTTAGCCCCGTTCCGGTATATGATATCCTCTTTTTTCGCCTCTCCTATGCAGGTTATGCTGATGGCAAGTCCTGTCAATGACGAGGTGGTATCGCCTCCGACAATGTCCAATCCCCATTTCTCGCAGGCCATGTTCATGCCCTCGTAGAACTCTGTCACGTCCTCTACGGTGAACCTTTTGGACAGGGCTATGGAGACAACGAGCTGCCGTGGCGTGCCGCCCATGGCGAAAATGTCGCTGATATTCACCATGGCAGCCTTGTAACCGAGGTGCTTCATGTCCATATATGTAAGGTCAAAGTGCACGCCTTCCATCAACATATCCGTCGTTACCAGCGTTTCCGTGTCGGGATAGCGTAGCACGGCGCAGTCATCGCCCACGCCTTTCACTGTCGATGCGTTCTTTGTCTTCAGCTCTTTCGTAAGGTGCTCAATAAGACCGAACTCTCCTAATTTTGCTATTTCCATCTGTTTCTGTCTTGTTACAGCCTCTCTATCATTGTTTTCATTATCTCTGTCATCCGTGGTTGGGCGTTGTTTGCCGCTTCCTGCACCTCCTCGTGCGTGGCTTCCACGGGCGTATCGGAGATTCCCATGTTCGTTATTATGCTCACTCCGAACACTTTTATGCCGCAATGTCTTGCCACTATCACCTCGGGTACGGTGCTCATGCCCACCGCGTCGCCTCCCAGTATGTGGTAAGCGCGGTATTCTGCCGGTGTCTCATAGCTCGGTCCTTGCAGTCCGAAGTACGTGCCGTGCGTCACGCGGATGCCCTTTTCCGCCGCTATTGTGTTGGCGAGGGCTATCAATCCCTTGTCGTATGCCTCGTGCATATCGGGAAATCGTGGGCCTTGTGGCACGTTCTTGCCGCGCAGTGGGTGCTCGGGGAAGAAGTTGATGTGGTCTGTTATTATCATCAGGTCGCCGATGCGGAAGTCTTTGTTCGCCCCTCCTGCCGCGTTACTTACAAAGAGTGTCTTGATACCAAGCTCGCACATCACCCTGATGGGGAAGGTAACCTCCTGCATGGAGTACCCCTCGTAGTAGTGGAACCTGCCTTTCATGGCGAGGATATCTTTGCCGCCGAGCTTGCCGAATATCAGTTTCCCGTCGTGACCCTCCACCGTTGACACGGGGAAATGGGGTATGTCCTTGTATGAAAACTCGTATGTGTCGGTAATCTCAGAAGCCAATTGTCCGAGACCTGTTCCCAGAATTATCGCCACTTGGGGCGTTGTCGCCATGCGTGCCTTCAGCCATGAGGCTGTTTCTTTGATGTTTTCGTACATAGTCAATGATGTTATTGTTGAACTTCTCTTCCTCATCAAGCATGAAACTTACGCGTATTGGCTGCACGTATATGTGTTTCCTCACCTCCGCCGACAGCCCTTTCACTGTCTCAAGGCGTGTGGCATCCTTCTCCGTTGTTATCACAATGGCGGGTTTCGGCATCATTTTGAACGCCATGTTTATGGCTTCCAAGTCAGAGGGGGTGAACAGGTGATGGTCGCTGAACTGCATCGGCGTGATGCTTTCGCACTGCCCTTTCAGGTCTTTCATCATCTGTTCCGGCGATGCTATGCCTGTCACGAGCAGCACGTGGGGTAGCTTCTCCGTCGGCGTTGGCGCGCTTTCCCCCTCGGGGAACAGCGGTTCCAGCGGTCCTTGGTCTATGGTAGTGAAGTAAAGTTGTTGATACGGGAACAGTGCCATGGCGCGTTGCAGCACTCGGAAGCTCATGGGCTTGAGGTCTTTAGGGCATTTTGTTATTATGACAATGTCGGCACGGTTCTTTCCTTCCTTCGGTTCTCTGAGTCTTCCCGCGGGCAATAGCTTGTCGTATATTATGAGGCGGTGGTAGTCCACCAGCAGTATGTTAAGCCCGGGCTTCACATATCGGTGCTGGTAAGCGTCGTCGAGGAGCACCAACTGCGTGTCTTTCGTCTCCTCTGATGATAGCAATGTCTCTATCCCCTTGCACCTGTCAGCCTCCACTGCCACGTGTATGTCCTTGAATTTACGGTGCATCTGGTATGGCTCATCGCCTATCTCGGGCATCGTGGTGCCAGCCTTCGCCAACCTGTATCCACGGCTCTTACGCTTATATCCGCGGCTTAGCACCGCCACCTTCACCTTGTCGTGCAGCAGACGTATGAGGTATTCCACGTGCGGGGTCTTCCCTGAGCCGCCCACTGTTATGTTACCAACGGATATTACGGGCACGTCAAACCGCCTGCTCTTTATCACTCCCGTGTCAAAGAGCAGGTTACGCAACCATACACCCAGCCCGTAGAGCCAGGCAAACGGCAGCAGCCATTTGTTAATCTTTATGAAGTCTCCTTCCATTGGTTGTCGTTGTGGTAGTATCAGGCAGCCTTTTCTATTCGCATACCGGCATTATCGGGCAGCGTGCCTGCACGGGGCTTTGCCTCTCTATGTTTCTTATCATCACGAAAGGCTCGTAGAAAGAGCCGAGTGTCAGGCGCAGTTGCTCGTCGAGGTTGTTGCCGTTGCCGCCCACTGTCTCCGTCAGTTGCTCCAGCCAGTCGGGCGAAGCGGGGTAGGGTACGGTCTCATAGTCTGTCACTTTGGCAAGCTGTGCCGCCTTGGCAACAGCGTCGTTGATGCCTCCCAGACCGTCAGCCAGCCCGTTCTTCACTGCGTCCATGCCGAGCCATACGCGTCCTTCGGCTATTGTCTTCACCTTCTCTATGGGCATCTTCCTACCCTCGGACACACGTTTGCAGAACAGTTCGTAGCCACGGTTTATGTATTGTTGCAGCATTGTCTCCTCCTCGGCGTTGAAGGGGCGTGTCGTCTGTATCATGTTGAAATCCGAATGGGCATGCGTCTTCACATTGTCGAACTTCAAACCGAGCTTCTCTGTCATCAGTCCGCTTACGTCTGGGAACACTCCGAAGATACCTATTGAGCCCGTCAGCGTCATGGGTTGCGCTATGATGTGTGTGGCGGCGCACGACAGGTAGTATGCTCCCGATGCCGCCATGCCACCCATCGACACCACTACGGGCTTGCGTTCCCTCAGTGTCTTCATGGCGTGCCATATCTCTTCAGAGGCGAATGCGTCGCCACCGCCAGAGTTTATGCGCACCACTACGGCTTTTATGTCATCGTCTTTGGCAAGTGCCTCAAGCTCTTTCACCATCTCGTTGCTCACTATTCCCGCGTCGCCCATTATGGCGCCGGCTTCCATTGAGCGTACTATCGAGCCCTCGCAGTAGTATATGGCAATCTTTTTCTCGCTCGCCTTGCTGCCTATGTCGCTCTTGTTCAGCGTGCCGCAGTCCACCTGCGCTATCTCTTTCTCCTTGTCAACCTTCAGCAGTGCCTTCATCTCCGTCTTCACATCCTCGGCGTACACCGTCTTGTCCACCAGCTTATGTTTCAGCAGGTACGTGGTGGGCTTCATCGCGCACAACTCGTCGGCGCATCGGTCTATGTCGGCGGGGCTTATCCCTCTTGCCTTGCTGATGTCTTTTTTCAGCGTCTCCCATATACCGTTGATGTAGCGTGTCACCTGCAAGCGGTTCTCCTCGCTCATCTTCTCCTCCGTGTATTGCTCCGTCGCGCTCTTGAACTTACCCACCTTCACCACCTTCATCCTCACCCCGAACTTCGCCAGCAGGTCTTTCAGATACATCGGTTGCGCCGCCAGTCCGTGCAGGTCCAGCATCCCTTCGGGGTTTATCCACACCTTGTCGGCTACAGAACAGACGTAATACGTGCCCTGCGTGTATTCCTTCGCGTAGCTCACCACGAGTTTTTTCTTCGCTTTCGCGCGCAGCAGTGCCTGCCTTATCTCCTGCAGTGAGGCATAATCCGTCTGCACCAGCCCTGCCTCCACGTATATCGCGCTAATCTCCTTGGTGTTGGCTGCCTTGTCTATCGCGCCTACTATGTCGTCAAGCCCTTGCTGCTGCTCCGCCATCCCCATCACGCCGTTGAAGGGATTGTCATCGGAGTGCTCTGTTATGATGCCCGAGAGGTTTACCGCAAGCACGCTATTCTCGTTTAGTACCAGCGTGTTGTCGCTGTCAGTGGCAATGATGCCTGCCACTATGGTTAGACAAAGGAAAACCAAGATGACAAAGCTAATAATGCAGCCTATGACTGTCGCAAAAGTGAATTTGAAGAATTGTCGCATGAGGTAAGGTATGAAAACTCGTTGCAAAAATACAAAAAATAATCCGAATAACAATTTTTCGCGCGATAAATTTGAAATAATTGATAAAAATAACGTGGGAAATATACATTATATAAAAAAGAATTAGTAATTTTGCATCATAAAAAACACTGGCGGACCACACATCCGCCAGACACTCACTGCAAAGTACTCTATACTGACTAACACCTAAAACAATGAAAGCAAAAATCCTCTTTTCGCTTTTCCTCCTGTGTACTTCCGTGGCATCATGGGCGGACTCTTACGATCTTACCAAGCTCCAGCCGATGTATGACGATGCCGTGGGCTATGGCTACGACATCGTTGACGCGCCTGCCGCGAAGGGTTGCAACCCCTTCTTCTTCTCCGTCAAGGTGCCCGATGGCAACTACCGTGTCACCGTGGTGCTGGGAAGCCGCAAGCGTGCCGCCGAGACCACCGTCAGAGCGGAGTCGCGCCGCCTCATGGTGGAGAAGTGCGTCACGCGCAAGGGCAGGACGGAGACATTCTCCTTCATGGTGCATAAGCGCACGCCCGACATCGCCGGCGGCGGCAAGGTGCGCATAAAGCCGGGCGAGGTGGGTAGCATGACGTGGGACGACAAGCTCACCTTGGAGTTCAACGGCGCGGCCCCAGCGGTGCAGACCATCACCGTTGAGGCTGACACCACCGCCACCACGCTCTTCCTTTGCGGCAACTCCACCGTGGTGGACCAAGGCAGAGAGCCGTGGGCCTCATGGGGACAGATGTTCCCGAGGTGGTTCGACAGCACCGTATGCGTGGCAAACTTTGGCGAAAGCGGCTTGACGGCATCCTCCTTCATGGCGCAAAATCGCCTCGACAAGGTGCTCTCCATGATGAAGAAGGGCGACTACGTGTTCTGCGAGTTCGGTCATAACGACGAGAAAGAGAAAGGTCCCGGCACAGGAGCGTGGTATCATTATACCGTGGCATTGAAGAAATTCGTTGACCGTGTGCGTGAGAAAGGCGGTAATATCATTTTCTGCACGCCCACGCAGCGCCGCTTCTTTGAAAGCAATGGCACCCTGCGCAACACCCACGGCGATTTCCCCGCTGCCATGCGTGCCGTGGCGCAGCGCGAGCAAGTGCCTCTGATAGACCTCAACGCCTCTACCAAGACGCTCTTCGAGACTATGGGCAGCGAGGGTTCCAAGCACCTCCTCGTGCATTATCCTATGGGCTCTTTCCCTTGGCAGCAGAAGGCATTCGCCGACAATACGCACTTCAACCCCTTCGGAGCATACGAGGTAGCGAAGCTCGTCGTTATGGGACTGAAGAACCTCTCCTCACCCCTTGTGGCGCACCTCCTTCCCAGTTGGCAAGATTTCTCGCCCTCTTCCCCCGACGACTGGCAGTCTTTCTACTGGCCTCAGTCCCCCCTCTACGACGGTAAGAAACCCGACGGCAACTAATCCTTCACCTTGTGCCTTGGGTGTCAGCCCATGGCTTCCTCGCAAAAGCATAGCGATTACACCGCGAAAGCATAGCGATTACCTCATAAAAGCATAGCTATTACCTCGCAAAAGCATAGCGATTACCTCCACCCTCCGTCATGTGCCTTGGGCGTCAGCCCATGGCTTAATCTTCGAATCATTCACCTAACTAACATAACAAATGAGAAAAAACTATCTGTCTTTATTAATCTTGTTGATGTTCTTTGCATTAACATCCTCCGCGCAACGCACCGTTGACAAACTCGACCGCGGCGTTGTGGCCGTCAAGACAACGAAAGGCGTCTTCGTAAGCTGGAGGATACAGAGCGAGGAATATTACGGCGTGACCTACAATCTCTACCGCAACGGTACGAAGATTGCGGA
>JALFOF010000062.1 GCA_022773825.1 Prevotella sp.
CCAATCGAAGCACAAGAATTTGTCGAAGTAGATGTCGTGGTGCATCGTGTATGTATAGACGATGCGACCTTTCTTGTAACCCTCAAAGTATGTGGTCAGGTTTGGGTTCGTATAGAAGAAACGGGTAGTCCATGTCAGGACAGTCTGCGCCTTGCTCTGATTGTTGCGGTGAATGACATATCTGTCTGGAACAATTCTGTCGTTGGCACTCCAAACGATGGAGTCGAAATATTCCAATGCTGGGTTTGGAAGCATTGCCGTGCCGAGATGGTCGGTCAGTGAGAATTCTACATTCCCAAAAGCGACGATGACACTTCCGTTGGTACCTTCTTCAAAATCGTCGGGGTTGTAGTATCTTGCACTTACACGGAACTTGCAGTCGTCAGGAACGGCACCGGTAAAATCAAAGTTTGCATCATAATCGTATGCTTTCTTCATTTTGGCAAGTTCATTGTCGGTCATGCGTTGATAGACAACCATGCCATAAAAAGGTTTCTGATTACCGTGCTCGTCGTATTTGACACCAATATTTTGCATGGTGTACATATAGAATTCCTTTCCTTGGAGAGTGGTCAAAGCCAGCACTTGCATATAGCGGTTTTGCAAACTTTCGCTTTCTGTGCCACGCATGATGAAACCCTTTGTAGCATCGTAGCTCCACGTTGTCTTATTATAGAATTTGCCTGGGATGTCACTATGGTGGAAACCGACAAGCCGACTGTCTGACTCAAACCAGTAATCTACATATCCTCCACCACAAACTGTTTCGCGATAATCTTTCTGTGAGAGCCTGCCGTCATCCTGAACTTCATATATGCCTATGACTTTCCATCCATAGCCCTTTACCTCATCCTCAATAACTGTAGCTCTTGTAGGCTCGCAACTTTCGAGCACACAGCAACCATCGTTGTTAATAGTATAAGTCCTATCGAACAGATTGTCATAGTCAATAACCGGTCCGTTAGGTTCCTCTGTCTTATCACAACCTGTAAAAGAAACGATGCTGAGCATCGCCATCAGAAAAATCCAAATCCTTTTCATTGCTTACTTTATATTTATGTATTAAGTTCTTTTTCTTGAAATTTTCGTAAGTATTATCCTCTATTGATTCGTTCTACCAATTCATCTGGTGTAAGTATTTCCATCTTTGAGAATCCGAACCACTTTTTGCCCAAGTCTTTGATGGATGCTCCAATGTGATATACATCATCGTCTATACAAAGGAAGCGGTCATGCGACAAACGGAATGTTTCAACGTCAATCGGTGCATATTGAGCATTATGACGATCTATGTCGAGTTGGAACTGACGGCTTATCTGCTGAGTGTAGATGATTGCAGACACGTTATTATCTCTTTTATCGAGCAATGTCAGTACAGTCTCGTCAACATAGTTGTCGATAAGGACAAGACGTTTCTTCGCACTCTTAATCAAGTCGGACACGAAAGTATAAGCATCATAAATTTGACCATTGTAGAACACACCTTGTTTCGGCTTTGCATTACCTTCGTCCAATCTGCGGAATACCTCGTCAATGCGTTTGTCTGTTTCTTGCTGATGTTGCTGCATTTCCAGTTGATGATACTCAATAGTTTCCAAGCGACTGAACACAGAAGCGTTGTTCACCATAAAATGACGCATGGAAACAAAGGCTCGCATTATTTGAATGTTGACTTCAATGGCTGTTTGTGAACGAAGAACACTACTAAGCATAGCCACACCTTGTTCTGTAAAGGCATAAGGTAACTTCTTTATATTTTGTCCTCGTCCTGCGTTCAAAGTCACAATCTGTGATTTTGAACATTCCTCCATTGTTAACTGAAACCTAAAACCAGAAGGGAACCTCTGAATGTTACGTTTGACTGCTTGGTTCAAAGTTCTTGTCTCTACACCATATAGCGTTGCCAAATCTTTGTCAAGCATAACTTACTGTCCTCTAATTACTTTTATTAGAGACTCTATATTATCTACTACAACCAACTGGTCACGATTTGTGACCAGTTCGCCGTTTTCGGTCTTTTCAGTTATGTCTGTTATATTTATATTCATTTTCAAAATCACAAATTGTGACCTTAAACGTGTTGTTACTATAATTGTATTTGCTCTTCAACCGTAATATGCGGCTGGTTGTAGTATTGTAATGTTCATAAAAAAAACTTACCCTGAGCGCGCTGTTCTTACGGGAAGCGGGGTAAGTATGTTGCTGCAAAGATACGACATTTATTTGGATTGTGCAAGGCTTTTGAGGGAGAATGTGCAAAGTGAGTGCAAAAAGGGTCATGGGGTCACTTCAGTACATTGGTTCACTCCTTAGGGTCGATGAACCTGTCCGTGTGATTCACATAATTTTGCACACAATACAATAAGATAGAGCCTTTGTTCAATAATAATCATAACCTTTATAAAGAAGAATATACTTGTACTATCCCTATTTGCAGGCGTTCTTGCGAATCTTTTAGTATAATGTTCAAATGATGATGAGACTATAAACCAAGCCTTGCTTGAAGGCAAGTGGGAACTGTCACAAATTTATGTTCTTGATGATGTTCTTGATGATGATGAATTCCTCAAAGATGAGTTCTCTTATCCATCAAAGGAACGGCCGACAACTCAATACTGCAAATTGTATATTACCAAATCAACACAGTTCGAATATGAGTTCTTATACAACTATGGCGTTTTATATAAGCCATACGATATGAGTTCCGAAGATTATGACAACTATGCTGCAAGCGGAAAATGGACTATTGATGATTTTGTTTGGAACACCGTAAAGTGTTCTTATCTAGTTGATGGAGATAAAGTACAGCTCGAAAAAATCATCAATAATAGTTATAATGACATGTTTAGCCCTATAGCTTTTGCTCATAATGCTACAATTGTAAAACTTGATAAGGATGAGTTCACATATAAGGAGAATGTAATCAACTCTGAGAATAGCGAGAAAATCGATGTCTATTACAAGTTCACAAGAATGAAATAGAGGGACAGAGGTCGAGTAGAGCGAGGGAGTTTCACCCTCACCCTCTCACAGAACCGTGCGAGAAAGTCTCCCCTCACACGGCTCAGTAATACGTACCTCTCTGCAACGCTCACCACCGCAACGTTTCCTACTGTAGCAGCTTGAAGGCAAGTGGGGAAAGCGCGGCAAGACACACTTACAAAAGCGTTGAGATTACACGGTTAAAGCATTGAGATTACACGGTTAAAGCGTTGAGATTACATCGCAAAAGCATAGCTTTTACGATGTAATAGCTGGTCGAGTATAAAATAGGCGTTCACTTGTCATGCCTAAAAAACTTACAATTTCAGGAGCCCGTACCTGTTATTGTATTTCTGTCCCTCGTTCACCACCCATTCGATGAAGTACCCAGGCTTGCTGTTCTTCTTCTCGTAAGCAAATCAGAAATTTGCTATGGGATTAATGTCCGACTACAGCTTCAGCGGCAGGATGACGATTCCGCTCTTGAGTCGTTGGATATAGGTGTCATACTAATGTTCTGATTTCGGGTGCAAAGGTATTACGAAAAAGCGACCTCGAATACTACAACAATGGCATTTCGGGGTGGCACATATAGTTTTTAAGGTTTGACTATCTATGCTTTTGTTTTTGTTGTTTTTATAGCAGCCGCCTACCCCCCAAACTATCACTTCTCCTTTTTGAAGTTTATCACCTTCGGCAGTTTTATCCATTTGCCCCTGCCTGCCACCTTGATGGTGCTGCCTTCCAGTTGCTTCAGCGTGTAAACGCCGTCATCGCCAACCGCCATCGAAGCCTCAAGGTCCTCCGAGCCGTAATCGTTTATCATCTCAATGCGCGCGCTCCTGCCATCGTCACTGATTTCCACGCCCATCACTATCCATACCCTCGAATCCGTTGTCTTCTTCAAGTACCCATATACCAGCCCGAGCACTTCCTGTCCCGGTATCCTCACCTTCTCCTCATACAGGTTGATGTCCATGACTAAATCGTGTTCCTTATTATATATCTTTGTCTTGAACACGCCATCCTGCGCAAGCACGCACAAGCAGTGCATCGTGCACACCATCAACATTATAATAAAACGTCTCATTCCCTTGATTTTTAATTACACAAATCTCTCCCCTCTGACTAACTGTAATATTTATTGATATATATTATTTGTAAGTGCAAATGTACACAATATAAATCAATTAATTTGCACTTTCACATAACAATTTTGTAGAGCAAGCTCATTTTTTAATTATTTTTTACTACTTTTGCATCAATAATTCAAAAAAGCTATGGTAAAAACATTAATCAAACCAGACTATATCTTTGAATCAAGCTGGGAAGTATGCAATAAAGTAGGCGGAATTTATGCTGTTCTTTCAACAAGAGCAAAGACCCTGCAAGACGCATTGCACGACCACATTATTTTCATTGGCCCCGACTGCTGGGGCGACAAGACAAGCCCTTATTTCATAGAAGACGACACTCTCTTCGCCGACTGGCGCGAGGCTGCAAAGGCTGAAGGCATAAATGCCAAGGTGGGACGATGGGACATACCCGGGCAACCCATCTCTGTCATTGTTGACTTCCAGCCATATTTCGCTCAGAAAGACCAGATATACGGCCAGATGTGGGAGGACTTCCAGGTTGACTCTCTCCACGCATACGGCGACTACGACGAGGCAAGTATGTTCTCTTACGCGGCGGCCCTCGTGGTTGAGAGCATGTACAACTTCTTCCAGTTGCAGGAGAAGAAGGTCATCTACCATGCCAACGAATGGATGTGCGGCCTCGGAGCACTCTACATACACAAGAATATCCCTGCCATCGGCACCATCTTCACTACACACGCCACGTCCATAGGACGTTCCATAGCTGGCAATAACAAGCCGCTATACGAATACCTGTGGGCATACAACGGCGACCAGATGGCGGAAGAGCTCAATATGCAGTCAAAGCACTCCATTGAGAAGCAGACGGCACACTACGTTGACTGCTTCACCACCGTAAGCGACATCACCGCCACGGAGTGCAAGGAGCTGCTCGAACCCGTGGACGTGGTGCTGCCTAACGGCTTTGAAAACGACTTCGTGCCAAAGGGCGCCAAGTTCACCGCCAAGCGTAATGCCGCGCGAAAGAAACTGCTCCAGATGGCAAACTGCCTTACTGGCTGCCGGTTCCCCGCTGACACGCTCATCGTGGCAACCAGCGGACGCTACGAATTCCGTAACAAAGGCATCGATGTCTTCATAGAAGCGATGAACCGCCTCGCTGGCGACGCTAACCTGGGCAAGCAGGTTCTCGCACTCATAGAGGTGCCTGCATGGGTGGGTGACCCAAGACAGGACCTCGCGGAGAGAATGGAAAGCGGAAAAACTTTCGACACACCGCTCGACACACCCGTCATAACACACTGGCTTCACAACATGAACGAAGACAAGGTGTTGGGCATGATGGGAGGCCTCAATATGCACAACCAGAAGGAGAGCAAGGTAAAGGTAATCTTCATACCATGCTACCTCACTGGCAGCGATGGCATCGTCAACCTGCCCTATTATGACTGCATCATCGGCAACGACCTCAACGTCTATCCCTCATACTACGAGCCTTGGGGCTACACCCCGCTTGAGGCCGTGGCATTCAAGGTGCCCTGCATCACCACTGACCTCGCAGGCTTCGGACTGTGGGCCAATTCTGAGAAAGGGGCATACAGCGAGATAGCTGACGGCGTGAAGACCGTACACCGCACCGACTACAACTACTCTGAAGTAGCGGATGCCATAAAGGACACCATCTGCCAGTACTCCAACTTCACCGACGCGCAGGTGAAGAAGGCACGCGCAGCCGCCGACAAGCTCTCAAAGAAAGCACTGTGGAGCGAGTTCATCAAACACTACTGGCAGGCATACGACGTGGCATTAAGCAAATAGCCCCCTACCACACACAGACGAAATTTCTTTATTAATCATAAATTAAACCATTATGAAGATTAAATCTGATTATGTCAATACTCCCATCTGGAAGGAGTTTAACGTAAAGTCAACCCTCCCCGCGGAGTTGGAGTGCCTCGACGAGATAGCACACAACCTCTGGTGGGTATGGAACTATGACGCACGCGAAATGTTCCGCAGCCTTGACAACGACCTTTACGAGAAAGTAGCTCACAACCCCGTGCAGCTCCTTGAGCAGCTCAGCTACGAGCGTAAGGAGGAAATCGTAAAAGACAAGGCAATCATGGCCAACGTGGAGGCTGTTTACAAGCACTTCCGCGATTATATGGACGTGAAGCCCGACGCCACACGCCCATCCGTGGCATACTTCTCAATGGAGTTCGGCATACACAACTCACTCAAGATATACTCCGGCGGTCTCGGAATGCTCGCTGGTGACTACATCAAAGAGGCTTCTGACTCTAACGTTGATATGTGCGGCATCGGCTTCCTCTACCGTTTCGGCTACTTCAAGCAGAGCCTCTCCATGGACGGTCAGCAGATAGCTAACTACGACGCGCAGAACTTCACATCACTCCCTATAACACGCACCCTCGATGCTGACGGCAATCAGGTTGTGGTTGACGTGCCTTACATGAACTATATGGTACACGCCCTCGTATGGCAGGCTAATGTAGGTCGCGTGAAGCTCTACCTCCTCGATACCGATAACGAGATGAACTCAGAGTTTGACCGTCCTATCACACACGCCCTCTACGGCGGTGACTGGGAGAACCGTCTCAAGCAGGAGATACTCCTCGGCATCGGCGGCATACTCATGCTCCAGAAACTCGGCATCACCAAGCAGGTATATCACTGCAACGAAGGTCACGCAGCACTCTGCAACCTCCAGCGCCTCGTTGACTACGTAAAGCAAGGCTTCACCTTCAATCAGGCAATGGAGATAGTACGTGCGTCATCACTCTACACCGTACACACACCAGTGCCAGCAGGTCACGACTACTTCGACAAGGACCTCTTCGGCAAGTACATGGGCGGATACCCACAGATGCTCGGCATATCATGGAACGAGTTTATCGGCATGGGACGCATCAACCCTGACGATGACAACGAGCGCTTCTGTATGTCAACCTTCGCTTGCAACACCTGTCAGGAAGTTAACGGTGTGTCAATGCTCCACGGATGGGTGTCACAAAAGATGTTCTCATCCATCTGGAACGGTTACTACCCGGAAGAGAACCACGTGGGCTACGTCACCAACGGCGTACACTTCCCATCATGGTGCGCGACAGAATGGCGTAAGATATACGACAAGTATCTCAAGAAGGGCTTCTACGAAGACCAGTCAAACGAAGAGCTCTGGCATGGCATATACGACTGCCCTGACGCTGAGATATGGGAGACACGCATGGCACTCAAGCAGAAACTCGTGAGATACATCCGCGACAAGTTCACAGAGTCATGGCTCAAGAACCAGGGAGACCCTGCACGCGTGGTGTCACTCCTTGAGCGCATCAACCCTAACGCACTCATGATAGGCTTCTGCCGCCGCTTCGCCACATACAAGCGCGCGCACCTTCTCTTCACCGACCTTGACCGTCTCTCTAAGATTGTCAACAACCCAGAGCACCCCGTACTCTTCTTCTTCTCCGGTAAGGCACACCCAGCAGACGGAGCAGGACAGGGACTCATCAAGCGCATCTTCGAGATATCACAGCGCCCAGAGTTCCTCGGCAAGATTATCTTCCTCGAGGACTATGACTTCCAGCTCGCACGCCGCCTCGTGTCTGGCGTTGACATCTGGATGAACACACCAACACGCCCATTGGAGGCATCTGGCACATCTGGCGAGAAGGCAGAGATGAACGGCGTGGTAAACCTCTCCGTGCTCGACGGATGGTGGGTGGAAGGCTACCGCGAAGGTGCTGGATGGGCACTCAAGCAGGAGCGTACATACCAGAACCAGGGCTATCAGGACCAGCTCGATGCCGCTACCATATACAATATGCTTGAAAACGAAATCGTACCTCTTTACTACGATAAGGACAAGAAAGGCATATCAAAGGACTGGGTGAAGGTCATCAAGAACTCCATAGCAACCATAGCGCCGCACTACACCATGAAGCGCCAGCTCGACGACTACTACAGCAAGTTCTACAACAAGCTCGCAGAGCGTTCCGCAAAGGTTAACGCCAACGACTACCAGATGGCGAAAGACATCGCACAGTGGAAGGAGAACGTGGCAGAGCGCTGGGACGGCATCAAGGTCGTTTCATCTGACACCACAGTACTCAACACTGGCGCAGAGACGGGTAAGAGCTACACCATCACCTACGCCATAGATGAGCAGGGGCTCAACGACGCAATAGGTCTGGAGCTCGTAGTGCTCAACAATGACCAGAACACTAGCGACCGCCAGATACACAAGGTGACACCATTCGAACTGGTAAAGAAGGAAGGCAACATCTACACCTTCGAGTGCAAGATAGAAGCTAACCAGGCTGGTGCATACAAGACCTGCGTGCGTATGTTCCCAAAGAACGACCTACTGCCACACCGTCAGGATTTCTGCTACATCAAGTGGCTTGACTAATCCGAGCGGGAACGCTTTAGAATAAGACATTAAGCAATACCACATCAGCCCCGTCATTTAGCCAATGGTTGTGCAACGCACCTCCACCACGGCAAATGACGGGGCTTCTTCTACTTGAAACCATCATCAACATACCGCTTGTATAGAACAATGTATAGCGGACAGTTATATTTTTTTGCGTATTATAGATGTTTTGATTTTGTGGAATAGAATTTATTTTGTACTTTTGCAACACGATATGACTGGCAAAAACTATTATTTCACATAACCAAAAGAAAAGCTTACTATGAAACTACGACAGATTATGGGCACCGCCATGCTTGTGGCTGCCTCGCTGCCAATGGCGGCACAGACGGTGACACTTCACGGCGACAAGCCGGGCGAGATTATCCCTAAGGAAATTTACGGACAATTCGCCGAGCATCTTGGCACCTGTATCTACGGCGGACTGTGGGTTGGCAAGGACTCTAACATCCCTAATCAGGACGGCTATCGCACCGATGTGCTTAATGCTCTTAAGGCTCTCAAGATACCTGTGCTACGCTGGCCTGGCGGATGTTTTGCCGATGAATACCACTGGATGGACGGCATAGGACCCAAGGAGCAACGCCCAAAGATGGTGAACAACAACTGGGGTGGCACGGTGGAGGATAACTCCTTCGGCACACACGAGTTCTTCAACCTCTGCGAACTGCTGGGCTGCGAGCCATACCTCAGCGGCAACGTGGGCAGCGGCACGGTGGAGGAACTGGCAAAATGGGTGGAATACATCACCAGCGACGGCGACTCGCCGATGGCTAACCTACGCCGCAAGAACGGACGCGAGAAGTCTTGGAACCTGAAATACCTCGGCGTGGGCAACGAATCATGGGGATGCGGCGGCACCATGCGCCCGGAATACTACGCTGACCTCTTCCGCCGTTACAGCACCTACTGCCGCAATTACGATGGGCACAACTTGTTCAAGATTGCCAGTGGTGCGAGTGACTACGATTATAACTGGACAAAGGTGCTGATGGAGCGTGGCTCCGGCAACATGGCGGGTCTGTCACTGCACTACTACACGGTGCCCGGCTGGAGCGGTTCAAAAGGTTCTGCCACACAGTTCACCAAAGACCAATACTACTGGACTATCGGAAAGTGCCGTGAGATAGAGGACGTGCTAAAGAAACACATCGCCATAATGGACGAGAAAGACCCGCGCGGGAACGTTGCCCTGCTACTCGATGAGTGGGGAACATGGTGGGATGAGGAACCGGGCACCATAAAGGGACATCTGTTCCAACAGAACTCCATGCGCGACGCGATAGTGGCGTCAACCTCGCTCGACATCTTCCACAAGTACACAAAACGTCTGAAGATGGCAAACATAGCGCAGATAGTGAACGTACTGCAGTCCATGATACTCACCAAGGACGACAAGATGGTGCTCACTCCCACCTACTACGTGTTCAAACAGTACATCGTACACCAAGATGCCACATACCTGCCTGTTGACATAGAGTGCGAGGAGATGGAGATAAAGGGTGCCAACCGCCACTTTGAGGCCAAGCTGCCACTGGTCAGCGCCACGGCATCAAAGGACAAAGCTGGCAAGGTACACGTGTCGCTGACCAACGTCTCCGTTGACAAGGAACAGACGGTGAAGGTAAACATCGAGGGCATAAGCGCGAAGAAGGCCACGGGCGTGATACTCACCACACCGAAGATTGACGACCTAAATACCTTCGACAACCCTGATAAGGTGAAGGAAGCTCCCTTCAAGGAGGTGAAGATAAAGAATGGTATGATGGAGGTGAAGATGCCAAAGAACTCCATCGTTACGCTGGAACTGATGTAACAAGGGCCTAACAAGGAAGACGGCCTCCTGCCGTGCGGGGACAAACGCCATGTCGGTGTAGTCTTATGGCACGGCGGGAGGCCGTCTTTCTTTATGCTCAAAAGCTTGTCCAGGCTGCCTGTACCTGCGGCAGGGGGCTAGGTGTCACACGGTATCAGAACCCTGTTCCATCAGCACGGCCTGCATGGTTTGCAGCATCGTGTTCATGTTCTGCTCGTTGCGGCAGACGGCGAGGAAGGCTTCTGTGAGGTCTATGTCGTCGTCCATCGCCACGGGGGCAGCGTGAAGGAGGCACTGCATATTATCCATCAGCAGGCGGAAGAGATAGACTTGGTTCACACCGCCTGTGGTCTCGTCTCCCGCGCAGCGTCTGCCAGCGAAAAAGGCTTTCACTACTACCTGCGTAAGGGCTTGCACCTCACGCTCTTGATGGCCGTTGGCGTCCTTGAGATAGCCGTCGGGAAAGCCGTCGAAAAAGTCTGCAAGCGACATCACTTTGCCTGAGAGCAGGGCGGTGAAGTTGCGGCGATACTCAGTGACCATATCCTCATGGGCTTCCTCCGTGCGGCATACGTGGCGGAAAAGGTCCATGGGGCTTTTCAGTGTTGGTGCAACATCGGGGGAGCGTAGTATGGCGATGAGCTCCTCGGCAGTGTCATAATGCACTATAGCGAGGGGGTTGAATAGTATGTCGAAGTAGTGTTTTGATATCTCCTCGTAGTGCTCCAGCATTATCTGTTTCACTCTTTGTGGCGTGAGTTCAAGGCTGTCTGCCTGACGCTCGGCGCTGACGGAGAGAACGCCCTCGGCGAATGAGGCGAAGAATGCGCGGATAAGCGCGGGTTGTGTATTCGTCATTTCTTTCTTTGTAGGTTTATATTACGCATCAGTCCTTCGTATTTCGCTCGTTTTACGGCGGAGCCTTTGAAGAGGGCACGATACTGCTCTATGGTGAGGGCATGCCAATCGCTGCGCGTCATGGCGCACATTGCGTCTGACGGGCTAAAGGCTTCTACTGTTGTTGGCGTGGCATGACGGTTGTGTGGGCATGCTGTCTGGCAGCGGTCACAACCGTATATGAAGCCTCCCAACTTGTCGGCGAGGTGTGGGGGGATGTCTCCACGGTTCTCAATGGTCTGGTATGACAGGCAGAGGCGGGCGTCGAAGTCTTCGGTGATGGCGTGTGTGGGGCAGGCATCGAGACACTTACGGCACGCGCCGCAGTGCGTAGTCACAGGTCGGTCGTAAGTGTCGCAGACGGCATCCGTCAGTATCTCTCCAAGGAAGAACATGCTCCCCGCACCGGGAATGATTAGCTGCCTGTTGCGCCCTATCCACCCTATGCCTGCTTGTTGCGCCCAATAGCGTTCGAGGATTGGGGCAGTGTCGCAGAAAACACGATGGGTTTCAAGGCCGAGGCGGCTGGCAAGGGTGTTAAGCCGTTGCTTCACCACGTCGTGGTAGTCTCTGCCAAGGGCGTATGCAGCGAAGGCATAACCATTTGGCGAGAGAGATTTCCGGGGGTCGGGGGCGTATGACATCGCCAGACATATCATCGTATTGGCCTCGGGCATGAGCAGCCTCGGGTCGAGACGCTTGTCCATATATCCAGCGAGGTATGCCATATCGGCATTCTTTTCATTGGCTATCCAGCGGCGGTAGTAGTCTGCCGTGGCGGTATCGACAGCCCGCAGCCGCACTGCGCCGCAGGCATAAAAGCCGAGGTCTCGTGAGATCTCGGCTATCCGCGCCCTGTCCAGCAGAGTAGAGGGTGACGTATTGTTACTCAAAGGTTTTGAATTCATATCCTTGTTCCTTCAGATACCTGAGGGAGGCTGGCAACGCATAGCGCAGCTTGTCGATACTCTTCAACGAATCGTGGAAGGTGATGATGGAGCCATTGCGGGCATAGAGCACCACATTGCGAAGCACATCGAAGGCGTTAAGCAGATGGGAGTAGTCGCGGGTGACGAGGTCCCACATGACGATGGTGTACTTTCGGCGTAGCAGGTGGTATGCTCCCAGCCACATCCAGCCGTGTGGTGGGCGGAAGAGGTGGGAGTGTATCAGCTCGTTTGCTTTCGCGGTGTTGTTGCTGTAGTTGCGCACCGTGTGACGGAGACTGCCCCAATGGTTGTAGGTGTGATTGCCTACCTGATGCCCTTCGGCGATAATCCTTTCGTAAAGCTCTGGATGCCGCTTGACGTTCTCACCTACCATGAAGAAGGTTGCCTTGGCGTTGAACTCCCTCAGGGTGTCGAGAATGAAGGGTGTTGACTCTGGTATTGGGCCGTCGTCGAAGGTAAGATATACCGAATGGTCTGCCGGATTCATGCGCCACAGTGCCTTAGGATATATCCAGCGAAGCCATTTCGATGGTTGTTCGATAAGCATTTATTAGTTGTTTAGTTGTTTGGTGGTGTAGTTGTTTAGTTATTTGGTTGTTTGGTTTATTAGTTGTTTACTAAACCACCAAACAACCAAACAACTAAACCACTATCTTTATTCCAGCGAACCGCCGCGGCCTATGTATCTCTCTATGATATTTGAGAACTCCTGCTGACGTTTTGCGGCAACGGGGCTATTATACTTCTCTGCCATGTCGGTGAGGGCCTTCAGCGAATAGATGTGGAATTTGCACTCGCGCTCTGATGAATGGAAGCGTGAGGGACTGAGAGAGAGGTACCAGTTGAGGTACTGCGTGGAATGTTTCCAGACTGTTCCTGCCAGTTTCTCTGCTTTTTCCTTGTTTCCGAGTGCGTAATGTGCCTCGGTAAATTCAAGTCCTCCACTCAGATAGTTCATCGGGACGTTGTACTCTGGTATCACCTTCTCGGCATAGTCTATAGCTTTTTGTGCCTTATCCATCTTGCCTTCGGCTATGAGATTGCTGATAAGCAGGCCGAAGAGGCGACGATGTGTGTAGCACATACGCATCACTGTCTCGTCGAGATACAGTCCCTTTGTCTCCAGACCGCCAAACTTGAAGCGGGTCATCATATTTTTATAGACCTTCTCCGTGTCAAAGTTGTTGGTGGCGTTGGTGCGGAACGGCGTGATACGGTTAACGAGACCCTCCTGTATGAAGTGCTCGCCGAGGTTCATATAGTTTTCCTGTCCTACGGTGAGTGCCACATATAGCGGACGTGTCCAGTTGCTGTTGGCAAGCATTTCGAGCAGCATGAGGTCGCCCTTGTATAGCGCGCGCTTGCCAGCGAGGCTGATAGCCATGCGCTCTGGTATGACAACGTTGCCGGCAGCGTCTTTGGGCAGCATCATACCGCTCTTCATCACCGCCTCCTTATCTATATTAAGGTAGATGGTGTCGGTAGGTATGACGTGGTAGTCAGCATCGTCTTTCATACCGCGTACCCAATGGTTGAGGATGGTTTTTATCTCAAACGGGTCTTTGCCGAAATGTTCTGCCGCAGCAACGGAGTCCTGCTTGAAGTACTCCCTTATCTGGTTCTTCCAGTCTGGCTTTATCTCTATATACTCGTTGGTACCGGAGCAGTAGTCAAGACGCGGCCACGTGATAGGCAGCGATGGTGAATTCCATGCCGGACGCACCATCTGGTCTATGTACCAGTCGGTCTGCAGGTAAGACAGATTGCATACCCTTGCATCAGTGCGCACCTGCTCAACGTCTTGATTGTACCACAGTGGGAAGGTGTCGTTGTCACCATTTGTGAAAATGATAGGGTTGCCGTCTTCCTGCAATGACATCAGGTAGTTCTGACCGAAGTCGCGGCAAGTGTATCGCCCAGACCTGTCATGGTCGTCCCATGTCTGCGATGCCATCTGGATGGGGACAAGGAGTGCCGCCACTGACACGCCCGCCGCGACAGCCACGTTCTCTCGCTTCATCTTGCGTGAGAGGAGGTCTATAATGGCGGCGACACCCATGCCGCACCATATAGCGAAGGCATAGAATGAGCCTGCGTAAGCATAGTCGCGCTCACGTGGCTGCATCGGTGTCTGGTTGAGGTAAAGCACGATGGCGAGACCTGTCATAAAGAACAGAAAGAAGACCACCCAGAACTGCTGTATGCCTTTCCTGCCCTTGTAAGCCTGCCAGAACAAGCCTATGAGACCAAGGATAAGGGGCAGACAGTAGAACACGTTGTGACCCTTGTTTTCCTTCAAGTCATCAGGAAGGAGGCTCTGGTCACCAAGCATCATATTGTCGATGAATGGTATTCCGGTAATCCAGTTGCCATGCTCCAGTTCGCCATTGCCCTGAATGTCATTCTGACGGCCGGCGAAGTTCCACATAAAATAACGCCAATACATGAAGTTGCACTGGTAGGAAAGGAAGAACCTGATGTTCTCAAGCATTGTAGGCACCTTCACGTCGATTATCTGTCCGCAACGGTCATATTGCCTTATGGAGCCTTCCACTCCGCCCATCCATGCCTCATAGGCGCCGGCATGGTCGTTACTGTGCATACGTGGGAAGAGGACATTCTGCGCATACTCATAGGAGTCTTTTGTCCTTACCACGAAATAGCGGTCCTTTTCGTCCGCCGTCTTCTTCTCTACGCGCTGGTATATAGGGCTACCTTTCTTCATTCTCGGCACGCACATATTGCCTTGCACATCGAGTGCCACCTGTGACGTGTACTGCGGTCCGTAGAACAGCGGCCTGTCGCCATACTGGTCACGGCTGAGGTAGTTACCAAGGGTGAAGATGTCCTCTGGCGAGTTCTGGTCCATCGGCGGGTTGGCAGATGAACGTATCACGATGAGCGAATAGGTTGAATAGCCTATCATCAGCATCAGCATGCAGCAAAGGGCAGTATTCTTTATGCGGTTTGTTATGACGACAACGCCGTTGCGCTTCAGCAACAGGCAGGCATAGAGCGCCGCAAGGATTATGATACCTATGATGGCGGCACTTATGCCGTATCCATAGAAAGGAATACCAAGCATCGCTATGGCGAGGAGGAAGGACACATTACCCCGCATGACGCTCTTGTCGGCGTAGGTTTCGTATATTGCCCACAGCACAGCCGATATGAGGAGCACGAGGTAAACGATGGTACCCGTGTTGAAAGGCATACCAAGCAGGTTGACGAAGAACAGCTCGAACCATCCGCCAACGGTGATAATGCCGGGCACTACGCCATACAACACCGCCGCAACGATTACCATGCTGACAAAGAGCGCAAAGAGTGAGCCTTTCAAGTCGGCGTTGGGGAACTTCTTATAGTAATACACCAGCACTATGGCAGGTATGCAAAGCAGGTTCAACAGGTGCACGCCGATGGAGAGACCCGTCATGTATGTTATAAGGATAAGCCAGCGGTCAGCGTGTGGCTCATCTGCATGATCCTCCCATTTCAGTATCATCCAGAACACTACAGCAGTGAAGAATGAGGAGTAAGCATACACCTCACCCTCCACGGCAGAGAACCAGAAGGTGTCACTGAAGGTGTAAATGAGCGCGCCCACTATGCCCGAAGCCTCTATCGCGATTGTCTTTGCCATGGTAAGGTCTTCCCATCCGCTTATAAGCAACCTGCGAACGAGGTGCGTAATAGACCAGAAAAGGAAGAGGATGCAACCTGCCGACAGCAGTGCCGACATGGTGTTAACCATCTTTGCCACCTGCGTAGGGTCACTGGCAAACTGCGAAAAGAGGTTGGCGGTGAGCATAAAGAACGGTGCTCCCGGTGGGTGTCCTACCTCAAGCAGGTAACCTGTAGTAATAAACTCCGGGCAATCCCAGAAGGATGCCGTTGGTTCGATAGTGGAACAATAGACGAATGCGGCAACGAAAAACGTCACCCATCCCATGATGTTGTCCACAAGTCTGAATTGTTTCATTGCTTTTTAGTTTATTTTGTTGTTTTGTCGTTTCCTACTAAGCACCTGCTATCAGTGCTATAAGCCAGTTTACGAGGTATGCCCCATAGATGAGGAGCACGTATCTCACCACCTTACCGACGGTGATGCTTACGAACGTGATTACGAAGTTAGCGCGCATCAACCCCAGAAGGATGGTTATCGCAGAACCAAGGAGGGGTATGAAGGCGAAAAAGCCCATGTAGGCGCCACGCCCTCTCATAAACCTCCGCGCCTTATCCATCTGCTCTGGTTTCACGTGCAGGTATTTCTCAAACCACTCTTCCTTGCCCATCCTGCCCACACAGTAGTTGAACAGCGAGCCGAGCACATTGCCGGCAGTACCGTATATTATCAGTTCCCACGGGTTAACGCCAAGCGCCATCAGCGCAAGCATCACGGCTTCGCTGGAAAACGGGAAGAAACTACCGGCAAGAAATGCCGCGATGAACATCCCGAACGCCCCGAACTGGACAAGTGCTTCTATCATTTTCTGTCACTTATTGGTTGTCTTTACTACGCCTCACCTGTCATTGCCCGTCATCGCCTGCGCCGCAACCGGTCCTATGCACGCCGCCATCAACGGCAGGAGATAGTCCGCGAACGACGGGAACAGCGGTATCAACACCACCATTATCCATACAAGACTCACATACATGGCGCGCTGTGACCTTACGAACAGTTTGCCCTTGTAACGAAAGGATGACCTACGCACTGTCAATATCAAGAACAAGAGCAGCAGCAGACCGTAAACCACTGGTTGCAAAGGCGTCAGCTCACCGTAGTCAAGTAACGGCACCGACACCTGCAACTGCTTGTAATGCTCCGCCAAAAGCATCCAGTCCATAGCCTTAAGATGGACGTAAAGCCAATAAGGCAG
Source organism: Prevotella sp. (assembly GCA_022773825.1). GTDB lineage: Bacteria > Bacteroidota > Bacteroidia > Bacteroidales > Bacteroidaceae > Prevotella. The sequence continues at coordinate 17,082 of JALFOF010000062.1, forward strand.
GTATATCCATCCTGGTGTAAGGATGCCAAGCAGCATCGCCGCCACATTGCGAAGGGAGAATGCCTCCTGCGGTTTGATTAGGAAAAAGAGCAACACTGGCAACAGTGCCAGCACATAAGGCCACGCCATTGCCGCACATGCCAGTGCGATGCCAGCAAGGTACGCGTGTCTCACACCTGCCTTGTCGTGGAAAATCCTGGCAAGGCACACGATGACAACAGACATTGTCAGTGTTACGGCAGCCGACATATTGCCCGCTGTCATCACGCCATATACCATTGCCCCGACAAGGAACAGTAACGATACCTTATTATATAATAGTATGTTCTGCACCCCCTTACAAGTCCTGTCCTATGTCCCTGCGGTTGTATTTGCCCTCAAAGTGTATCTTCTCTGCCTCCTTGAACGACTTCTGCAGGGCCTCCTCCTTGTCCTTTCCGTAGGAACTGACGCAGATAACACGGCCTCCGTCGGTCACTATCTGACCGCCCTGCATCTTCGTTCCACTATGGAACACGATAGAGCCTTCCACGTTTTCTATGCCTGTTATAGGATATCCTTTTTTATAGGCCTGCGGATAACCGCCGCTCACCATCATTACACAAACGGCGCTGCGTGGGTCGAACTCTATGGCACGTGTGTCAAGGTTACCTGCGGCAACACCTTCAAAGAGGTCCACAATGTCCGATTTCAGCCTCAGCATTACGCTCTCCGTCTCTGGGTCACCCATGCGGCAGTTGTATTCTATCACCATCGGCTCGCCCTTCACGTTGATAAGCCCGAAGAAGATGAAGCCCTTGTAGCAGATATTCTCCTCTGCCAGTCCCTCCACCGTAGGGCGGATAATGCGGTCTTCCACCTTCTTCATCCACTCTTCCGTGGCAAACGGCACTGGCGTCACGCTGCCCATGCCACCGGTGTTCAGCCCCGTGTCGCCCTCACCGATGCGCTTATAGTCCTTCGCCTCAGGCAAAATCTTGTAGTTCCTGCCGTCTGTCAGCACGAAGACGGAGCACTCTATACCGCTGAGGAACTCTTCTATCACCACTCGCGACGATGCGTTTCCAAACATACCGCCGAGCATTTCCTTCAGCTCTTTCTTTGCCTCGTCAAGGGTGTCGAGTATCAGTACGCCCTTCCCGGCACACAGTCCGTCAGCTTTCAGCACGTATGGCGCCTGCAAAGTCTCAAGGAATTTCAACCCGTCCTCAAGGTGCTCGCCGTCAAATGTCTCGTATGCGGCAGTGGGGATGCCGTGCCTCTTCATAAACGCCTTTGCGAAATCCTTTGAGCCTTCCAGCACCGCGCCGGCCTTGGAGGGGCCTATCACGGGTACGTTGGCGGTGCGCGGTTCCTCCGACAAGTTGTCGTAGATGCCCTTTACTAGCGGGTCCTCTGGTCCTACCACTACCATGTCAACGCCGTTTTCCACCACGAAAGCCTTGATAGCATCAAAGTCATCAGCCTTGATGGCTACGTTCTCGCCTTTCCCGCCTACACCGTCAGTGCCAGCATTGCCTGGGGCGATAAACAGTTTTTCACACTTCTCACTCTGAGTTATCTTCCATGCCAGGGCGTGTTCACGGCCGCCCGAACCTAAGAGCATTATCTTCATTTCGCTATGATTTTATTTGTTTACTTCAGTAATTCCTTGAAATAGTTTGTTATACGTTCATGCAAATGCACCGACAGGTGTCCCATCATGTTGTGCCCCTCACCCGGATAGACGTAGAAGTCGGGCTGCGTACCGGCTTCGTTGCACGCGTTGATGAACTGCAAGGCGTGCTGCGGCACCACCACGGGGTCGTTCATTCCTATTATTATCTGCAACCTGTCCTTCAGTTCCTTTGCCTTGCTGAGCAGGGATGTCCGCAAATAGCCTTCGGGATTTTCTTCCGGCGTGTCCATATACCGCTCGCCGTACATCACCTCGTACCACTTCCAGTCAACGACGGGACCTCCCGCCACGCCCACCTTGAACACACCGGGGTGGCTTGTCATAAGGGTCATGGTCATAAAGCCTCCATAGCTCCAGCCGTGCACGCCCAATCGGTCCATGTCTATATATGGTAACGAGCGCAGATAGTCCACGCCGCGCATCTGGTCACGCATCTCTTCCTGCCCGAGTCGGCGGAAAGTGGTCTGCTCAAACGCCTTACCCCTGTTCTCCGAGCCCCTTCCATCGAGCACGAAGACTATAAACCCGTTCTGCGCCATGTACGTCTCCCAGCTACGAGAGCCCCAGTGCCACGATGCCTCCACGAGGTGGGCGTGAGGTCCGCCATACACATACACCACAGCAGGGTATTTCTTTTGCGGCGTAAAGTCTGGCGGAAGCACCATCCTCCAGTGCAGTGTCGTGGTGTCATCGGCCGCCGTCAGCGTGCCAACCCTATACTGTGGTATGGCATATCCCTCCCAAGGGTTACGGCTTTCAAACAGCTTCATCGCTACCGCCCCACCCTTCTTTTTCACCGCTGCCGCCACATCCGTGAGGGCACACGCCCACGGCACCTCTGGCTCCGCCCATCTGTCCACTATGAGCCTGCCGTTCTCCGATAGCTGCGCGCGGTGTACTCCTTTGCCGTTGTCAAGGCTTGTCATCGCACCTGTCGCGAGGTTCACGGCAAAGAGATTGTGTTGCAGGTGACCATTGCGATTGGCGAGTATTACGATGCTGTTCCGCTCCTTGCAGAAGCCCAGCACGTCCAACACCACCCAGCAGCCCTTCGTGAGCTGCCTAACGCTGTGTCCCGCTCTTACGTCATACAGGTACAGATGCCAATAGCCGTCTTTCTGGCTCCATGCCACGAACTCATTATCGTTCCACGGCACGAAGGTCACGGGATGCTGCGGCTCCACATATTTCTCATCTTCCTCGGTATCAATGGTGCGCAGCTTCTCACCCGTGGCGACATCATACTCATCCAGCGTTGCCCTGTCCTGCGCACGGTTCACCTCATAGAGGTAAATTCTGTTGCCGTCAGGGCTCCATGCCACGTTGGTGAAGTATCTGTCGGCGGGGTTTCCCACGTTGAGGTATATTGTCTTATTTTCTTTTATGTCGTGTATGCCTACCGTCACCTCGTGGCTTGTCATGCCAGCCATGGGATATTTGTCTGGTTCACACTCCGCTATACGCCCGAAAGTGTTAACCTGCGGATAGTCCGTCACCATGGATTGGTCCATCCGGTAGAACGCCAGTTTTTCGCCATCGGGCGAGAAGAACGTTCCTTTCGTTATGCCAAACTCATTGCGGTGCACGCTCCTGCCGTACACCATGTCGCGTGAACCGTCCTCTGTCAGTTTCCGTTCCGTGCCGTCAACCAGCCTCAGCCACAGGTTCTCGTCCTTCGCAAAGGCATCCACCCTGCTCCGCGCGTTCCACTCCAGCGAGCCCATCCTGTCCTGACTCCACGCTATGCGCTTCGCCTTGAAGTCGTATAGCACACGCTTTCCAGGCGCATCGAGTAGCGCAAGGCTTTTGTCACGATAGGGGAAGGTGGCATTGAGCAGGTTGACGCCTATCATCTCCCCTCCCCCTTCCTTCATATCGAGTATGTCATCGAGGGTGAAGAGCGTCTCCTCCTTCCCCGACACCTTGTTTATTACATATACGCCATCGACCTCCACACGCAGCAATTCGTCTCCCCACCAGGCGTAGTAACGCTTCTCTGGCGACATTTCATGATAGCGCGAACCGCCGGCGTTAAGGTCTTCCAGCGTAAAAGTCTTCTGCTGTGCCATGATGGACAATGCTGAAAGAAGTGCCGTTAGTAATATTTTAATCCTCTTCTCCACCGTCTCCAAAGAACTTCCTGCGCTTGCTTTGCCTGTCTTCGCGCGTTTCTTTCTTGCGGAACGGCTTCGCGCCCTTCTTCGCTTTGCGATTGTCCCTATCGCCGAACGTATCACTATCGCGGTCGAAGGATTTACGGTCGCGGTCGAAGGATTTGCGCTCACGGTCGAAAGGCTTGCGGCTACGGTCGAAAGCCTTTGCCCTCTGCTTCTCCAGCGACCTGAACTTGAATGACAGTATGTCTGCCTCCTCGTTGTCTATCCGCTCCTCCTCTCTCTTCTCATAGTCGCGCTTCTGCCATGTGCGGCGTTTCTCCGCCATCTGCCGTTTCTCCTCTTCGGTCTTCACTATTCCTCCCTCCTCTCGGAAGTCTTTCAGTTTACCGTTGAAGATGCTGTACTTTCTGAACTCACACTCCAGCGAACCGTTATACAAGGGCACCTTCACGCTCGGCTTAAGGGCTATCTGCTGGAAGCACTCCTCTCGGTACGAGAGCACCCATGCCTCGCCGTCCTTGAAGGCGTGCTTCAGTCTCTCGCCTATCATGCGGTATGTCTCGAGCAGGTTCGGCGTTGATATGCGTTCGCCGTAAGGTGGGTTCGTCACCATAATCGCTGGCTCACCGTGCCCCTTGAAGTCCTTAAAGTCCTGCTGCTCTATGGTGACATCAGCCGACAGTCCCGCCGCCTTGACATTGAGTTTCGCCATGTTCACAGCCTTGAAGTCAATGTCGTAACCGTAAACGTGATGCTCAAACTCCCGCTCGTGGCTGTCGTCATTGTATATCTCGTCAAAGAGCTCCGCGTCGAAGTCGGGCCATTTCTCGAAGGCATACTGCTTGCGGAACACGCCCGGCGCAATGTTCCTCGCTATCAGCGCCGCCTCGATGGGCAGGGTACCGCTGCCGCACATCGGGTCAATGAAGTCCGTCTCGCCCTTCCAGCCCGTCATCAGAATCATGCCTGCGGCCAGAACCTCGTTCAGCGGGGCCTCCACCGTCTCCTGACGGTAGCCGCGCCTGTGGAGCGACTCGCCGCTGGAGTCGAGCGACACCGTACCCCTGTCCTCGGCAATGTGTATGTTCAGCCGCACGTCAGCGTCGGCAACGGAGATGTTGGGGCGCTTGCCCGTGCGCTCACGGAACTGGTCCACTATGGCATCCTTCACCTTATACGTCACAAAACGCGAGTTATTGAAGTCATCGCTATATACCACGGAGTCCACGGAGAATGTCTTGCCCTCTCCGATGTATTTGCTCCAGTCTATCATTTTTATCTGGTCGTAAACCTGATCTGCCGAATTGGCGCGGAAATGCTTTATGGGCTTCAGTATGCGTATTGCTGTCCTCAACGCGAAATTGGCGCGATACATCAACGCCTTGTCGCCGGTGAAGCCCACCATACGCCTGCCTTTTATCACGTTGTTGGCACCAAGTTCCGTCAGCTCCTGTGCCAATATGTCCTCAAGACCCATGAAGGTCTTGGCTATCATCTCAAATTCCATCTGTAGATATTCTCTGTATTGAAAATTATTGTTTACGTCATTTTCTCCCTACCCCATCCCCGCGGGTGCGGTGTTCAGATGCCATAGCCGTTCTCAAAGCCTTTCTGCATCCTCACGTTCTTGTATATTTTCGTGTCGGGAGCTATGTTATCCGTCACCCACCTGTTGGCACCAATCACCGAGCGGTCGCCGATGGTGATACGTCCGAGTATCGTGGCGTTGCTGTACACTATGACGTCATTGCCCAATATCGGGTGGCGGGGAATACCTTTTATGGGGTTGCCATCCTCATCCAGCGGGAACGACAGCGCGCCGAGCGTCACGCCCTGATACAGCTTCACGTTGTTGCCAATGATGCAGGTGGCTCCTATCACCACGCCCGTGCCATGGTCAATGGTGAAGTGGTGACCTATCTCGGCTGCGGGATGTATGTCTATGCCCGTCTCCGAGTGCGCCAGCTCGCTTATCATACGCGGTATCAGCGGCACACCGAGCAGATGCAGCTCATGCGCGAGGCGGTAGTTGGTCAGCGTTCGTATCACGGGGTAGCAGCTTATTATCTCCCCGAAGCTCGTGGCGGCCGGGTCACCGTTATACGCTGCCTCCACATCGGTGGCAAGTATGCCGCGCAGTTTCGGCAGGCGGCGCACCGTCTCCTCGGTAATCTCCTGCGCCTTGGCCCGCACTTCACTCACAGAGAACGCCTCGTTCTCCTCCATACAGAAACACATTCCCGCCATGACCTGCTTCTTGAGCAGGCGCGCAAAGCGCTCGATTGCTACGCCAACATGGTATTTTATGGTATCCTGAGTAACCTTGTTCTGACCAAAATAACCTGGAAAAAAAATCGCCCTTGCAAGCTCCACTATCTCCGCAAGAGAGGCATTTGAGGGGAGCGGCACATTGTCGTGCACCTGATGAAAAAGCCCTTCAAGGCTTTCTGGCGACGATAGTGCATCAACAGCCGTGTTGATTGTGTCTGATATGTTATTCATATTGATATTTGCAAATTCGGGACAAAGGTAGCAAATAATGTTGGAATACCCAAATTTTTTCGCCGCAAATTATACCGTCACCCCAACAAACGCCGCGTCAAAGCATACGCCTTGACACTTCGTTCCGTCACTCACCCTCTCCGCTCCTCCCCTCGCAAGACAAATTCCACTGTATTTCTACGTACCAGCAACTACTTGTTAATGTAACTTAAAATTGCCCATATTCAGGGGGTTGGTATTTAACATTTGTCATATCACGAAACAAGAGCACTGCAATCACGGCGCAATCGCATTGATATTACATTGCAATTGCAATGCATTTACAATCCAATTGCATTGCTTTTACACCGTAATAACTATGCTTTTACAAACCGCCGAGAACGCGTTTTGTAAACATTACAAAACCAACAAGATAGCGTACAAGAAACAAAATGCGCAGAAAAGACAGCTTCTTATTCCGTAAACTGCGCGTAAAGAAAGTATAATTAACATATTTAACTTTTGTACACAAATAAATATAGGGCTATTTTTGCCGTTTGAAATATTTTTAGTAATTTTGCAACCAATATATAAATCAATAAAAGATAAATGGACAACAGATATATGCTACGCGGTGTTAGCGCGGCAAAAGAGGATGTGCATAATGCCATCAAAAACATAGATAAAGGCATTTATCCGCAGGCTTTCTGCAAAATTATACCTGACATTCTGGGCAACGACCCGGAATACTGCAACATAATGCACGCTGACGGCGCGGGAACCAAATCCAGCCTGGCTTATATGTACTGGAGAGAGACGGGCGACCTCGGCGTGTGGAAGGGCATAGCGCAAGATGCCCTCATCATGAACACGGACGATTTGCTTTGCGTTGGCGCGGTGGACAACATCCTCGTTTCCAGCACTATCGGCAGAAACAAAATGCTGGTGCCAGGAGAGGTCATTTCCGCCATCATCAACGGAACGGACGAGTTGCTCGCCGAGATGCGCGATATGGGTATTGGCATCTACGCGACAGGCGGCGAGACGGCTGACGTAGGCGACCTGACACGCACCATCATCGTTGACTCCACGGTGACATGCCGCATGAAGCGCAGCGACGTCATAGACAACGCCAACATACGTCCAGGCGATGTTATCGTAGGACTGGCAAGCTTCGGGCAGGCTACTTACGAGAAGGAGTACAACGGTGGCATGGGCAGCAACGGGCTTACTTCTGCCCGCCACGACGTATTCGCGAAATACTACGCCGAGAAATACCCCGAGAGCTACGACCACGCTGTGCCAGAAGAGTTGGTATATTCAGGAGGATACCGCTTTGAGGACGAAGTGGAGGGAGCGCCGGTGAACGCCGGGAAGCTGGTGCTGTCGCCAACACGCACTTACGCTCCGGTGATAAAGAGGGTGCTGGACGAGATGAGACCAGAGATACACGGCATGGTGCACTGCACGGGAGGAGCACAAACAAAGGTGCTGCACTTCGTGGGCGAGAACTGCCGCGTGATAAAAGACAATATGTTCCCTGTGCCACCGCTATTCCGCATAATACACGAACAGAGCGGAACTGACTGGAAAGAGATGTACAAAGTGTTCAACATGGGACACAGAATGGAGGTATATGTCGCGCCGGAGCAGGCAGAGAAGGTCATAAACATCAGCAAGAGCTTCAACATTGACGCTCGCATAATAGGACGAGTGGAAGAAGGAAAGAAGTCGCTCACAATAAAGAGCGAGTTCGGAGAATTCAATTATTAAGAGTTATTTGGTTGTTTAGTTGCTTAGTCTTTGGGGATGCGGCGCATTGCTCACCACCAAACGACTAAACAACAAAAACGACAAAACAACAATAGAATGGCTGACTACAACAACATATTACAGAAACTCGATGGCCTTGAAGCACGCTACGAAGAGGTCACTACACTCATCACCGACCCGTCGGTGATAGCAGACCAACAACGTTTCGTGAAGCTGACAAGGGAATACAAAGACCTTGGCGACATAATGAAGTTGCGCAAGCGCTACATGGACTGTCTCGACTCGATAGCCGAGGCAAAAGACATCCTCGCCAACGAGAGTGACGCGGAGATGAAAGAAATGGCGCGCGAACAGCTCGCGGAGAACGAAGCGGCGCAGCCGGGACTGGAAGAAGAGATAAAGATTGCTTTGGTGCCAAAGGACCCGGAGGATGCCAAGAATGTGGAAATGGAGATACGAGCAGGTACTGGCGGTGACGAGGCGTGCCTCTTCGCTGGCGACTTGTTCTCTATGTACAAACGTTTCTGCGAGTCAAAGGGCTGGAGTCTCAGCGTGACCGATGTGAGCGAGGGCGCAGTGGGAGGCTACAAGGAGATAGACTTTGCCGTAAGCGGCGAAGGCGTGTACGGCATACTGAAATATGAATCTGGCGTACACCGCGTGCAACGAGTGCCCGTAACAGAAAGTAACGGACGTATGCAGACGTCAGCTGCCACCGTGGCGGTACTGCCAGAGGCAGAGGCCTTTGACGTGCAGATTAACGAAGGCGAGATAAAATGGGACACTTTCCGCTCAAGTGGCGCAGGCGGACAGAACGTGAACAAGGTGGAGTCTGGCGTAAGGGCACGCTATATGTGGAAGAACCCCAACACGGGCGAGACGGAGGAGATACTCATAGAATGTACCGAGACACGTGACCAACCTAAGAATAAAGAGCGCGCACTGGCGCGCCTGCGTACATATATATATGACAGGGAGCACCAGAAGTATCTCGACGACATAGCGAACCGACGCAAGACACTGGTTTCCACCGGCGACCGCTCCGCCAAGATACGCACATACAACTTCCCACAAGGACGAGTAACAGATCATCGCATCGGCTTCACTACACACGACCTGCAGGGCTTCCTCGCAGGAGACATACAAGAGATGATAGACGCTCTGACCGTGGCGGAGAACGCTGAAAGAATGAAAGAAGCAGAGCTATAAAACCAATAAGCATGGGAGTGTTTACCACTATAAAGAAGAAAGAAGACGTGAACGACGACGAACGCACGGTGAGTGCAACGGAGTTCATAAACAGACTGGTGGAAAGCCAAAGGACAACAAAGCAATACAAAAACATCCCCAAGACCGAAATGCCAAAAGAATGAACAACGGAGAGGGGAAAAGAACGGCACTGTGCCTTTAGAATGATGAACCTTTTAACTAATAAGTAATGACACGAGAAGAACTTGTAAGACAGATATTCCAGAAGAAGAGCTTCCTCTGCGTAGGACTGGACGTTGACCTCGACAAAGTGCCCACACACCTACTGAACGAGGAAGACCCTATCTTCACGTTCAATAAGCAGATTATTGATGCTACAGCACCATACTGCGTAGCCTACAAGCCCAACCTTGCATTCTACGAAGCATACGGGGTAAAAGGGCTGACAGCATTTGAGAAGACGGTGAAATACATCCAAGAGAACTATCCGGAGCAGTTCATCATAGCCGATGCGAAACGCGGTGACATAGGCAACACGTCAAAGATGTACGCCAAGACCTTCTTCGGAGAATACAAGGTGGACGCACTGACGGTGGCACCATATATGGGTGAAGACAGCGTGGTGCCTTTCCTCGCATACGAAAGCGAGAAGAAACCATGGGTGATACTGCTCGCGCTGACCAGCAACAAGGGCTCATTCGACTTCCAGCAGACAACAGACACGGAGGGGACGCGCCTCTTCGAAAAAGTAATAGTAAAGAGCCAGGAATGGGGAACACCAGAGAACCTGATGTACGTGGTAGGCGCTACACGCGGAGAAATGTTCAAAGACATACGTAAAGTGGCACCGACACACTTCCTACTCGTACCCGGCGTCGGAGCGCAGGGGGGCTCCTTGCAGGACGTTTGCCAGTTTGGCATGACAAAAGACTGCGGCTTACTCGTCAACTCAAGCCGCGGAATAATCTTCGCTGACAACACGGAGAGGTTTGCCGACGTTGCCGCTGAGAAGGCAAGAGAACTGCAATCACAGATGAAAGAAGAACTCGACAAACTATAAACAACAGGGGAATACATGGAATTTTCAGCTCAACAAATTGCGGAACTGATACAGGGACGCATTGAGGGTGATGCCAACGCCACCGTAAAAACCTTCGCCAAGATAGAGGAAGGGGTGCCGGGAGCTATCTCTTTCCTCTCAAACAAGAAATACATAAACCACATATACGACACGAAATCAACCATCGTGCTCGTTGATGATGACCTTGTACTGGACAAACCTGTTAGTGCTACCCTCATAAGGGTGAAGAGCGCATACGAAGCTGTGGCAAAACTGTTGCAGATGTACTACTCCATGAGACCGAAGAAGAAGGGCATAGACCCGCTCGCCTTCATAGCACCAACGGCAAAGATTGGCAAAGACTGCTACATAGGACCATTCGTAGCCATAGGACCAGACGTCACGATAGGCGACGGATGCGTGCTGCACCCGCACGTAACGGTGGGCGAATGTGCCTCCATAGGCAACAATACGGAGATTTACAGCAACGCGGTGGTATATCACCATTGTAAGGTTGGCAACAACTGCATACTCCATGCTGGCAGCGTAATCGGCGCAGACGGCTTCGGATTCGCTCCCTCCGCCGAGGGGTATGACAAGATACCGCAAATCGGTATCGTAACGATTGAGGACAATGTGGAAATCGGTGCCAACACTTGCGTGGACAGGGCTACGATGGGAAGCACATATATAAGAAAGGGTGTGAAGCTCGACAACCTCGTGCAGATAGCGCACAACACCGACATCGGCGCAAACACCGTGATGTCAGCGCAGGTGGGCGTGGCAGGAAGCGCAAAGGTAGGCGAATGGTGTATGTTTGGCGGACAAGTGGGAATAGCAGGACATATCACCATTGGCAACAAGGTAATGCTGGGAGCACAGTCAGGAGTGCCAGGCAGCTTGAAAGACAACCAAGAGCTGATAGGCACACCGCCAATGACAATGACTAACTACTTCCGCTCACAAGCCATAGTGAAAAGGCTGCCGGAAATGTATAGGCAGATGAACGAAATGCAGAAAACTATCAAAGAACTGGAGCAGAAGATAAAGGAACTGGGTGCTAACTCATAGACTTTCCTATATTCCATATATATAAAAGTATGACAAAACAGAACACAATAAAGGGGAGTTTCTCCCTTTGCGGCAAAGGCCTGCACACAGGACTGAGCCTTACGGTGACGTTCTATCCAGCAGCTGAGAACACTGGTTACAAGATACAACGAATAGACCTCGACGGGATGCCGGTGATAGAAGCCGTGGCGGAGCACGTGGTGGACACGCAGCGTGGCACCGTGCTGGGCAAGGGAGATATCAGGGTCAGCACGGTGGAGCACGCACTGGCTGCCCTTTACGCCCTCGGAATAGACAACTGCCTGATACAAGTCAACGGCCCCGAGTTCCCGATACTCGACGGCAGCGCGATGAAATACGTGGAGAAAATCCATGAAGTGGGCATACAGGAGCAGAACGCGCCAAAGGACTACTACATAATACGCAAGAAGATAGAGGTGAAGGACGAAAAGACTGGCTCGGTAATAACAATCCTTCCCGACGACGACTTCTCCATTACGGCGATGTGCTCCTTTGAATCGAAGTTCATCAACTCACAGTTCGCCACGATAGACAACGTAGATAAATTCCCGACAGAGATAGCATCGGCGCGCACCTTCGTTTTCGTTCGCGACCTCGTGCCGCTCCTCAAGGCTGGACTGATAAAGGGAGGGGACCTCGACAATGCCATCGTGATATACGAATACGAGCAGAAACAGGAAGACATTGACAAGCTCTGCGACTACCTGCAAGTGCCGAGGATGGACGCAACGAAGCTCGGATACATACAGCACAAGCCACTGACATGGGAGAACGAGTGCACGCGCCACAAGCTACTCGACATCATTGGCGACATGGCCCTCATCGGTAAACCGCTGAAAGGCCGCATCATAGCAACAAGGCCTGGGCACACAATCAACAATAAGTTTGCCCGGATGATGCGCACCGAGATACGCAAGCACGAGATACAAGCACCCATATACGACCCGAATATGTCCCCCGTGCTCGACGTCAACCGCATCCGTGAGGTGCTGCCCCACCGCTACCCCATGCAGCTCGTGGATAAAGTGATAAGCATAAGCGGCACGACCATAGTAGGAATAAAGAACGTAACGTCGAACGAGCCGTTCTTCCAGGGACACTTCCCGCAGGAACCTGTGATGCCCGGAGTACTGATGATAGAGGCAATGTCGCAATGTGGCGCACTGCTCGTACTCAATTCCATAGAAGACCCCGAGCACTGGACGAGCTACTTCCTGAAGATTGACAACGTGAAGTACCGCAAGAAGGTGGTGCCGGGAGATACGCTGATATTCAAGGTGGAACTGCTCGCGCCAGTACGCCACGGCATCTCAACAATGCAGGGCTACATCTTCGTAGGCGACCAGCTCGTGGCAGAGGCGACGTTCACAGGTCAGATGGTAAGGAACAAGTAAAGGCTGTGTCGCCATAGCAAAGGCAATATGGCGGCACAACCAACAAATCAAATATAAAACCAATCATAATGGCAAATACAATAAGCCCACTCGCATACGTGCACCCAGACGCAAAACTGGGTGACGGCAACGTAATAGGCCCATTCTGCTACATCGATGCCGATGTTAGCATAGGCAACAACAACAACCTGCAGAACAGCGTCACGCTGAACAAGGGCACTCGCATGGGCTCCGGAAACGAGATATTCCCCGGCGCAAGCATTAGCACCAAGCCGCAAGACCTGAAATACCATGGCGAGGTAACCACTTGCCAGATAGGCGATAACAACTCCATACGCGAGAATGTCACCATCAGTCGCGGCACAGCCTCAAAGGGAACGACCATCGTAGGCAACAATAACCTGCTGATGGAGAATATGCATGTAGCCCACGACTGTGTGATAGGCAACCAGTGCATTATCGGCAACTCAACGAAATTCGCGGGGGAGGTAGTCGTGGACGACTGCGCCATAATCTCAGCCGAAGTGCTGGTACACCAGTTCGTGCACATCGGCGGCTACGTGATGGTGCAGGGCGGAAGCCGCACCTCGCAGGACATACCGCCATACGTGATAGCCGGTAAGGAACCGATACGCTTCGCCGGGCTTAACCTCATCGGCCTGAGGCGCAGGGGCTTCAGCAGCGATGCCATCCTCGCCATACGCGAAGCCTACAACACCATATACTCTAAGGGCATCCTGAAAGAGGGCATTGAAGAGGTAAAGCTGTCGATGGAGATAACACCGGAGATAGAATACGTAATAAAGTTCATCGAGAATGCCCAGCGAGGCATAATCAGGTAGTACGTTGAATACACTCATAGTAATCACAGGGCCTACGGGTGTAGGAAAGACAGAACTCTGCCTATCTCTCGCCGAGCATTACGGAGTTGACATCATCAACGCCGACTCCAGGCAGATTTACGCAGAAATACCAATAGGAACAGCCGCACCCACCGCCGAGCAACAGCGGAGAGTGCGGCATCATTTTGTAGCTACAAAACACATCGGCGACTACTATTCCGCCTCCATGTATGAGCAAGACGTGCTGCAACTGCTTGCCACACAACCTTTTGACAGCAAAGACGGCATAGCGGCGATACTCACTGGCGGCTCGATGATGTACATAGACGCTGTCTGCAACGGCATTGACGATATACCGACGGTAGATGACGCCACACGCAGATGGATGAAACAACGCCTCGAAAACGAGGGGCTGCCAGCCTTGCTGGAAGAACTCAAGGCATTAGACCCCGAACACTGGGCTGTCGTTGACCACAACAACCCACGCCGCATAGTACATGCGCTGGAGATATGCCATGTGAGCGGTAAGACATACACCTCCTTCCGCACGGGCGAAAAAAAGCCACGCCCGTTCCACACTATAAAGATAGCACTGACACGAGACCGCGCAGAGCTATACGAAAGGATAAACCAGCGAGTGCTGGACATGGCTCAAGCAGGGCTGATAGACGAGGCACGCACCATGATGCCACACCGCCACGAGAATGCCCTCAATACCGTAGGCTACAAAGAACTCTTCAAGTACTTCGATGGAGACATACCGCTGGAGGAAGCCTTGAGACAGATACAGAGCAACACGAGGCAGTATGCGCGCAAACAGCTCACGTGGTACAAGAAAGATACTGAGACAACGTGGTTACATCCCGATGACAAAGAAGGGATAACAAGATATATCGACAACAAAATCGCCCTGCTACAAAGGGAGAACTTATAACTTACAAGAAAAAGACTATGAAGAAACTATGGCTTATCACAACAAGGATTGCCGCCAAATGCAAAGCGGCATGGCAGTGGTACAAAGGCTGTTTCACTGGGAGACCGTGGTACGTAAAGACGATTAACGGACTGCTGTCGATAATAGTGCTCTTCTTCCTATACCTCGGGGCCGTTGACGTGAACCTCTTTTGGCTCTTCGGCAAGTCGCCAGGGTGGTACGACATCAGCGAACACAAGACAAGTCAGGCTTCAGAACTATATTCCGCCGACGGCGTGCTGCTTGGAAAATACTTCAACGAGAACCGCACACCAGTGAAGTATGACGAAGTAAATCCCACCTTCTGGCGCGCCCTCATCGACACTGAAGACGAGCGTTTCTACGACCATTGGGGCATAGACCCTGTGGGACTGCTCGGCGCGGCAAAGGATGCGGCGACAGGACGTGGTGGACGAGGTGCGTCAACAATAACGCAGCAGCTCGCAAAAAATATGTTCAGGGTGCGCACACAGTACAGCACTGGCATACTGGGGAAGATACCAGGGGTAAAAATCCTCATAATGAAGACAAAGGAATGGATTACCGCACTGAAACTGGAGCTGTACTTCTCATATACCAAGGGGCGCAGCGAGGCAAAGAAAGAAATCCTCGCACAGTACGCCAACACCGTTGACTTTGGAAATAACGCCTTCGGCATAAAAACCGCAGCAAAGACTTATTTCAATACTACACCGCGCGAGCTCACCACGGAGCAGGCGGCTGTGCTTGTAGGTATGCTCAAGGCAACAACATTCTACAACCCCATATCGCACCCGGAGAACTCACTGAAACGCCGCAACGTGGTGCTCGACAATATGCGCCTGCACGGCGATATTACAAAGGAGCAGTTCGACTCGCTGAAGGAAATAAGCATTGATGTGTCAGAGTTTAACGTGGAAGACAACTACGACGGACAGGCGAAATACTTCCGCGAAGCTGTGGCGAAATACATAAAGAAGCTATGCGCCAACAATGAGACACTGGCAGACATAGACCTTTACAACGACGGACTGAAGATATACACGACCATTGACACACGTATGCAGAAATACGCGGAGGACGCTGCGCACAAGCAGATGCAGCAAGTGCAGCGTAACTTCAACTCGCATTGGCGCGGACAGCAGCCGTGGCAGGACGAAAAGCATCAGGTGATAGCTAACTTCATAGAGGATATAGCCAAGCAACAGCCTGTTTACAAGCACCTCACAGCCAAGTTCCCCGACGCCCCGGACTCCGTGGACTACTACCTAAACAAGCCACATACCGTAAAGGTCTTTGACTACGAGAAGGGAGAGATAGAGAAGGAAATGTCAACAATGGACTCCATACGCTACATGGTCAGCTTCATGCACTGCTCCTTTGTGGCGATGGAACCACAGACAGGACACGTAAAAGCGTGGGTGGGCGACATAGATTTCAACCATTGGAAATATGACAAGGTAACGGCGCAACGGCAACCTGGCTCAACCTTCAAGCTCTTCGTTTACACCGAGGCCATGGAGCAGGGGCTGACACCATGCGATAAACGCCGCGACGAGTATTTCTCAATGAAGGTGTGGGACGCAAAGAAGAAAGAGGAAGTGACATGGGCTCCCACCAACGCCAACGGATATTTCACTGGCGACTCCATGCCGCTGAAGATTGCCTTCGCACAGAGTATCAACTCTGTAGCCGTGAGATTAGGACAGGAGATGGGCATAAGCAACATCATAGAGACCGCCCACAACATGGGTATCATCAGTCCGCTGGACGAGACGCCCTCACTGGCTCTCGGCTCAAGCGACGTGAACCTGCTTGAGCTTGCCAACGCCTACTGCACCGTTGCCAACGGTGGCTTGGCGCACAGCGAGGCAATACTCGTCACAAAGATAATAGACCGCGACGGCAAGGAGATATACGTAGCACCGACAGAGCAGAAGCAAGCCATCAGCGTGAAGTCCGCCTACCTCATGCAACAGATGCTGCTGGGCGGACTGAGGGAGCGTGGCGGCACCTCACAGAGCCTCTGGGGATACATTGGTAAATACAACGACACGGAGTTCGGAGGAAAGACGGGAACGTCAAACAACCACTCTGACGCATGGTTCATGGGCGTATCGCCAAACCTCGTGGTAGGGGCATGGGTAGGAGGAGAATACCGCTGCATACACTTCCGCACCGGTGCACTGGGACAAGGCTCGCGTACCGCACTGCCAATATGCGGATACTTCCTGCAATCCGTATTCGGCGACCCCGCCTTCGCAAAGTACCACGGTAAGTTCTCCAAGCCTGACGGCACCGACATTGACCGCGCCATGTACGAATGTGCATATACCAGCGGGGCAAGCAAGGACACCCTTGACGTGGACTCCATTGACTCTTACAAGGAGGTGATACTTGACGAGAACGGTAACCCTAGAGAGAGAGAGAACGTTGAGCCCTCAGAGGGGGGAGCTACGGAACCGAAACAGCACGCAACGGAAAAGGAGGTAAATTTTGATGACTTGTAAGTTTAGACATATCGCGGCACTGCTTGCACTGTGCCTTGCGCTCCCAGCACTCCACGCGGCACAGAAGCGCGAGTTCCGGGGAGCATGGATACAGTGCGTAAACGGGCAGTTCACGGGCATGGGGACGGTACAGATGCAACAGACACTGACATACCAACTCGATGAACTGCAAAAGGATGGCGTGAACGCTATAATCTTTCAAGTGCGCCCAGAATGTGACGCTCTATACCAAAGCAGCCTTGAACCATGGAGCCGCTTCCTCACCGGACAGCAGGGGATGGCACCATCGCCCTACTGGGACCCGTTGCAGTGGATGGTGACCGAGTGCCACAAACGCGGCATGGAGCTGCACGCATGGATAAACCCCTTCCGCGCCAAGACGAAAGTGACGACACAACTCGCCGCAACACACATAGCGGCGAGATACCCCGACCTTGTCTTCCCCTACGACGGGCTATACATACTCAACCCGGCAAAAGCCGCCAACCGCGAGTGGATATGCCGCGTGGCGGCAGACATAGTGCGCAGATACGATGTGGACGGACTGCACATAGATGACTATTTCTACCCCTACCCCGCCCCAGGCATCGCCATACCCGATGAGACTGACTACCAGTCCTCGGGGAGAGGCTTCGCTAACATCGGTGACTGGCGCAGGCACAACGTGGACATCTTCATCAAACAGCTGCACGACACCTTGCGTAGTGTAAAGCCGTGGGTAAAATTTGGTGTGTCGCCATTTGGCATATACCGCAACAAAAGAAGCGCACCGGAAATAGGTTCTGACACCAACGGACTGCAAAACTACGACGACCTGTACGCTGACATCCTGCTTTGGATAGACAAAGGATGGATAGACTACTGCGTGCCGCAAATATATTGGGAGATAGGGAACAAGGCGGCTGACTATGAGACGCTCATAAAATGGTGGAGCAAATATGCATCCAAACGACCGCTATACATTGGAGAGGACATAGAACGGACAGCAAAATACGCTGACCCCAACAACCCACAGCAGAACCAGATGGCAGCGAAATACCGCCTGCACCAGTCACTGCCCAACATCGGTGGCACGGTGTTATGGTACGCAAAGGCTGCCGTGGACAACATAGGAGGCTACGGCACACAGTTGCGCACAAACTACTGGCGCTACCCCGCCTTGCAACCACTGATGCCATTCATTGACAACAATGCGCCAGGCAAGCCCTCAAAACTGAAAGCTCTGTGGACAAGCGATGGATATATGCTATTCTGGAAAGCTCCCAAGGCAAAGCAATGGGAAGACGAGGCGACAAAATACGTTATATATCGCTTTGCAAAAAATGAGAAGATTGACACTGAAGACCCTGCGCATATCGTAGGCATCACGAACGACACATGGTTCCTCCTACCCTATACCGACGGCAAGACACGCTACACCTACGTAGTGACAGCACTCGACCGTATGGCTAACGAGAGTAAGGCGGTGAAGAAGAAGGTGAAGTTGTGATATTATTACTGTCCGCTAAACACTCTTTTACTTCCATATTTACGGATTTGGCAGTTTGACAAGCTCCCCCTTTTTGGCTCTTTCGTCAACTGTACGAAAAATAGCTATCCGCGGTCTAAGGACACTGATTGTGGATAATAAACTTCATCGCTATGCTTTAACCGTATAAAAGCTATGCTATTAGGCGGTAAAAACGTAGCGATAACAGCGTAAAAGCATAGCGATTGCCATGAAGGGGCTTCTGCGTCGTCAAGAAACCAAATCATAGTAAAATCAAACTTGAAAAAGAATGGATACATCCCACAATGACAGTAACTGAATGTGGGAAGAATAGGTGTCGGAGGACTGGGGCTTGTCTTTAATCATGATTTCTACGAATGTAGGTTAGATTAAAAGGCTTTAGTTTGCTGAAACAAAAAAAATGTAGTAATTTTGTACTGAAATTTTGTCATAGTGTAATAAATTGGCATAGTTTGCGTTATATATAAGATACGCTTTGATTATACCCCAAATATGGGTGGCATAGAGTTAGGAAATCATATTGCTTGCATAGATATAAGGAAGACAGACAATGAGACAGCTTAAGATTCAAAAAAGTATCACGAACCGTAGTAGTGAGGCACTTGACAAATATCTTGTTGAGATAGGTCGTGCCCCACTAATCACCATTGATGAAGAAATAGAGCTGGCACAGGCCATAAAGAAAGGTGGACCTGCCGGTGAGCGTGCCAAGGATAAACTTGTCACTGCCAACCTTCGTTTTGTGGTGTCCGTGGCTAAGCAGTACCAACATCAAGGACTGTCTTTGACAGACCTTATTGATGAGGGCAACATCGGACTGATAAAGGCTGCCCAGAAGTTTGACGAAACACGCGGGTTCAAATTCATATCATACGCTGTGTGGTGGATTCGACAAAGCATACTGCAGGCCATCGCAGAGCAAAGCCGCATCGTGCGCCTGCCGTTAAATCAGGTTGGCTCACTAAACAAAATCAACCACGAAATAAACCGCTTCGAACAAGAGAACCAACGCCATCCGAGCGTGGGAGAATTGTCTGAGGCAACCAACCTCGATGAAGAGAAAATCGGTCAGAGCCTCATGGCTGACGGACATCATGTCTCCATCGACGCACCCTTCCAGGACGGAGAGGAGAACTGTATGCTCGATGTCATGGCGAGCGGCGACGACTCACGCACTGACCGCAGCGTTGACCACGAGTCTATGGCGCAAGAACTCAATGCTGTGCTCAGCCGAGTGCTAAAGGAAAGGGAAATCACAATCATCCGCGAATGTTTCGGCATCGGCTGTCATGAGAAGGGACTGGAAGAGATTGGCGATGAACTCGGACTGACACGTGAGAGAGTAAGGCAGATAAGAGAGAAGTCTATCACAAAACTGCGTGACAGCGGTAATGCAAAGATACTAATAAAATACTTGGGATAGAACACCAAAACATAGAGGATGTAGGTTAAAAGTCAAGGGCTTCCGTACCGAAAAGACTTTCCGCCTACAGCCTCTTTTTCTTGAAATATTATCAACAATTACTAAAACAATAAGAAAAACATGAACCATCTTGTGATAATGGCAGGTGGCATAGGCAGTCGTTTCTGGCCTATGAGCACCGTGGACACCCCAAAACAGTTTATCGACGTGCTCGGCGTAGGACGCTCGCTGATGCAACTAACATACGACCGCTTCAAAAGTATCTGCGACCCAGAGAACGTATGGGTTGTAACAAGCGCTGACTATGCGGAGAAAGTACATCAGCAGCTTCCGGAAATACCTGTTTGCAACATATTGCGCGAGCCATGCCGCCGCAACACCGCGCCATGCATAGCATACGTAAGCTATCGCATCAAGTCCAAAGACCCGAAAGGAAACATCGTTGTAACACCGAGTGACCATGTAGTGATGGACACGGCAGAGTTCCAACGCGTCATCACTGGCGCAATGCAGTTCGCTGGCGAAACAGACTCTATCGTAACCCTCGGCATGAAGCCAACACGCCCAGAGACGGGTTATGGCTACATCCAGGCAAACATGGCGGAGCGCAGTATGCGCAACAAAGAAATATTCCAAGTAGATTCTTTCCGCGAAAAACCAAACCTTGCAACAGCGCAGGAGTATATCAAACGCAATAATTACTTCTGGAATGCTGGCATCTTCGTGTGGAACGTCAACACCATAGTCAACGCTTTCCGTGTGTACCAGCCAGCCATCAGCCGCATCTTCGAATCAATGATGGACGTCTATGGCACAGACAAGGAGCAGGCTGCCATTGACGAACACTATGCCGAGTGCGAGAACATCTCCGTTGACTACGCCATCATGGAGAAGGCAGAAGAGATATTCGTCTTCCCCGCCGACTTCGGATGGAGCGACCTTGGCACCTGGGGCTCACTGCAAACACTTACCAAGAAGGATGCAAATGGCAACGGGCTCATTAGCCAGAACATAAAGACTTTCGAGACAACCAACTGCATCATCAATGTTGAGGGCAACAAGCAGGTAGTCGTGCAAGGGCTCGATGGCTATATAGTAGCCCAGCGTGACGGTCGCCTCCTCATCTGCAAACTGTCAGAAGAGCAGCGCATCAAGGAATTCTCGGCAGAGTAAAGAACAGTAGACATCACTCAATAGCCCCATGAGCAAATCATCCCCCGTCTTCGATTATATTGAGGTCGGGGGATGATTTTATCAGAAAAGTTTTGTAGAATGAAAGAAAAATATTAAATTTGCAGTTGGATTATGTCCCGGTAACGTGCATACTCCAAGACATATTGAAAAACAAAGCATTCGCTATTATTTCGCGTTCAGCCAAAAGCCTCGGAAACTTATTGGAAATAACGTAACGACAGAAGTAATATGTGATAAGGGTATCTGTATGGTATGGTATGGGTATCTTTGTCCTTCAATTATAGCAATGCATCAACGCTCAGGCGTGGTGTATTCTTATAAGAAGGACAGAGGTTTCCATTCCGAGGCTGCCTCTCAGCTGAACGCAATAAGGTGCATCACGCCTTTATTGTGCCTTGTGGTGAGCATGGCTTATTGCGTTTGCGTGATTGATAGTAGGGTGCTGTAACACTATCAATCTATTATGGCCAACAAAAACCTAAATGCTGCCAAGGCAGCGAAGAAAGATGAGTTCTACACACAACTGACAGACATTGAGAGGGAGTTGCAACATTATTGGCAACACTTCCGTGGCAAGACCGTGCTGTGCAACTGCGACGACCCGTATGAAAGTAATTTCTTCAAATATTTCGCATTGCGCTTCAACCAGTTAGGCATGAAGTCACTTATCTGCACCTGCTATAACGGTTCGCCTGTGCAGGGTGACGAACTGATGTTTGACTTTAACGACTTCACGGACGAACCTCGCAGAACAGCTTACAAAGTGGAGATAACAGAGGTGAAAGACGAGAACGGCGACGGAGCGGTTGACCTGTAGGATGTGCGCTATCTTTTGCAGAACGACAAGAACGTCATCAGCACTTTGAAGACTGGGGACTTCCGCGACGCCGAGTGTGTGGAGCTGTTGAAGCGTGCTGATATTGTTGTCACCAATCCGCCATTTTCATTGTTTAGGGAATATATCGGGCAATTGATGAAGTATGGCAAGAAATTTTTGATTGTAGGGCATCAGAATACAGTCACTAATAAAGATATGTTCCCACTGATTAAGGAAAATAAAGTATGGTTAGGTTATGGTTTCAAAGGTGCAGCAGCACATTTCTTTTCGCCATACGAAATATCCGCATTACGATAATTATCGCGCTATAAATGTAAATAAAACGCAGGATATTCCTTGTGACTATGATGGAGTTATGGGGGTACCAATAACATTTTTAGACAAGTATAATCCCGAACAATTTGAAATACTGGATGCAAACGATTATAGGAAGAGTGACTTCGTTCCTGTCAAACCTCATGGATTGATAAAAGATAAAGATGGTTCTATAAATGGAAAACCAACCTATGCACGCATTTTAATCCGCAACAAAAATCCCAAAACATTATGATGAATATAACACCAATCACTGTGACCGTAGGCGAGATAACCAAGGGTTACGTCAATAATGAAGAGCAAGGAGTGCGCGGCTATGACAGCAGGCTTGACATACGCCCACCTTACCAGAGAGAGTTCATATACAACGAGAAGGAGCAGCAGGCAGTA
>JALFOF010000097.1 GCA_022773825.1 Prevotella sp.
TTCATCTTCCTTGCCGACCGCTGGAAGCCTGAAAACCCCATCGATGGCCGCTACGTATGGCTGCCGATAGAGTTTGAAGACGGTATGCCCGTGCTGCGATGGCACGACCGCTGGACGCTCTCCACTTTCGGCGAGTAACGCCCCTACCCTGCCACAGCGTAGTGATTACCAAGTAAAAGCATAGTTATTACAGAACAAAAGCATAGCGATTGCATCATAATCGCTATGCTTTTGTGCTTTTCCTAAAATCGCTGAAGGATTGGGGAGGGAAAAAACGGCACGCCGCTACACCCCGGGCAGGGAGGCAACCCACAGGATGGCGTTGTTCAAAGTCCGCACCACAACGTCGAGGGCGGTGACAACAAGGTGGAGGAAAGGCTGGACAATGGGCAGGAAAGGCACGAGAAGCCCAAGCAGGAGCACCACGAAGGCGAGGGGGATGATGAGCAGTGCCAAGGGCGAGACGATGAGGTTGGCAAGCAGGAACCACGGGCTGACGGTGCCGAAATAGTATGCCACCAACGGTGCCACGAGCAGTTGGGCGGAGAGTGAGACGGACACCATACTCCACACCCACCCCGACACAGCACGGAGGGCGGTGACGCGATAGAACTTGAGCGAATGGCTGTCGAAGGGTTTGGCGGGGTTGCTGATGCTGATACGGTAGTAAGGGTCGCGCCACGGATAGAAACGCTCGCGGCGGTAGAGCAGCTTGTAGAAGACGCTGATGCCGAGAACAGCCATGAAGGACATCAGGAAACCCGCGTCGGCCAACCATTCTGGCATCACCGAAAGCAGCAGGAAGGCGGTGAAAAGGAGTACGCCCATGCCGCCGGAGCGGCGCGCGAGGAGTGTGAGGAGCGTGTAAAGTGTCAGCATCACCGCCGCCCTGCACACGGAGGGATGGCACCCTACCAGCACGGTGTATGCCCACAGCAGTGGCAGGAGCACCGCACTGCTGGCACGGGGATGCCGCCAGCGGGGCAGTATGAGGGCGAGGAAGAGGTATATTATGCCGAGGTGCAGACCGGAAAGGGCGAATACGTGGGCTGCGCCACTGGTGCGGTAAGCCTCCTTGAGCCGTGGGCTGACGCCCTGCCTCTCGCCCAGTGTCATGGCGGCAACAACGCCATAGGCATCGTCCCTCAGCCCTTGACAGCGGTAAATGTCGCACAGCTGTCGCCGTTTCTCGCTCATGTCACTGCCTAAACGCTGCTGTAACACAGTGTTTACACCTCCCCATATCGACACTCTCCCACTGCTCCGAATAAGGAAGACGCCGAGTATGAACACCGCCGCCAGCACCGCTACTGTGGACAGCCGTGCCCTGTGGGCTGTCAGAAGGGCGGCAAGGGCGAGGAGGGCGCACGCCGTGCCAAGCGTGACAGGATGCACAAGCCACCGCAGGCAGGGCACCGTGGCAACGCAAGACGCACCCACCGCCCTGCCCGCCGCTATGCCGGCGAGCAGTAATACCGTCGCCGCAAGGGAGGGGATGAGCCGTGAGTGCGTCTGCATAATGCGCTATCGCCTGTTTTATCTCACATATTTCCTCTTGTTAACAATATATATACCGTCCCTCGGCACGCTGCTCAGGCGCGCGCCGTGCAGGTTGTATATGGTGCCGTCAGACTGCGTCTCCTCGCTGTCGGCGCCAACTTCGGCGATGCCCGTGGGGTCATACGGGTTCAATGCCTTGCCGAGCACGTAGGAGTCGGAAAGCGGATAGGTGCTGGAGCCAGTGAGTACGGCGAAGCCCGTGCCGCCATTGACACGCTTTCCGTCAGCGAGGTAGAAGCCAAGACCGCGGTCGCCCATGCGGAACTCATAGAACCCCTTGAGGTTTGTGTGCGCCGTCATGGTGGAATCGCAGTAGCTTCCGCTGATAGTGGATGAGGTCAGTGCGGTCACCGCCTTGGCGGTAGGCACGAAGGTCACCTCGGGCGTGGTGGAATTGTATATTATTCCCGAGCCGGCAGGCAGCACGGTGCCTGGTGCGAGCGCCGTGGTCTTGATGGTATCGACGGCGTTGGTGTAGGTACGTGTGGTGACTTTCCACGCTTTCACGTTCGCTGGAACGATGACGGGGTACGTGGTGTAGAAGCAGTCCCAGTACTTTCCCGGTGCCGCAGCAGTGGCACAGCCGCCCATTGGCGGCTCCACCTCGAAGCATTGGCGCGTTATCTTCTTTGAGTTGCGCAGGTTATAGCTGAGGTGCGGCGGCTGGTTGTAGCAGCAGTTTTGATTTATCACCTGCGCACGGTAATTGAGGTCGTCCATCAGGTGGGGCACTGTGTAAGGCGTTTCGTAGTTCGTGGCGTTGATGATAAGGTTGTAAACACCGTCCACCAGCGTCCATGTGACGATTTCCTCGCGCCAGTCGCCGAGGATATCGCCAAGCACACAGGGGTTGTTCTTGGTGCCGTTGTTCAGTGAACCGATGGTGTAGTTGCCGCCGTTGACCTGCATTCGCCCGAAGGTCTTGTAGCTGCTGTCATACTGTTCCAGCACGGACTTGTCGTAATAGTCATCTGCCAGCGTGCCGTTCCAGTAGATACGGTTGTTGAGCGAAGCCCCTCCGCCGTGTGAGATGCTTGAGTTCACCGTGCCACCCGTCCAGTCGAACAGTGCCGCGGACGCTGAAGTCTGGAAGTATGCGCCCTCCGCCTCGGTGTCAAAGTGTCCTATCAGTCCCCTGCCCGTGTCGCTGCTGGCGGTCTGGCGCAGCAGTATCTTGCCTGTCTTAGCGTCCCTTAGGTCTCCGCCGTACGGGCTTTTCTCGTGCGACATGAACACTTCCAGACCGGGATTTTCTGGTGAGAAGTCGCCGAGGTGCAGCGCGTCGCCGTGCCCCAAGCCCGTTCTGTAAAGCAGGGAGCCATCGCTTTTCAGCGCGGCGGAACCGTAAACGATGTCCTGTTTGCCGTCGCCCGTGCAGTCACCGACGCTCAACCAGTGCGCGCCCTCTCCCCAGAGACCCGCTCCGCTGGTAGTGTTACGGCTCACCCAGCGTTCTTTCAGCGTCTCGCCGTCCCAGTCATACGCGCCAACAAAGGCTCCGCTGTAGTATCCGCGGGCAAAGATTGGCGAGGGATTGCCCTCTGCTCCGTCCAGCCACGCTATGCCGGCGAGGTATCGCTCGGAACGGTTCTGCTTGCTATCGCCCCAGTAACTCAGCCCGGCGGCGTAGTCGGTGTGGTATGGTATGGTGGCAAGCTCCGCGCCAGTCATGCCGTCAAACACGGTGATGTATTCCGGTCCGTGGTCCTGCTTGCCCCTGCTGCTCTTGAGATTGGCAAGGGGGTCGTCATTGCCCAATATGACATAGTTGCCTTGTCCGTCAATGGTGCCGGGGGCGGTCTTTACCATAAACTCGCCGTAGCCATCGCCATCGAAGTCCCAGGCGATAAACTGTATGGTGTGAGCGGAGGCAAAGAAGTTCTGTCCCATGTCGATACGCCAAAGCTGTGTGCCGTCCATCTTGTAGCAATCGAAGAACACATTGGACGTGGCACCGTTTTTTGCGGCGTCCATTTCGTTAGAGGGCGACCATTTAAGGATTATCTCGTACTCGCCGTCACCGTCCATATCGCAGTACGAAGCGTCGTTGGGCGTGTAGGTAGCGCCATTGCCTGAGGGGTCTGTCGGTGCTCCAGCGGTGAGTGGTATGTACTTGGTCTGGTTGTCCCAGGTCTTCCCACTCACCTCGGTCTCTATGATATTACCGTCCGCGTCGATTACTTCCAGCTTGTAATAGCATGAGGCATTGGCTCCGCTGTCCATGAAATTGGTTTTTCCGGAGATGAATTTCCCGCTGTTAACCTTTATGTTTTGCGCGAGGGCTGTGGTGCCTCTCCACAGCCGGAAGCGCAGGTTACGGTCGTCATTGGCGCGTGCTCTCCACGACACGAGGTTGCCTGCGGACTGGTGTATCGCCATCAATCCGCGCTTCAGTGGTGTCGCTGCCGGCTTGACGGGCTTGGTAGAGACGGTGAAGAGCACCGAGAACTGCATCTTTACGGCGTCACCCTGCTTGACGGTCACCGTGGCATTGCGGTCGGCATAGTCCACGGTGGCGGTGCAACTGCCTGCCATCGCGGGGTTGAGAGTAGCTGCGAAGTCGGTTGGTTCGGCAGAGAGCTTGGTGGTATAGCGTGCGTTCTCGCCGTTCATCAGGTCTTTAACGACGCTGAAGAGCGACACCTCCGCCGCCTCTGCGCTGCTTGTCCGTGCCTTACAAGTGAGGTCTGACAGGTAGCTCGCCACGGTTTTTATCTCTGAATCCACCTCGCCTTCTATGCAGATGTTGCGCAGTGCCATGGCTTTGGTGGCGTCTATGTTGGTGACATAGAGCATGAGTAGGAAGGCTTTGCCCTCCACGTTGAAGTCGTTGACGTAGAATTCGTGGTGGCTATAGCCCGTGCTGTTGCCGGAAAGGATTTTGTTTCGCAGCGGCGTAACGCTGCCCAGCTCTGTCTCCGCGCCGCCGCTCTCCTTCACTTTCACCACTATGCCGCCGTTGTCGGTGCCGACTTTGCAGGCATCAAACGACACTTTGGTTGGTTTGAACTTGTGTCCGCTGGCTGGTGTCACGCCGAACGCCGCGTTATGTCCCGACGTTGCCGCGGAGACCTGTGCCGACGGCTGCAGGGAGGTGAACCAAGGGTTGTAGTCCACCGCCGTGTATCCGGTGTCAGCGTTGCTCGTTTTCAGCGTAGCATTGGGCTTCAGGTTAGCGCCGAGGGCGTAACTGCCGCTCACAAGGGCTGTGGCGGCATCGTCACCGCCGAGGGTGACGGCGGCAAGGTCGTCGATGTTGCTGAACTCCCACGTCACTTTCACGCTCTGGGCGGAGACTGATAATACCGCAAAGAGCATCGTGACAAGCGTAAATAGTCTGTGAGTCATGTTAGTTGTTT
>JALFOF010000109.1 GCA_022773825.1 Prevotella sp.
GAATAAAACAGATGTAACAATGACTTACGACGAGACTTTAGACTACTTGTATAATGCAGCGCCTGCCTTTGAAAAGGTGGGCGCTGGCGCGTATAAAGAAGGACTTTACAATACGTATGCGCTTGATGAGCATTTCGGTCATCCACACAGGATGTATCATACGATACACGTTGCGGGAACGAATGGCAAGGGCTCTGTGTCGCATACGCTGGCGGCGCTGTTGCAGACAGCAGGATATAGGGTAGGGCTTTACACCTCACCGCACCTTATTGACTTCAATGAACGCATACGCGTAAACGGCAAACCCATTGAGCATGAGTATGTAACGGACTTTGTGGAGAAAGAAAAAGCGTTCTTTGAGCCACTTCATCCCTCGTTCTTTGAGCTTACTACGGCTATGGCTTTCAAATATTTCGCAGAGCAGGAGGTGGATATTGCTGTGGTGGAAGTGGGGCTGGGGGGCAGGCTTGACTGCACGAATATCATCAGTCCGCTACTCTGTGTCATAACGAACATATCGTTTGACCATACAGCTTTCCTCGGAAACACGCTCGCGAAGATAGCAGCAGAGAAGGCGGGGATAATGAAACCCGGCGTACCAGTGGTGATAGGTGAGCATAACGAGGAGACAAAACCAGTGTTTGAAGCAAAGGCGCAAGAAGTGGGTGCGCCGATAATATTTGCTCAGGAGTGCCAATATGTCACATCGAGCGTGCCAACTGACAATGACGGGAGGCTGTATGGCACCACCTGTTTTGGCACGTTGGAGGGTGCCCTTGGCGGGGCTTGTCAGGAAAAGAACGTTAATACCATACTCAATGCGCTGTTGCCGTTGGCTAAAGTCATGAAGAAGGCAGGGCTGCCACCGCTGACGAACGCCAATAAAGATAAGGGAGTGACGCTGATTGACATGGTGCGCAAAGCGTTGGCAGAGGTGTGTGACATGACGGGATTGATGGGACGTTGGCAGATTTTGCAAAGAAATCCCCTCGTGGTATGTGACACTGGACATAATCTTGCAGGCTGGAAGTACTTGTCAGAGCAGATAAAAGCAGTGGCGGAACATAGGGAAAGACAAACTCCGGGGGGACGGTTGCACATTGTATTCGGCATGGTGGACGACAAGGATGTTAACGCTGTGCTGGAGTTGTTGCCCCCAAACGCCTGCTACTATTTTACGCAGGCCGCGACACATAGGGCTATTCCTGTCGGTAAATTACAGGAAATGGCAGTAAAGAAAGAATTGCATGGTACTGCATATCAATCTGTAAAAGAGGCATATAATGCGGCATTATCAAGTAGTACAGAAAAGGATTTTGTGTTTGTTGGTGGTAGTAGCTATGTGGTAGCGGATTTATTGTCGTGAGTTATTTTTTCGCTTATTGTTTGGTCGTTTGGGAAAAAATAGCTAAATTTGCACTGTTTTATGTCGGGACGTTACGTCCTGTCGCATAAGGGTCGTTATTAAACGGATATAATCAAAATAAAAACAAAATACTATTATGACAGGTAAAGTAGATGTGCTCCTCGGTCTTCAGTGGGGAGACGAGGGAAAAGGTAAGGTTGTTGACGTCCTCACACCGAAGTATGACGTGGTGGCACGTTTCCAAGGTGGACCCAATGCTGGGCATACCCTTGAGTTCAATGGTGAGAAGTACGTGCTCCGCTCTATTCCTTCAGGTATCTTCCAGGGTGGGAAAGTGAACATCATAGGCAATGGAGTGGTGCTCGCTCCAGATCTTTTCATGGACGAAGCGAAAGATCTTGAGAAGAGTGGACACGATTTGAGGTCACGTCTGCATATCTCAAAGAAGGCACATCTCATAATGCCGACGCACCGTGTGCTCGATGCTGCCATAGAGGCCTCAAAGGGAGCGAACAAGGTTGGCACAACAGGCAAGGGCATAGGACCAACTTATTCTGACAAAATAGCTCGCACAGGACTGCGTGTAGGCGACATACTTGATAACTTCGCGGAGAAATATGCCGCGCATAAGGCACGCCATGAGGAGCAGTTGCGCGCCATGAACTATACAGACTACGACATCACGGAAGTAGAGAAGAAGTGGCTGGAGGGTATAGAATACCTTAAGCAGTTCCAGATAGTAGACTCTGAGCACGAGGTGAACAAGGCACTGAAGGCTGGCAAGTCTATACTCTGCGAGGGCGCTCAGGGTACTATGCTCGATGTGGATTTCGGCTCATACCCATTCGTCACCTCAAGTAACACTATCTGTGCCGGTGCTTGCACGGGACTTGGACTTGGACCAAACAAGATAGGCGAGGTGTTCGGCATAATGAAAGCATACTGTACTCGCGTGGGTGCAGGCCCGTTCCCGACAGAACTTTTTGACGAGACAGGCAAGAAGATGCGCGACATAGGCCATGAATATGGTGCGGTAACAGGCAGAGAACGCCGTTGCGGATGGATAGACCTCGTGGCGTTGCGCTATTCTATCATGGTCAATGGCGTTACGCAGCTGATTATGATGAAGAGCGATGTGCTCGACACCTTCCCGACAATAAAGGCTTGTGTGGCATATAAGGTAAACGGAGTGGAGACACCTGACTTCCCATACGATATAGAAAACGGCATAGAGCCTGTATATAAGGAAATAAAGGGATGGCAGACGGATATGACAAAGATGACGTGTGAGGAGGATTTCCCACAGGAGTTCAAAGACTACATCTCTTTCCTTGAGGCGGAATTGGAAACACCTATAAAGATTGTCTCTATAGGACCAGACCGTGAACAGACCATCGTAAGGAAGTAAAAATATACGAACAAAAGTAATGGCACAGAAACCAAGTATTCCAAAAGGTACGCGAGACTTCTCTCCTATGGAGATGGCGAAGCGCAATTACATATTCAACACCGTAAGGAAGGTCTTTGAGCTGTATGGATTTCGACAGATAGAGACTCCGGCAATGGAGAACCTTTCCACGCTGATGGGCAAATATGGCGAGGAAGGTGATAAACTTCTCTTTAAGATTCTTAACTCTGGCGACTTCTTACACGGCATGACTGCGGAGGAGGTAGCTACGACATCTACTCTGAAACTGGCTGCCAAGTTCTGCGAAAAGGGCTTGCGCTATGACTTGACAGTGCCTTTCGCACGCTATGTTGTGCAGCATCGTGAGGAGTTACAGTTGCCTTTCAAACGCTACCAGATACAGCCTGTATGGCGTGCAGACCGTCCCCAGAAGGGGCGTTACCGTGAGTTTTATCAGTGCGACGTGGATGTAGTAGGCTCAGACTCGCTGCTTAATGAGGTTGAGATAATGCAGATTACGGACACAATATTCTCCAATTTCGGGGTGCGTGTGCAGATAAAAATCAATAATCGCAAAATCCTAACAGGCATAGCGGAGGCAATTGGTGAGGCAGACAAGATTATCGATATCACCGTTGCCATAGACAAACTGGACAAGATAGGTCTGGATGCCGTAAACGAGGAACTGAGAAAGGCTGGCATTACGGAGGAGGCGATAGCAAAACTTCAGCCAATAATAAAGCTTGAAGGAACCAATGAACAGAAGCTGGACACTATTGCTGGAGTGCTGAAGGATTCAGAAATCGGCATGAAGGGTGTAGAGGAAATGCGCTATATCCTTGGTGTTATCGGCGCATTGGACTCCCCCAACGGCTCTTTGAACAACGAATTGCAGCTTGACCTCACGCTGGCACGTGGCTTGAACTATTACACTGGCGCCATATTTGAAGTGAAAGCACTTGATGTTCAGATAGGAAGCATCACGGGAGGTGGCAGGTATGACAACCTTACGGGTATCTTCGGAATGCCAGGTTTGTCTGGTGTGGGCATCTCTTTTGGCGCGGATAGGATATATGACGTGCTGAATCAGCTTGAACTTTACCCTAAAGAGGCGGTAAACGGAACGGAATTGCTCTTCATTAACTTCGGAGAGAAGGAGGCAGCATACTGCATGCCTATCGCAATGGCTGCTCGTAAGGCTGGAATACGTACAGAAGTATATGCCGATGCCGTAAAGATGAAGAAGCAGATGTCGTATGCCAATGCGCTGTCAGTACCCTTTGTCGCCCTTGCAGGTGAGAACGAGATGGCAAATGGCAAGGTGACACTGAAGAATATGACAACAGGCGAGCAGTCGCTCGTCACAGTAGAAGAACTTATATCAATAATAAAAGGATAAGGAATGAAAACTCTTATGACCCGAATGGCAGTCATTGTGGCGCTGTTCTCTTTGCTGTTTACAATGACATCAAGTGATAAACGCATTACAATCTTTATGATTGGCGACTCCACCATGGCGAACAAGGACATTAAGAAAGGTCCAGAACGCGGATGGGGAATGGTCTTGCAGGGCTTCTTTACAGAGAATGTCGTGGTGGATAACCATGCCCTCAACGGACGTTCGTCACGCAGTTTCATCCTTGAAGGACACTGGCAGAAGGTGTATGATGCCATGAAGCCAGGAGACTACCTCGTGATACAGTTCGGACATAATGACGAGAAAGGCAAAATCGGTGACAGAAGGCATACAGACCCCGGATTGACGCTGGATGACAACCTCCGTATGTTTGCTCGTGCGGCACAGGCAAAAGGTGCTACGCCTATCATAATGAATGCGGTAGTGCGCCGTAACTTCTACAAGAAGCCAGACCTCGGAGTGGACGATGAGTCCCTGCGCAACGTGGCATACAAGGAAGAGAACGTCAATAGCGATACGCTTATCGACACCCATGGCAACTACATCCTCACCCCGAAGAATGTAGCTTTGATGCTACGTGTGCCATACGTTGACGCAAACAAAATCACCCACGACCTTGAGCAGTCGTTAGGCATAGAGGGAAGTCGCAAACTCCATATGTGGCTTAAGCCAGGTGAGTATGGGGTGGCAAAGGGACGACAGGACAATACACATTATAATGTATATGGAGCGCATCTCGTTGCCTCTCATCTCGTAGATGCAATGGCGGATGTGTGCCCAGAGCTAAAGCCCTATGTGCGCCACTATGACTATATAGTCTCTGCCCTCGGCAAGGGTAATTACATGACATTGCAGGAGGCAGTGGATGCCGTGCCCGACGGGAAAGCTGCGACTATCTTCGTCATAGACGGCAAGTGGGCAAAGCCATCCATACCAAAGTCAAAGAGAATAAGAATCGTAAAGTACAGCAGCGTGACGATAAAGTGACGCTGTAAAGTAAGCGTCAGAGGCATGTGACAGCAATCTTTAGGGTGGCATGGCTTGCCGATAACGATAAAATAGATATAATATGTTATTTGAACAAGTATCCAAGGACATCATTGCCGCAATGAAAGCAAAGGATGCCGTGAGACGTGACGCACTGCGTAACGTAAAGAAAGTGTTCCTCGAAGCTAAGACAGCGCCAGGAGCAAACGATGAGTTGTCTGACGCAGATGCCATGAAGATACTCCAGAAGCTGGCGAAGCAGGGACGCGAAGCCGCTGAAATCTTTGTGCAGCAGGGGCGTCAAGACCTTGCAGACGCAGAGTTAGCGCAGGTTGCGGTCTATACAGACTACCTCCCGAAGCCTATGTCAGCCGAGGAGTTGTGCGAGGCAGTGAAAGCCATTATCGCAGAGCTTGGCGTAACATCAGTAAAGGAAATGGGTAAGGTGATGGGCGTCGCTACGAAGAAACTGGCAGGCAAGGCAGATGGACGTGCCGTCAGTGAATGTGTGAAGAAGCTCCTTTCATGAATACATACAACACCCACACTCTTGCCAATGGGCTGAGAATAATACATCTCCCGCAGAAGAGTGAAGTGGTATATTGCGGATATGCCATAAAGGGCGGAGCCCGCAACGAAGCATTGGCGGAAGAAGGACTGGCGCATTTCTGTGAACACATCACGTTCAAGGGCACTGTTCATCTTTCGCCATTGCAGGTTATAAACTCTTTGGAGAAGGTTGGCGGAGAGCTTAACGCATACACTGCGAAGGAGGAGACAGTATATTACGCCGCTATCTTGCGGCAGTTCTTCAGCAAAGCGGTAGAAACACTCACCGACATAGTGTTCCGTAGTACCTATCCGCAAGCGGAGATAGAGAAGGAAACGGAGGTGGTGTGCGATGAGATTGACAGCTATCGCGACAATCCTGCGGAGCTGATATACGATGATTTCGAGAACAAAATCTTCCATGACCACCCTTTGGGGCACAATGTTCTTGGCACAAAGGACACGGTAAGGCAGTTTACCACGGAGCATTGCAAACGTTTCACCACGTCATGGTACTGTCCCTGCAATGCCGTGTTCTACGTCCTTGGCGACGTCAACTTCCCGCAACTCGTCAAACGACTTGAAAGACTGTTGTCAGACTATGCGCCTTCTGCACCTACCGTAGCGTCACCCCATAGCGGCTTGCAGCGGGAAACACCCTCGGGGAGCAGCGAGATAATCCATCTCGGTATGCCGCGAGTCAACGACAGCAGTATGCAGACCCACCAATCGCACGTCATGATGGGCTTGGCATTTACCTGCAACCTTGACTATTGGCGCATGCCACTTTTCTTAGTCAACAATATGCTGGGTGGTCCAAGCATGAATTCTCGCTTCAATCTCACCCTGCGCGAGAAGCGAGGTCTGGTTTATACCGTAGAGAGTGTTATGACCGCTTACAGCGATGCCATGCTTTGGAGTGTATATTTCGGTTGCGATAAGGAGGACGCAGAGAGGTGCATACGGCTCATCAACTCGCAGTTGGAACGTCTTCGCCATGCGCCGCTCACCCAGTCCGCCCTCAAAAGTGTGAAGACGCAGCTCAAAGGGCAGATAGCCTTGGCGTCACAGCAGCGTGAGAATTTCGCCATTGAGATGGCAAAGCAATACCTGCACCGTGCCACCCTGCGCAGCAATGAAACCCTTTACGCACTCATTGACAAGGTGACAGTCGGCGACATACATGCTCTTGCTAACGAAATACTGAACAAGGACAATCTTTTCACCCTTGTTTACGCATGATATACAAGAGGAAGCCTCCCCCGTAGCTACATTATTTGCTACAGGGGAGGCTTCTTCTTTATAGGCGCAAAGGTTGCCGTGGCATTAGTTTGCTGCCTCAAACTCTTCAAGGAAGCGCTTGTCGTTCTCAGAGAACATACGCAAGTCGCTTACCTGATACTTCAGGTTAGTTATGCGCTCCACGCCCAGTCCGAAGGCATAGCCAGTATATCTCTTAGAGTCTATGCCGCAAAGCTCAAGCACATTCGGGTCAACCATGCCACATCCGAGAATCTCCACCCATCCAGTGTGTTTGCAGAAGCCGCATCCCACGCCGCCACATATATGGCAAGAGATATCCATTTCCGCAGAAGGCTCCGTGAAGGGGAAGTAAGATGGGCGCAGACGTATCTTCGTGTCAGGCCCGAACATCTCTTGCGCGAAGGTCAGCATCACTTGCTTCAAGTCGGTGAACGACACGTTCTCGTCTATGTAAAGTCCCTCTATCTGGTGGAAGAAGCAGTGCGCGCGTGCCGTTATAGCCTCGTTGCGGTACACGCGTCCCGGGCATATCACACGTATAGGCGGCTGCTGTGTCTCCATCACACGTGCCTGAACACTTGACGTGTGCGAACGCAACAGAATGTTCTTTGTCACATCCTTCAGCGCGCTCTCTTCCACGAAGAAGGTATCCTGCATATCGCGTGCCGGATGGTCGGCGGCAAAATTCATCTTGGTGAATATGTGCAGGTCGTCCTCCACCTCCGGACCGTCAGCCAGAGTGAAGCCCATACGCTGGAAAATCTCCACGATTTCGTTCTTCACTATTGACAGTGGGTGGCGTGTTCCCAATTCTATGGGGTAGGGAGTACGTGTAAGGTCGATGTCAGCATCCACAGTTTCCTTTGAGCCTATCTGCTCGCGCAAACCGTTGATTTTGTCAAATGCGAGTTGCTTCAGCACGTTAATCTTCATGCCCACAGCCTTCTTCTCCTCTGCGGGTACAGTGCGGAAGTCCTGCATCAGTGCGTTAATAGCACCCTTCTTTGAAAGATACTTCAGGCGCAGAGCCTCAATCTCCTCGGCATTAGCGGCCTGTAAAGCGTTGATCTCATTCGTGAGGTCTTCTATTTTCTTTAATAACATCGTTTTGTTGTTGTTTGTTATTGTCTCATTGTGAAGCCCTTTTGCCGTGGCAAAACCGCCAAACGGCGATAAAACCGCACAACGATTCTTAATTTTGATGCAAAGTTAATAAATTCTTTTCAAAAAATGGGTTTATTTTGAAAAATAGTTGTACTTTTGCATTACATTTGTTATAGTTGCAGGCTTTTCCTGTTCTTTGTGGTACATTGGCGGGATGCGAAGCACACTAAACATATATAGACGATGAAGAAGAATATATTTATAGCCATGGGAGTGTTGGTTTCCTCACTCTTTTTTGCTACAGGATGCTTTGACAAGTCAGCTACAGGTAGCGACACGCTAAGCGCAGACACAGCCGTGACGGACACATTGCCCACGGATTCCATTTCACAGATGGTCGAAGAGACTCCTATGCCCGTGGCTGCTGACGAGTTGTTTGACGATTTCTTCTTCAATTTCGCGGCCAGTCGCAAGGTGCAGAAGGAGCGTGTTCGTTTTCCTCTGCCCGTGGACAATTTCGGCAAGCAGACCACAATAGCAGAAAATCAGTGGCGGCGTGAGCGCTTCTTCATGTCGCAAGGATATTATACCCTTGTCTTTAGCGAATACAAACAGACACGACTGGTAAAAGACACCACCGTGTCTGATGTCACCGTTGAGCGTATTGCCATCACCAAGAACGTGGTCACGAGGTGGCATTTCAGTCGTTCGCGTGGTCTTTGGTATCTTGACAGCATGAAGCGTATGCCGATAAAACAGCACCACGATGCAACATTCTTGAAGTTCTATCAGCATTTTGCCACCGACTCCGCCTTCCAGCAACAAGCCCTCTGCGACCCAGTCACATTCACAGGCCCAGACCCTGATGACGATTTCTCCACTATGACGGGCGAGCTAATGCCAGAGCAGTGGCCCATGTTTGCGCCGTGGTTACCCTCAGGCACTATCTTTAATATAGTATATGGAGCGGAGCCATATCCCGCCACCAACTTCCGCGTCATGCTCCTGCGTGGCATTGCCAACGGAATGCAGATGGAGATGCAGTTCGTGAAGCAAGGTGGACAGTGGCGACTGAAAAAGATAAGTACGTAGTTGGTTGTTTAGTGGGTTGGTTGTTTAGTGGTTTAGTTGTTTGGTGGTTTAGTTATATGCACTGACGCCCTAATCAACCACTCGCCCTTGTGCCACGGGCATCAGCCCTTGAAAGAGCAACCCACTAAACGACAAAACGCCCCAACCACCAAACAACCAAACAACCAATCAACCAAACAACCAATCAACCAATCAACCAATCAACCAAACAACTAAACCACCAAACAACTAAACAACAAAACAACCAACCCGTGCAGAGCTTACTATATTACAATACATTCGGAATAGACCAGTCGTGCCGAGCTCTCTATGAGCCAGACAGCGTCAGCGCGTTGCAAGCATTGTTACCAGCGTTGCGCAACCAACCCCTGCTTGTCATAGGAGGAGGCAGCAACCTGCTCCTTACCAAGGATTTCGACGGCAACGTGCTCCGTCCAGCCATCAAAGGCATAACCATCGTTTCCGATGACGATGCCGACAGCGTGTTGCTACGCTGCGGTGCTGGCGAGGTGTGGGACGAAGTCATAGCCTATGCCGTAGCCCATGGTTACTACGACATGGAGAACATGTCCCTCATACCAGGCGAGGTGGGAGCCTCTGCCATTCAAAACGTCGGCGCATACGGCATGGAGGCAAAAGATGTGATACACACTGTTGAAGCACTTGAGATAGCCACAGGCAACGCTGCGACCTTCACCTGCGCCGACTGTTGTTACGCTTACCGTTACAGCAGGTTCAAGGCAGAGTGGAAAGGCAAGTATATCGTAACCCACGTCACCTACCGCCTCAGCAAAACCTTCACCCCACGTCTTGACTATGGTAACCTCCGTGCGGTGCTCGAGCGGAAAGGCATCACCGTGCCCACGGCGCAAGATGTGCGCCAAGCCGTCATAGAGATACGCCAGTCCAAACTGCCCGACCCGAAAGAGGAGGGCAATGCCGGTTCGTTCTTCATGAACCCCATAGTCAGTAAGGAAAAGTTTGATGAGCTCTATGCCCGTTATCCGAATATGCCATACTATGTAGTGGGCGAGAAATATAAGATACCAGCAGGGTGGATGATAGAGCAATGCGGCTGGAAAGGAAAGACACTGGGTAGGGCAGGGGTACACTCGCGGCAGGCACTCGTACTTGTAAACAAAGGCGGAGCCACGGGAGCGGAAATCCTTGCCTTGTGCAACGCCGTGCGAGCCGATGTGCAACGCACCTTCGGCATCGACATACATCCGGAAGTAAATATCATATAGCCAGATTATATAGCAGCACAGATGCGACTCACTTTTCTCGGTACGGGGACGTCGATAGGCGTGCCTGCCATAGGATGCCAGTGCGAGGTGTGCCGTAGCACGGACCCCAAAGACAAACGATTGCGCGCCTCTGCCATAATAGAGGCCGACAGCGGACTACGTATCCTCATAGACTGCGGCCCCGATTTCCGCCAACAGATACTTACACAGCCATTCGGAAAGATTGATGCGGTGTTGATAACCCACATACACTACGACCACGTAGGCGGTGCTGACGACCTGCGCCCATTCTGCCTGTTCGGCGATGTAGACGTGTATGCCCAGCACGATGTCATTGACGCACTGCACACCACCATGCCCTATTGCTTCAAACGTAACCTCTATCCCGGCGTGCCTCACCTGCGCCTGCATAGCGCGGAGGCAGGTCGCCCCATACAGATCAGTCGTCCGCACGACATCATCGCCACCCTTCCCGCAAGCGGAGCGAACCTCGAGGGCGTGATGTATAAGCAGGAACGCCGTGAGATAATACCAGCGGTGGCAGAGACACTTGAGGTACTCCCCGTCCCCGTGCTCCACGGTCAGCTGCCTATCCTCGGCTATCGCGTCGGCAACATGGCATACATCACCGACATGAAGTCGCCCACCCACGGCACACTCGAACTGTTGAACGGCGTGGATACACTTGTCGTCAACGCCCTGCGCTTTGCCAAAGAGCACCACAGCCACCAGTTAGTGCATGATGCCATAGACTTTTCACGCGCCGTAGGTGCCAGAAAAACATACCTCACCCATTGCACCCATGACATCGGCACCCACGACATAGCCAACCAACATCTGCCCGAGGGCTTTGCCTTCGCCTACGACGGGCAGACCATTTCTTTTTGAATAACACGCAAGCCGTTCCGTGAGCAAAAGGTTATTTCGGGGTGGTAATTTACACATTCCACATTGAGACAAACCCACTCAGAAACGGGATAGGATGCACCCCCATTGCAATCGCTATGCTTTTACACTGTCATCGCTACGCTTTTACCACCTAATAGCATAGCTTTTACAAGGTGAAAGCATAGCGATTGCCGCGTAGGTGACGGGGTTGATATATGCAAAGGGGGCGAAAGAAAACAAATGGAAAATTTTGTTATGTAATAATTAATGTGTATCTTTGCACCGAAAAAAGGTTAATTCCCGATGCTGGGTGTTGCGATTGGCATGAGATCGTGGCATGGCGGTAGGAAAGGGAAGGATATTTACACAAAAGAAAAAGATGCTCGACAAACAATGTAAAATCTATGTAGCAGGTCATAACGGACTTGTGGGTTCCGCAATATGGAATAATCTTAAGGCGCGGGGGTATGAGAACCTCGTGGGACGGTCACACAAGGAGTTGGACCTGACGGATCAGTATGCGGTGAGACGCTTCTTCGACGAGGAGCGACCTGACGCAGTGGTGCTTGCCGCCGCATTCGTTGGCGGCATAATGGCGAACTCGCTGTACCGCGCGGACTTCATGATGATGAACATGAAGATACAGTGTAACGTGATTTCTGAGGCATACGCGCACGGCGTTAAGAAGCTGCTCTTTCTCGGCTCAACATGCATTTATCCGAAAAACGCTCCGCAACCGATGACGGAGGACTGTCTGCTGACATCGGAATTGGAATACACCAATGAGGAGTATGCTATCGCGAAGATTGCCGGACTGAAGATGTGCGAGTCGTACAACCTGCAGTATGGCACCAACTATATTGCCGTGATGCCTACCAACCTCTATGGTCCCAACGATAATTTCCATCTTGAGAACTCGCACGTCATGCCTGCTATGATGCGCAAGGTGTATCTGGCGAAGCTGATACATGATGGCGACTGGGAGGCGATAATGACGGATATGGGTAAGCGACCGGTAGAAGGCTTCGGCGCTTCGGCCACGAAGGAGGAGGTGCTGGCGGTGCTCGCGAAGTATGGTATAGAGGACAATAAGGTGACACTATGGGGCACGGGCAAACCGCTGCGTGAGTTCCTATGGAGCGAGGATATGGCTGACGCGTCTGTTCACTGCCTGCTTAACGTTGACTTTAAGGACATCATCGGCATAGAGAAGTATTCTTCCGTGCATTATGGCGCATCGGCCAGCGGTGTTGTTGACCGTAACCACTCCGAAGGGCGTGGCGGAGCGATACCCGCTTTGGGCGAGATTCGTAATTGCCACATCAATGTCGGCACGGGAAAGGAGCTGACAATACGTGAGCTGTCGGAGCTTGTGGTGAAGGCTGTGGGCTTCGAGGGCGAGGTGGTGTTTGATGCTTCCAAGCCTGATGGCACCATGCGTAAGCTCATCTCCGTGGACAAGTTGCACAAGCTGGGCTGGAGGCACAAGGTGGAGATAGAGGACGGTGTGAGAATGCTGTTTGAATGGTATAAGAAATCGCTTGATACAAAAAAATAATTCCAAGAAACAAACAAAAAAGAACAAGATTATGTCTGAAAGAAAAGTTGCTCTTATAACAGGCGTCACGGGGCAGGACGGTAGTTATCTGTCAGAGTTCCTGCTCGGCAAAGGCTATGAGGTACATGGCATCATACGCCGCTCTTCCGTGGATTACCGTGAGCGTATAGCCCATCTTGAGGGTACGCCGCATTTCCACCTGCATTATGCCGACATGGGTGACTCTATGTCGCTGGTGAAACTGGTAGGACAGGTGCTGCCGACGGAGATATACAACCTTGCGGCGCAAAGCCATGTGCAGGTGAGTTTTGACGCGCCGGAGTTCAC
The DNA here is from genome assembly GCA_022773825.1 of Prevotella sp. Classification (GTDB taxonomy): domain Bacteria; phylum Bacteroidota; class Bacteroidia; order Bacteroidales; family Bacteroidaceae; genus Prevotella. The sequence goes on from JALFOF010000109.1 coordinate 13,207, forward strand.
TGCCGATGTTGATGCTGTGGGTGTGCTTCGCATTCTTGAGGCTGTGCGCACCAACCATCTTGAGCACTCATGCAAGATTTATCAGGCTTCTACCTCCGAGCTGTACGGTAAGGTGGAGGAGGTGCCGCAGAACGAGAACACCCCGTTCCACCCTTACTCTCCATACGCCGTGGCGAAGCTCTATGGCTTCTGGATAATAAAGGAGTATCGTGAGGCTTACGATATGTTCTGTTGCTCGGGCATACTGTTCAACCATGAGTCAGAGCGAAGGGGTGAGACGTTCGTAACGCGAAAGATAACGCTTGCTGCGGCACGCATAGCGCAGGGAAAGCAGGAGAAACTGTATCTCGGAAACCTGTCTTCACTCCGCGACTGGGGATATGCCAAGGACTATGTGGAGTGTATGTGGCTCATACTACAGCACGATACGCCAGAGGATTTCGTTATTGCCACGGGCGTGCAGCACTCTGTGCGTGAGTTCGCGTACTATGCTTTCAAGGCTGCCGGCATAGAGCTGGAGTTCAAGGGCGAAGGCATGGACGAGAAGGGTGTATGTGTAAACGGACCAAAGGTGCTCATTGGCAAGACACTTATTGAGGTAAGCCCCGACTTCTACCGTCCGACGGATGTGGTGAACTTATGGGGTGACCCGTCAAAGGCTAAGAAGGAGCTGGGGTGGAACCCACAAACCACATCCTTCGAGCAGTTGGTGCAGATTATGGTTAAGCACGACATGGAGAAGGTTGCGGCTGACCATGTGGCAAGTGTGATGCGCACTAACCTCGCGGAGTACCTTGAAAAGGGATTGGTGAAGTAGGGGAGAGTTGTTTAGTTGTTTAGTTGTTTAGTCGTTTGGTTGTTTAGTGGTTTAGTTGAGTGTATATCTTCATTACAAATAACCAAATAACTAAATAACTAAACAACTAAACAACCAAACGACTAAACGACTAAACCACTAACCCCTCCCGGCAGCGTAACCGATATTATGGTTACGCCATTTTGTACGGAAGCTGTTATGCCAGCGCCATAACGCATAGTGGAGTTGCCCGTCTCGCGGACAATCTGGCGCATGACGAGGAAGTCCACATTAGGGGTTGTGGTGGAGAAAAGACTGTTGGCAGAAGGATTAAGCATACTGTTGCCTGCCATAACGAAATCTATTGTTACATACTTCTCGCTGCATTGTGATACGGCGCACGATGGACTTTTGCCACCATTGTACCGGCGCAGCAGTACCTTGAAGTAATCCATAAGTTCTTTGTTTGCCGTTAGCTTAATGTCTTCCATCGGTTGAGGAACGGCGATGCCGGGGAAGATGTCGTCAATGCGCAGTTTCTCTATGCGGAAAGAGAAGGTGGAGGTCTGTTTGTTCAGCGCTTGTATGCTGAGCAGACTGTATAAATCCCGGTAGTAGTCCACCGTTGCGGCAAGGTCTGCCGCGTCTTGGTTGCTGGCAATAAGTTGGCGAATTCGCACGGGGTAGTACATCGTCTCGTGCTTTAAGGCTGAGAGTTGGTTGTCTGTAATGTTGTTGACAATATGCAGGTGCTCGTATTCTTGCTTCACCTTGCGTGTCTCCTCCTTCAGCCTTTGCCGTTTATCCCTTATCCCTTTGCGGAACTTTATGAGGTGACGCAGGTAGGTGAGCCAGAATATTGGCACCAATGCAACAATGAGTAGCAGCACAACGAGCATGGCTATGTTTGCTTTCTGCTCATTGCGCTCCATGGTCTGGCAATAGGATGCCAGCGTGGAGTCGGCGGTATATTCCTTGTAAAGATTGGTGAAGAGATAGTTGTAGAACGTGTATTTGTTCCATTCGTGCAGCGCGAGGGCCGCCACGGCGGTCTCGTTGTAAAGTGAAAGGCGTATGCCAATGTCTATGGTGCTGTCTCGCTTCACTATGGCATGGCAGGAATCGGCGTATGCCATAGCTTGCTCGTAGCGTCCTTCAATATTGCATGTGTAGAGCGAGTCGCAGTAAGCGGCGGCTATGCTGTCATTGTGTGTCATGCCATTTGTGCTGTTTCCGGTAGCAAATGTGGTGCTTGCAAGGCAGCACAACAGGGTGAGTAGCATCGTCTTTGCAACCAGTGGCAGACGGAAAGAGATGGTTGTGCCACTGCCCAGGGTTGATTTTGCCATGATAGTGCAGACGGAGAAGACGGAAGACAGTTTGCGATAACGGTCTATTATGCCACGGCAGTTGACGAGGCCGAAGCCGTGCGAGGGTGTTGCAGCATTGTCTTGTATTACCTTATACTCAAAAAGATTGGCCACTTGTGTGTCTGTCATGCCTGCGCCTGTATCCGCAACGCTAATCTCCGCGTACCCGCTTTCTGTGTTTTCCGTGCACAACACCGTTATGATGCCATGGTTGCCAATGGCTTTGCGGGCATTGTCAACGAGGGTGTTGATGATAAAAAGCGTCAGAGTGTGGTCGGCTTTGACGCTGATTGTGGTCGGTGGGATGTCGAGAGCGATATTCTGTCTGTTGAGTAAGGAGCTGTTCTTGGCTATGATATTCAGTATGTCCTGAAGGGCAAAGGTCTCAATTTTGGGTTGTATGATGCCCTTGCGCAGTTTTATCCATTTGGTGAGAAGGGCGTTCTGCTTGTCTATTTCGTCGGCGAGTTCCGTGGCATATTCAAGGTTTCCCTTGTGTATTGCTATCTTCATGCGGTCTATGAGCGGCATCATGCCGTTGACAATGGATAGCCGTGCACGCTGCTCCACGGCGGAGCGCAGTGCGTCAGAGAGTTGTAACCTACGTGTTTGCAATTCTTCTGAAAGCTGTTCAAGCATCTCTCCCTCCTCTGTGGCGTTCTTCTCCTTACGCCTTCTGATGTGAGTCAGCGTTATGGTTATTACGCAGAGCAATATGAAGACGGCGAAGGCCGCTGCTACGAGATACCAGAGTCTTGTAGTTGACTCTTTGAGGGCTACGACCCTCGCCTCCAGTTCCCTGTCTTGGCGTGTGCTGTCTTGCAGGTCGAGGTATGCGTTACGATAGTAGTCACTGTTGTGCTTGTTGTTAAGGGCAGCGAAAGATAGTGACAGCTGTTCGTTGATGCTTGCGCGAAGGTCTGGCATGGAGTCCGTGGCAGGGTTGGCGATAGCCATAAACAGACAGTCGGCAGAGCGTTGCGCATCGCCTAATTTGAAGTAGCAACGAGCAAGGTTGCGCCATGCTTCAGCTGTGAGGTATGCATCATTGAACTTTAGGAATATACCCAAAGCGCGTTCGGCAAGGTTTCCAGCGAGGAGGGAGTCGGGCACATTGTCCTCATTGACATATCTTATAGAGGCCCTGTCAAACTCGCTGGCAAGGTTGAAGATGCTGTCATTGAGCAGGTAAACGCTGAGCATCTGCATGGATAGAGCCTTGTATAGGGGGTAATCTGTACGCGAAGACAGGATATAGGCTTGCACTATGCAGTCGTATCCTTGAAGGATGCTTTTCTTATACCTATTTATATAATAAGGATGATAATGTACCTTACCTTGATGGTAAAGGAAATTGAGCCACTGTGTGGTGTCGCTGTAAAGGTTAAGGGTGGTGTTTGAAGCAAGGTCTTCCATCACTTTGCGTGCCTCGCGGTACTTTCCTACCTGCATAAGATAGTCTGTCCGTGCAAAGGCAAGGTCGCTGATGGCTTTTGTCAAACTCTTCCTGTCTGCATGAGAGAGGCGGCTATAGCTCTGTAAGTCAGAGATAATCTTCTCTGCTTTGTACTTGTGCAGGTAGAAGTCACGGTTCTTTGCTTTTATCCTGCAACTGTCCATCTGCCGTATTTCGGCAAATGCCACAGCAAGTTTGTCTGACTTTTTCTCTGCGTTACCCATGCCTCCGTTTCCGGAACACGCCCAAGTCAGACAAAAGAAAAGGCTCCACAGGGCATAGATGCGCCATGCGGAGCCTTTTATAATGTTTTTCTTATGCACGAGCAGCAGCGCAATAGCCGAGTGCTTCCTTGCACTTGTCTGTTATGTACTGCCAGTCGCCAGCTTGAACCTTATCCTTCGGGAAGAGTTTAGAGCCCATTCCTACGCAGAATACGCCAGCCTTGAACCACTTTTCGAGGTTTTCCTTCTCTGGTGCCACGCCGCCGGTAACCATGATTTTGGACCACGGCATGGGAGCCATGAGACCCTTTATGAGGTTAGGACCAACGACATCGCCTGGGAATACCTTTGTGAAGTCGCAACCAACCTCCTGCGCTTTGCCTATTTCTGAAGGTGTGAGGCAGCCTGGGCAGTATGTAACGCAACGGCGGTTGCATACGATGGCTATGTCGGGGTTGAACAGTGGACCAACAATGAAGTTGGCACCAAGCTGCATATAGAGTGCTGCCGTGGGTGCATCGACAACAGAACCAATGCCGAGGGCGAGTTCCGGGCACTCCTTGTCAACGAATTTTGCCAGCTCTGCGAATACCTCCTGCGCGAAGTCACCGCGGTTGGTAAATTCAAATGCGCGCACGCCACCTTCGTAACATGCTTTCACTACGTTCTTCGCAACCTCTACATCCTTGTTGTAGAACACTGGAACCATTGGAGCCGACGCAATTTTTTGCATAACGGCCAGTTTATCAAATTTTGCCATTTCTTTCTTTCTTTTACGGCATCATATACGGATGCCGTGGTTTCTATTATGTTATTAACGCTGCACACGGCCGTTGGCGTTGCCACCAGCAAGGGCCTCTACCTCAGCAACGCTTACAAGGTTGTAGTCGCCGTTGATGGTATGCTTGAGGGCAGACGCTGCCACTGCGAACTCAAGAGCTTCGCCTTGCGTCTCTTTTGTCAGCAGACCGTGGATGAGACCGCCAGAGAAAGAGTCACCACCACCTACGCGGTCGATGATAGGATTAATTTCATAACGCTTTGACTGATAGAACTCCTTGCCGTCGTAGATAAGTGCCTTCCAGCCATTGAATGTAGCGGAGAAAGACTCACGGAGAGTAGAAACAACGTACTTGAAACCGAATGTCTCTTTCATCTGCTTGAAGATACCCTCGTAACCGGCAGCGTTTGTCTCGCCACCCTCTACGTCTGCCTCAGGTTTGAAACCAAGACACAGCTCCGCGTCTTCTTCATTACCGATACATACGTCAACATACTGCATGAGAGGACGCATGATTGATATTGCCTTCTCTGAGGTCCAGAGCTTCTTGCGGAAGTTAAGGTCAACAGAAACCGTTACGCCATGACGCTTCGCAGCCTCGCAAGCGAGCTTCGTAAGCTCAGCTGCCTTGTCAGAGATAGCAGGTGTTATGCCAGACCAGTGGAACCAGTCAGCACCTTCCATGATAGCATCGAAATCGAAATCAGATGGGTCTGCCTCAGCAATCGCAGAGTTAGCGCGGTCGTAAATCACCTTTGAAGGACGCATTGACGCACCAGTCTCACAGTAATAGAGACCTACGCGCTCACCGCCGCGGGCGATATATTGTGTGTTTACACCGTAACGGCGCAGGGAGTTGACGGCAATCTGTCCGATTTCATGTGCCGGGAGTTTAGTTACCAAATAAGCGTCGTGTCCATAATTGGCACAGCTTATCGCTACGTTAGCCTCACCGCCACCAGGGATGATACGGAAAATGTCTGTCTGGATGAAACGATCCTGGCCGTTAGGGGAAAGGCGGAGCATTATCTCGCCTAAGGTTACTACTTTTGCCATAGTCTTTAATAAAATGTGTTATAGTTATAATTAATTAGTACATGTTTTGTTCTTAAACTGAAAATTCATTGACAAATTTACGAACATTTTGGCAAAATACAAAGCTTTTACTAAAAAAAATGCCGATTTTCGCCTCTTTTTGCAAAAAATATCGCTGTGTGTTCGCACAATTGGAATTATTTTGTTATTTTTGCACAACTTTTATAGTACTACGTAAGATTGCCGTGTGCGACACACGTTCAGTAAAACCTCAATTAATAACCTAAGGACTTAAGAAGCTGTATGCCAAACGAACGCATAACCATTAAGGACATTGCAGAGAAAGCAGGAGTCTCTGTCGGGACTGTTGACAGGGTTCTCCACAAGCGCCCCAATGTATCGAAGAAGGCGCTGAGCCTTGTCAATAAGGCGTTGGAAGAGATGAAATACGAACCGAATATGTATGCCAGCGCGCTGGCAAACAGCAGACGTTACGATTTCTATTGCCTGATACCAAAGCATGAGAGCGAAGCGTATTGGGAGGAAGTGGAGGAAGGACAGCGCAAATGTTGTGACGTAAGGCGTGATTTTCATGTGCATATCAATATGAAATATTATGGGCGCAACGATGTGGTGTCTTTTAATGAGCAGTCCAGAGCTATTCTTGAAGCCAAGCCTGACGGCGTAATCGTGGTGCCGGCGAAGCTCGACATCACCCGTCCATTTACCGATGAGCTGCATGCAAAGGGCATACCGTTCATCATGCTTGACTCTTATCTGCCAGATTTGCGTCCGCTCGCTTTCTATGGGCAGGATTCATTCGCCAGCGGTTACTTTGCCGCTAAGATGCTAATGCTCATCGCTGCTAATGAGACTGAAATCATGTTTATGAAACAGACCCTTGACGGCATCAACGTGGCGAGCAAGCAGCAGGTCAATCGTGAGGTTGGTTTCCGTCACTATATGGCAGACCATTTCCCGAATGTGCGTATCAACGACCTTGATTTGCCGTACCAGAATACGCGCAAGCAGCACAACCTGTTGCTGGAGAAGTATTTCCAGGAGCATCCAGCCACTCATCACTGTATCACGCTTAACTCCAAAGCGCACATCGTGGGCGAGTTCCTGCTTAGGACAAACCGCCGCGATGTCCAGATAATGGGCTACGACATGGTGGAGAAGAACGCACGTTGCATAAGGGAGGGGAGCATCTCTTTCCTCATAGCGCAGCACGGATACCAGCAGGGTTTTTACAGTGTTGACGCTCTTGTCAGGGCGATAATCCTGAAGAAACACGTCACTCCCGTCAACTATATGCCGATAGAAATCCTCTCAAAGGAGAATGTGGACTTCTATCGCAGAACGCAAATATAAGTAGTAATAAACAAATAATAATAATAACCCTAAATGTAAGAAACTATGGAACAAGCCTCTTTTCTTAAAATTAATCCCGCTGACTCGGTGGTAGTATGTCTTCGTGCCATGAAGGCAGGAGAAATAATTGCCGCTGACGGCAAGGAAATAAAGCTCTTGCAGGACACTCCCGCCGGGCACAAGGTGCTCCTTGAAGACAAAAGCGAAGGAGAAGACATCATCAAGTACGGTTATCCCATCGGTCATGCGCTTAAAGACTTGAAAGCAGGCGAGTGGGTTAACGAGAACAACCTCAAGACCAATCTTGCCGGGACGCTGGAATATACGTATAATCCAGTAGATGAAAAACTTACGATACTTAAGGAAAACCGAACCTTTAAAGGCTATGTGCGTAAGAATGGCGATGTTGGCGTGCGTAATGAGATATGGATTGTGCCCACGGTAGGCTGCGTCAACGGCATAGCAGAGCATCTTGCAAAACAGCTTGAGACTGAGACACGCCTCGATGGAATAGACGCTGTCCACGCGTGGCATCACAACTACGGCTGCTCGCAACTCTCTGAGGACCATGAGGCTACGCGCAAGATTCTCCGCGATATAGTGCTCCATCCTAACGCTGCCGGTGTGCTCGTACTGTCGCTTGGCTGTGAGAATAACCAGCCTGACGACTTTATGCAGATGCTAGGCGACTACGACCGCGACCGCATAAAACTCGTGGTGACGCAGAAGGTCGAGGGCGATGAGACAGAGGAATGTATGAAGGTGCTCCGCGGCATATACGCCCTTGCGAAGGAAGATAAACGCGAGGATGTACCAGTGAGCAAGCTACGCGTAGGCTTGAAGTGCGGCGGCTCCGACGGTTTCTCCGGTATCACTGCCAATCCGCTTGAAGGCGAGTTCTCCGACTGGCTCGTAGCTCAAGGTGGCACGTCTATACTCACGGAGGTACCTGAGATGTTCGGTGCGGAGACCATCCTGATGAACCGTTGCGAGACCAAGGAACTGTTCGACCAGACCGTGTCGCTCATCAATAACTTCAAGAACTACTTCCTGTCACACGGCGAACCCGTGGGTGAGAACCCCTCTCCGGGCAACAAGGCTGGCGGTATTTCAACCCTCGAGGACAAGGCTCTCGGCTGTACGCAGAAGTGTGGACGCGCTCCTGTCAGCGGTGTCCTTGAATACGGTGACCGCCTGCAGGCAACAGGCCTCAACCTCCTTTCCGCACCGGGCAACGACCTTGTGGCGGCAACAGCCCTCGCTTCCGCCGGCTGCCACCTCGTATTGTTCTCTACAGGGCGCGGCACGCCGTTTGGCACCTTCGTGCCAACGATGAAAATCTCTACTAATTCCGACCTCTACCGGCGCAAGAAGAACTGGATTGACTTCAATGCAGGACAACTTGTGGACGGTAAGTCCATGAAGGAACTTGTGCCAGAGTTTATCGACAAGGTACTTGCTGTTGCCAGCGGCGAGCCTGCACGCAACGAGGTTAACGGCTATAGGGAAATATCCATCTTTAAGAACGGAGTAACACTGTAATGTACCAAAGCCCCCATACGTCTCACATTTGGGGGCTTTCTTTAATTCTATTAATATGAAGACCTTTGTAAAAATAATGTCGCTGCTGCTCGTTGCCACCGTGATGGCAGGCTGTGGCAGCAAGGAACAACGTTTCGTGCCAAAGAGCCTCGCCGACCTGCGCGGGCATACCGTGGCAGCCAACTCCGGTACCACGCAGGAGAAGATAGCGCGTATGGTAACGGAGAAGGAGAATGTGCAGTGCCTCCCTGGAGGTCTCGACGCGCTCATAGCCCTCGATGCGGGGCAGTGCGACGTGGCGTTGGTGGAGCGCAACAATATGTTCTCTGACGACTTCATGCGCCTTGACATAGAAGAGGCGTTCACCGACTCCACCACTCAGGAGCCGTTGGCATGCGCCTTGCGTAAGGAAGACAGCGCGTTGCTGCAGGAATACACTGCCTTTTTCGACAGCATACAGGCCTGTGGTAGGTTGGACGAGATAAAGTCAAGGTGGCTGAACCCCTTGAAGACCAACAACCTTGAGAAGGTCGTGATACGCCAGAAGGATGTCCCTACCAAGGGGAAGCGTGTGCTGCGCCTTGGTTCCGACGGCTCTTACCCTCCGTATGACATCATGGTGAACAACGAGATGACGGGCTACGAGGTGGAACTCTGGCAGCGTTTCGCCATAGAACGTGGCTACGGGCTTGTCTGTGAGGTATATACCTTCGATGCGCTTCTGCCGGCTTTGCAGTCAAAGAAGATTGACGTCATTGCCGCGGGCATGAGCGTCACGCCTGACCGCGAGAAGATGGTGCTCTTCACCCCTGCCGACGACTACTCCGTCACTACGGTGTTGATTCGTAAAGCCAATGCCGGCAATGACAAACCCTTCTACGAGAAGTTGCAGGAGAGCTTCGACCGCTCGCTGATACAGCAGGACAGGTGGAAGATGATAGTTGAGGGCTTCTGGACAACGATATGGATTTTCCTCGGCTCTCTTATCATAGGCGTCATACTCGGGGCCTTCATAAGCTACTTGCAGATGAGCCGTCGCAAATTGCTCAGCGTCACAGCCAACTGCTATATCGACCTTATGAGGAACATCCCCATACTGGTGCTGCTGCTCGTCATGTACTATATCATCCTCGCCAACTCCGGCTTGTCTGCCATGATGGTTGCCATCATAGCCTCTGCCATGAACTTCGGCGCATACATCGCCGTGATGTTCACCACAGGCATCCGTGCCGTTGACCCCGGGCAGACGGAGGCTGGTCTCGCGTTGGGTTACACCCCGCTCCAGACTTTCGTCTATATCGTGGCGCCGCAGGCTGCCCGCCACATCATACCCGTGTTCCAAGGGGAGGCTATTTCGCTGCTCAAGGGAACGTCAATCGTGGGCTATATCTCCATCGTTGACCTTACCAAGGCATCCGACCTCATACGCAACGCCAGCTTTGAAGCCTTCTTCCCACTCATCTTCGTCACCATAATATACTTTGTGCTGGCATGGATGCTCAGCAAGTCGCTCGACCTGCTGCTGAAGAAAATATCGAAGTAGTAACAACAATACAACCATTGAAAGCAATGATTACGATAAAGAACCTGACAAAGTCGTTCACTATGCCCGACGGTTCACGCCTTGACGTGCTGAAAGGCATAGACTGCAACATAGAGAAAGGCGAGGTGATAAGCATCATCGGACCTTCTGGCACGGGCAAGAGCACCTTCCTGCGCTGCCTCAACAGCATTGACCCTGCCACGGGCGGCGAGATTATCTTCGGCGGACAGAACATCCTTGACAAGAACTGCAAGCTCAATAAGGTAAGGCAGAAGATGGGGATGGTATTCCAGAACTTCAATCTTTTCGAGCACATGACTGTGCTTGAGAATGTTACCAACGGTCCTGTCCGCCTTTTGGGCATGGATAAGAAGGAGGCGAAACGTGTCGGTATGGACTTGTTGCGCACCGTAGGGCTGGAAGACAAGGCCGACGTCATGCCGCGCAACCTATCCGGCGGTCAGAAGCAGAGGGTGGCAATAGCCCGCTGCCTCAGCATGAAGCCAGACTGCATACTGTTTGACGAGCCTACTTCCGCCCTCGACCCGACAATGGTGAGCGAGGTGCTCAGCGTAATACGCCAGCTCGCCAAGCAGGGTATGACGATGCTCATAGTGACGCACGAGATGAAGTTCGCGCGCGATGTAAGCTCCCGTATCTTCTTCATGTACGATGGAGTGATATACGAAGAGGGTACGCCAGACCAGATTTTCAACCACCCGCAGAGGGAGGTCACGCAGAACTTCATAGGGCGTATGCGTACGTTCACTTACGTTCTTGCCGCTGCTGACGACCCCACCTACGATGAGCAGAGCCACAAACTCGACGCTTTCTGCCAGAAGTATGCCATAAGCGACATCTTCTATAAGCTGCAAGGGCTTATCGACGAGTTCACGCAGAGGCTGATACCATGGAACGGCACCGTGGAGGTCAGCGTCAATTACAGCGAGATGGACTACTCCGTAGCCGTGGTATTTACCATACACGGGCAGTCAAAGAAGTTCCTCGCCGACCTGAAGAGCGAGAGCAACAAGGTGTCTTACGCCATTCTGAAGGGTATATGCGAAAGCATTGACGAGACGCTTGAAGGCGATGTGTGCACCATTGCCTGCAAGGTGAAGAATGTGTAGCGCAACGTCTGCGTTGCAAAAGCTATGCTATTACTTTGCAAAAGCTACGCTATTGCGTTGTAAGAGCTATGTGATTATATTGTAAAAGCATAGCGATTACTTTACCACGACATTTTCCTTGTAAAAAGACTGCGCCCAAACCACGATGCTGAATGACCGCTATGGCGTCGTGATTTGGGCGCAGTGGCGTTTGTAAATGGGTGCTGTCGCGCTCTCCTTCCTTTATCCCCCGTCGGGAGGAGGCACGCAAAACGAAAGCAGGCAGGCTCCATAACCAGTATGAAACCTGCCTGCTTGTATTAGTCAGAGCCAGCCTTTATCTTGGCGTTCGTCATGTTTGTTGTTGCGGGACGTGGCAGGGTAGGGCGAAATCTGACGTTCATCCGTTCCGCAACGCTGCCAGCCTCCCAAACGGTCAGATGACTATTTCCTCCCCGGGGGTGAGCTCTGTTGACAGTATGCGCTCGCACAGGGCATCCTCTATGTGCGTCTGTATGGCGCGTTTCAGCGGTCTTGCACCGTATTGTATGTCGTACCCCTCCTTGGCGAGCTTGTCCTTCGTCTCTTCTGTCACGGTGAGCTTGTATCCAAGGTCCGCCACGCGGCGGTACAGTCCTGACAGCTCAATGTCCACAATCTTGCGGATAGCTTCGAGGTTGAGCTGGTCGAAGGTAATGATTTCGTCAAGACGGTTGAGGAACTCCGGCGCAAACTGCTTGCTGAGGCTCTTCTGTATGATGGAGCGCGCGTATTCACGGTCTTTCTCGTTCATGTCTGTGCCGCTGCCAGAGGCTGCGGTGAAGCCTACGCCGTGTGCGAACTCCTTGAGCTGTCGCGTGCCGGCGTTGGAGGTCATGATGATTATCGTGTTGCGGAAGTCCACCAATCGTCCGTTGCCGTCGGTGAGGCGGCCCTCGTCGAGCACCTGCAACAGCATGTTGAATACTTTGCTGTTAGCCTTCTCTATCTCGTCGAGCAGGACGATGGAGTAGGGCTTGCGGCGCACCTTCTCCGTGAGCTGTCCGCCTTCCTCATAGCCAACATATCCCGGAGGGGCTCCCACGAGGCGCGAAGTGTTGAAAGCTTCGGAGTATTCGCTCATGTCTATGCGTATCATGGCGTCGGTAGAGCCAAACATCTCCTCTGCCAGTTTCTTGGCGAGGTATGTCTTTCCCACGCCGGTAGGTCCAAGAAACATGAATACGCCGATGGGATGGTTGGGGTCATGCAGCCCGACCCTGTTGCGTTGTATGGCGCGTACCATCTTTTCTATTGCCGCATCCTGCGCTATTACAGCCTCTTTCAACCTGCCACTCATGTTGCGTAGTTTCTCGCCCTCGCTCTCTGCCATGCGCTGTACGGGTATCCCCGTCATGCGTGCCACTACGTCTGCCACATCGTCCGCCGACACTTCCTCGCGCGTTCCCGTGTCGCCCTGTTGCCAACGGTTGTTCAGTGTGGCGAGTTGTTCTTCAAGTCGTATCTGGAGGTCGCGGCAGTTAGCGGCGAGTTCAAAGTCTTGATTTTGCACGGCTTGTAGCTTTCTGCGCTTGGCTTCGCGTATCTCGTCCTCCATCTTCGTAATGTCCTCGGGCACATCGGCATGGCGTAGGTGTATGTGTGCGCCGACCTCGTCGAGGGCGTCGATGGCCTTGTCAGGGAATGCCCTGTCGGTGACATAGCGCTGGGTCAGCTTTACGCAAGCGTTGACAGCCTCGTCGGTGTACGATACGTGGTGGTGCTGCTCGTAACGTCCCTTTATGTTGTCGAGTATCTGCAAGGTCTCCTCTGGCGTGGACGGCTCGACCATTATCTTTTGGAACCGCCTTTCAAGTGCGCCATCCTTCTCAATGGTCTTGCGGTATTCGTCTATCGTGGTGGCCCCGATGCACTGCACCGTGCCGCGGGCGAGGGCCGGTTTCAGCATATTGGCAGCGTCCATGGAGCCAGCCGCGCTGCCTGCGCCGATGATGGTGTGGATTTCGTCGATGAAGATGATGATGTCCGGATTTTGTTCCAGTTCCTTTATGAGGTTCTTTATCCTCTCCTCAAACTGTCCTCGGTATTTTGTGCCAGCCACCATGCTTGCCATGTCGAGCGATACGAGGCGCTTGTTGAAAAGCACTGGCGAGGTGCGGTGGCTCACAATCATCTGCGCGAGACCTTCCACTATTGCGCTTTTTCCCACGCCGGGCTCACCGATGAGGATGGGATTGTTCTTCTTGCGGCGGCAGATTATCTCTTGTAACCGCATAATCTCCTTGTCGCGTCCTACTACGGGGTCCATCTTACCCTCCGCGGCGGCGTTGGTAAGGTCTATGGCGAACGCATCTATCACCGGTGTCTGCCTGCCGCCCTGTGCGTTGGGCTTCTTGGTGGTCGGGTTGCTGGGCTGCTTGCCCTGCTCCTCGGTATTCTCTTCAAAGTCGTCGTCAGAAAGGTTCATGCCGTCTTTTGGTGTTTGTCGTTTTGGAATTTCGTTGAGTGTTGGACCAGAGAGGGGGTCGGTAAAGTATGTTTTATCGTCCTCCAAGGTGGTGTTGCTGATGTTATCGTTAGCAAGACACTCTGCCACATTGTCATAATTCATATTGTTGTGCTCCAGTATGCTTCTTGCCTTGTTGTTGTTTACATCGTGGAGTATGGCGAGCAGAAGGTGCTCCAGCTGCACGGTGTCTTTCTTGTGCATACGTGCCTCAAGGGCGGCAAGGCGCATAAGCTGGTTCGTCTTTTCGTCGAGGGCGGGGTATGCTTCCGCTGTTTCCCCTGTATTGCTGTTGCCGTTGGCTTCTGGCGCCGTCGTGTTCTCTGCGTTGTCCACGTCTTCAAGCAACTGGTTCTCGCAGTCTATGGATATGTCTGTCTTGTTAACGTGCAGCTGTTGCATTATCCTGTCTGCTATGGTGTCACGCCGTTTCAGCAAGGCCATGAGCAGGTGCTCAGGTCTTACGGTGCGACTGCGGTGCCGTCTTGCCTCGCGTCTGCCTTCGTCAAGCAGGGATGTTATGTTGTCTGAATATTTCTTGTGCACGGGATTTCCTCCTGATTGTTTATTGTTGTAGTGCCTTATAGCTCTTGCTGCTAAACAAATAGTATGCCAAGCGACTACTGTCGGTATATAAAACAAAAGAAGCAACACGACTTTTCTGTCGTATTGCTTCTTCCTTTCCTTTGTACACTCTCAGGGATTCGAACCCTGGACCCACTGATTAAGAGTCAGTTGCTCTACCAACTGAGCTAAGAGTGCAACGTGTTTTGCGCTTGAAATCTATAGTTTGTACACTCTCAGGGATTCGAACCCTGGACCCACTGATTAAGAGTCAGTTGCTCTACCAACTGAGCTAAGAGTGCATTGCCAAAACTATGTGTTTCTTTTTTGCGAGTGCAAAGGTACGTAGTTTTTCTGACTTGACCAAATTTTCTATATGATTTTTTTGCGGTGTCATCGTTTTTCTTACGAAATTCCGCAAAAAAGTACTTCTAAAAGGTATAATTAACTTCTGCTTTAATACTCCATATCGTGGCTTATCTGGCTGATGTCGTATGGCGTACGCTGGTAGATGTAGTAGTTAATCCAGTTGTGATAGAAGAGGTTTGCGTGTGCTCTCCATGTCACGAGAGGTCCTTTTTCGGGGTCATCGTCTATGTAGTAGTTTACTGGCACGTCCACATCGTCACGCTTTCCGAGGTCTCGGCGGTATTCAGTGTCGAGCGTATCGGGGTTGTACTCCATGTGTCCGGTGACGAATATCTCTCGGCCGCCGCGTGCCATGAGGATGCTTGGCCCGCTTTCAGCCGATTCTGCGAGTATGGAGACATCGGGTACTTTCTCCACGTCCTCCTTCCTGTTCTCTGTATGGCGTGAGTGTGGCATGGCGAACACGCTGTCAAAACCACGGAACAGCTGTATGTTCTCAAAAGCGGGGTTGATGTTCTGTGTAAATACGCCGAAGGTCTTTTTGGGCAATTGGTGCTTGTCAATGCCGTAAAAGTGGTACAATGCCGCCTGCGCAGCCCAGCATATATATAATGTGGAGGTAACGTTGGCGCGTGCCCAGGTGAATATTTCGGATATCTCCTGCCAGTAGTTCACTTCTTCAAACGCCATGCCCTCGACGGGAGCGCCTGTCACTATCATACCGTCAAACTTCCTGTTGCGTAGCTCATCAAACGGTATGTAAAACTGTTTCATGTGCTCTATCGGCGTGTTCTTGGAGGTGTGCGACTTCAGTTTCATAAACGTGACGTCTATTTGCAGCGGCGTATTCGACAGCAGGCGCACGAGGTCCGTCTCCGTTGTCACCTTTATTGGCATAAGGTTAAGTATCGCCAGACGCAGCGGACGTATGTCCTGCGAGTGGCCGCGTGTCTCGTCGATGACAAAAATGTTCTCGTCTTCGAGGAGTTTTATTGCGGGTAATTTGTCTGGAAGTCTTAATGGCATGTATTGAAATCTATTGGATTGTTTGTCGTTTGTGTTACTCTTCAAGTGAGAAGTACTCTTCCTCAAGCTTTTCTAACTCCGCTTGTATGTCGGTATATTCGTTTACCAGCTTCATGTTTGCGGCGTTTTCCGGTTTCATCAGCATATCGTCCAGTTCGGCTTTTCGTGCTTCTTGCTTCTCAATCTTTTCCTCCAGTTCCTTGCGTCGCTTGTTTATCTTGTTGATACGTTTCTGCTCTGCCTTGCGCGCCGCCCAGTCATCGGCAGCCGTGGAGAGCGAGGGCTGTGGCGCGTTTGCCGTTGGCGGTGGGGTGGGGGATGTCACCTTCTGTTGCGATGCGCCTATTGCCTCGTTGATGGTTGACGCGTTTTTCGTGAGGAGGTAGTCGTATATGCCGCCGAGGTGCTCGCGTACCGTACCGCCGCCGAACTCATATACCTTGTCCACCAGTCCGTCAAGGAACTCACGGTCGTGGCTGACAACGATGACAGTGCCATCGAATGACTTGATGGCATCTTTCAGAACGTCCTTCGATGTCATGTCGAGGTGGTTGGTAGGTTCGTCGAGTATGAGGAAGTTCACAGGCTCAAGCAGCAGGCGTATCATAGCGAGGCGCGAGCGTTCGCCACCTGATAGGAATTTGACATACTTCTCCGAAGCTTCTCCTCCGAACATGAATGCGCCGAGAATGTCATTTATTCGCAGGCGTATCTCACCGCGAGCCACGTTGTCTATGGTCTGAAATACCGTCAATGTCTCATCAAGCAGCTGGGCTTGGTTCTGCGCAAAGTAGCCAATCTGTATGTTATGGCCTATCTTCAGGTTGCCATCAAAGGGTATTTCGCCCATGATACACTTGACAAGGGTAGATTTTCCCTCGCCGTTCTTGCCTACGAATGCTACTTTTTCGCCACGTTTTATGGTGAGGTTAACATTGTGGAACACGTTGTGCTCGCCGTAATTCTTTGACACTTCGTCACATATTACGGGGTAATCTCCTGAGCGCAGGCACGGTGGGAACTTGAGTCTCAGAGCCGAAGTGTCCACTTCGTCCACCTCAATAGGCACTATTTTCTCTAACTGCCTTATGCGTTGCTGCACCTGCACCGCCTTTGTGGCTTGGTAACGGAAGCGTTCTATGAATGCTTTTGTGTCGGCAATCTCCTTCTTTTGGTTCTCGTATGCACGCAGTTGCTGTTCCCTTCGTTCCTTGCGCAACACCACGTACTCGTCGTATTTCACCTTGTAGTCAATGACATGCGAGCAAGAAATCTCCAGCGTACGGTTCGTGACGTTGTTTATAAACGCTCTGTCGTGGCTGACGAGCACCACCGCTTGCGAGCTTTGAGCAAGGAACTGCTCCAGCCATTGTATAGACTCAATGTCGAGATGGTTTGTCGGCTCGTCAAGGAGTATTACGTCATTATGGCGCAACAACAGCTTTGCCAGCTCAATACGCATTCTCCATCCCCCGGAGAATTCTGCGGTGGGACGGTCGAAGTCTGTGCGTTTGAAGCCGAGACCCGTCAGCGTCCGTTCCATCTCCGCCTCGCGACTCTCTGCGTTCATCATAAGGAAACGCTCGTGCTCCAAGGTGAATTTCTCCACCAACTGCATGTATTCGTCCGACTCATAGTCGGTGCGCGTCTCCATTTCCCTTTGCAGCCGCTCCACCTTCTCCCTCATCTTGTCGATGTCAGCGAACGCTTTCTTTGTCTCTTCGCGCAGCGTTGTGTCGTCTTGCAGTACCATAACCTGTGGCAGATAGCCCACGGTGGTGTCGTTAGGCACTGACACTGTGCCCTCCGTTGGTGTCTGTATTCCGGCAAGAATCTTCAACATTGTGGACTTACCCGCACCATTTTTGCCTACCAGAGCTATGCGGTCCCGGTCGTTTACAACGAAGGAGACATCCTTGAACAGCGGTTTTACTCCAAATTCAACTTTAAGTCCTTCTACAGAAATCATTGTTTTCTTATTTATTCCATATCTCCCATGCGCCTTCCGCCTGCAGCAGTAGCATCTCAAGCCCGTTCTTTGTCACCGCTCCCTGTTCGCGTCCGTTCTTCAAGAACAGCGTCTCGTCCGGGTTATATATCAGGTCGAACAGCAGATGCTTTGGCGTAATGTGGCAGTATGGTATGGCGGGACACTCGTCAAAGTGTGGTGCCATGCCGCATGGCGTGCAGTTTACGATGACGGTATATTCCTTCATCACCTCCTCATCTATCTGCTCATACTGTATGGTGTTGTTCTTTTGGTATCGGCTTACCAGCATTGTCTCTATTCCAAGTTTATGCAGTCCGTACATCACTGCCTTGCTCGCGCCTCCCGTTCCCAGCACAAGCGCCTTCTTATGGTGTGCTTCCAGCAACGGTTGTATGCTCCGTGTGAAGCCGATGAGGTCGCTATTGTAGCCTTCAAGGTGTTTCTTGCCGTCCTTGTTGGTTACCTTCACCACGTTCACAGCTCCGATGGCACGTGCCTCAGGCGATATTACGTCGAGGTAAGACATCACCTTCTCCTTATATGGTATGGTGACATTGAATCCGCATAGGTCCTGCGTGTAGTCAATGATGGCCTGCAAGTCAGTTATCACAGGCAGTTCATACTTCTCATATATGGCATCTATTCCCTCGTTTTGGAACTTCTCGTTGAAGTATCCCGGTGAGAAAGAGTGCCCTAAGGGGTAGCCTATTATTCCGAATTTCTTCATAGTTTGGAATATTTTGTCATTTGTATGCTGTGTAAAGGGTGCATATCCCGAATGTCAATCGCGTGAAGGTAGCCTTGCTGAACCCTGCTTTCTTGAATATCTCCACCATTGTCTCCCCTTGCGGAAAGGCCTCGATAGTCTTTGTAAGGTACGAGTAAGCCGCTGTGTCCTTGCTGATAAAGCGGCCATATATAGGCAGTATGGTGTGGCTGTATATGTGAAATAGCTGTTTCATAGGGGATGCCACGGGCGTGGTAAGCTCCAGCACGCACAACATTCCGCCGGGTTTCAGCACCCGTTGCATCTCCCGCAGCCCTTTTTCAAGGTCTTGAAAGTTGCGTATGCCGAATGCCGCCATCACCGCGTCAAACTGTCCTTCACCGAAGGAGAGACAGGTGCAGTCTTCTTTTTTGAAGGATATCACATCCTGCAAGCCCCTCTCCTTTACCTTCGCTCTGCCTATTTCCATCATGCCTTCCGATATGTCCGCGCCTATCACCTGCCGCGGTCGTAGCTTCTCCGCTGCAAGAATTGCGAAGTCACCCGTGCCAGTGGCGATGTCGAGTATGCGCTTTGGCTCGTGTGTCGCCATGCGTCGTATTGCCTTGTTGCGCCAATAGCGGTCTATATCCCATGACAGTTGGTGGTTCAGCTTGTCGTAAGTGGGGGCGATGTTGTCGAACATCGCCTCCACTTGACTTGCTTTGTCGCCTCGCTTGCTGTAAGGCTTGATGGTTTCCTGCTTATACATCCCTTACAGTTTTGCGAGATACTCGCTCACGTTCTTCTCTATGCGAGCCTGTATGTTGCTCTGGTCCGTGTTACGGTCGAACTTCTCGCCCACTATGTTCTCGTAGAGTTCTATGTAGCGTTCGCTCACGCTTTCAGCGTATTCGTCAGTTATCTCCGGCATGGTCTGCCCCGGTTCGTTCATGAAGTCGTGCTCAATGAGCCACTGGCGCACGAATTCCTTTGACAACTGCTTCTGCGGCTCGCCTTTCTCGAACTTCTCTTCGTAGCCGTCAGCGTAGAAGTAGCGTGATGAGTCGGGTGTGTGTATCTCGTCTATGAGGTACACCTTGCCGTCTCTCTTGCCGAACTCGTACTTCGTGTCCACGAGTATCAGTCCCTGCTTTGCCGCTATCTCCTGTCCGCGCGCGAAGAGTTTACGCGTGTAGTCCTCCATTATCTCGTAGTCCTCCTTGTCCACCAGTCCCTGTGCTATTATCTCTTCCTTTGATATGTTGAGGTCGTGTCCCTCGTCAGCCTTGGTGGTTGGCGTTATGATTGGCTCCGGGAACCGCTCGTTCTCACGCATTCCCTCCGGCAACTTCACGCCGCATATCTCTCGGCAGCCCTTCTGGTAGTCTCTCCATGCGGAGCCTGTCAGTATGCCGCGTATTATCATCTCCACGCGGAAGCCCTCGCACTTCAGTCCCACCGTCACCTGCGGGTCGGGCGTTGCCAGCTTCCAGTTAGGGCAGATGTCGCTCGTCGCGTCGAGGAACTTTGCCGCTATCTGGTTGAGCACCTGTCCTTTGAAAGGTATGCCCTTAGGCAGTATCACGTCGAAAGCCGAGATACGGTCGGTTGCCACCATTACCATGAGGTCGTCATTGATGTTGTAAACGTCGCGCACCTTGCCGTGGTACACGCTCTTCTGGCCTGCAAAATGAAAATCAGTTGATGTTAAAGCGTTGTTCATATCTTTGTTGTTGTTAGTTGTTTTCTTTCTTGTCAGCCTTCTCGTAGGCATTGACAATCCTCGTTACGAGCTTGTGTCGCACGATGTCTTTTCCCGTAAGGTTCACCACTCCGATGCCTTCTATGTCGCCGAGTATGTCCAGTGCCTCACGCAGCCCGCTCTTCTGCCCCCTCGGCAAGTCCACCTGCGTCAGGTCGCCCGTCACTATCATCTTCGTGTTCCAGCCCATCCTGGTGAGGAACATACGTATCTGCGCCGGTGTGGTGTTCTGCGCCTCGTCCAGTATCACCACCGCGTCGCTCAGCGTTCTGCCGCGCATAAAGGCGAGTGGTGCTATCTGTATCACGTGCTTGTCCATCATGTCCTGCAGCTTTACCGCGGGAATCATGTCCTCCAGCGCATCGTACAGCGGCTGCAGGTATGGGTCTATCTTCTCCTTCATGTCGCCTGGCAGGAAGCCGAGCTTCTCTCCTGCTTCCACCGCGGGCCTTGAAAGTATTATCTTCTTTGCCGTTTTCTCCTTCAGTGCCTTCACCGCGAGGGCTATGGAGAGGTACGTCTTACCCGTTCCGGCAGGCCCTACGGCGAATACCATATCGTTCTCGTTGTATGCGTCAATCAGTTTCTGCTGGTTGGCGGAGCGGCTCTTTATCGGCTTCCCCGCTATGCTGTACACCACCACGTCCTTTGCCGCGTCGGCATTAGTGGCGTGTCCCTTCACTATGTCGAGTATATCCTCCTCGCTTATCATGTTGTAGCGCAACACGTGCTGCCGCATACGCTCCATGCTTTCCTCAAAGGCACACATCTCCTCCTCCTCGCCGAGAACCTTGATGATGTTGTCGCGTGCCATGATGCGCAACTTCGGGTGCAGCGAGCGTACCATCTGAAGGTGGCTGTTGTTCACACCGTAGAACGCTACAGGGTCTATATCTTCAAGAACAATATGCTTTTCTATCACTTCTGTTGTATATAATTCAAATATTTCTGCAAAATTACAAAACTTTTTCCATATTCCGATAACTTTTTGTACCTTTGTGCCTCGAAAACGATATTTTTTTCGTTTGCCAAGGACAAAAAGACACCTATGAAGATATCAAAAACAAAATACCTGCATACCTTCGCACTGGTCACGGTGCTACTGGCACTCGCCCGCTGCGCGGCCGAGTCGCCCCTCTTCACCGAGTCGCCTGCTGCTGGCGGCAGTGACAGCCTGTCAGTGGTGCAAAGTGACGACGACAGCCTGCTCGCCGTGAGCCAGCCGCCTGCCAAGGAAGTTGTTATGACAGCGGACTCGGGCTTCGTGCCCCACCGCATACTCAGCGTACCGTCTTTCAAGACCACCTTCCCCGACAGCAACAGCGTGCAACTCCAGTCAGCGGAGCGTTACGGCGTGCCAGCCGTGCGCAACCGCGCCGATGCCGAGAAGCGCAAGCGAGAGTTGGTATATGTCGCCGCCAATCCATATTTCCATGTGGACCCGCTGCGTGAGAGCATACCCTACCTTGTGCCGCGCGCCAGTGTGCTGCTGCAAGATATAGGTCGTGCGTTCTACGACAGCCTATATATAAAAGGTGTGCCGCTCCACCAGATTATCGTCACCAGCGTGCTGCGCACGGAGGAGGACGTGGCGCGCCTGCGCAAGCACAACGGCAACGCCAGCGAGAACTCATGCCACCGCTTTGGCACTACCTTCGATATATGCTACAACCGCTACGTGACGGTACAGACTGCCGCCCAGCCTATGCGGCAAGTGCGCAACGATACCTTGAAATGGGTACTTTCAGAGGTGTTGCGCGATATGCGGCAGTCGGAGCGTTGCTACGTGAAATATGAGGTGAAGCAGGGCTGCTTCCACATCACCGTCAGATGATGCCGAAGTAATAGCTATGCTTTTATACGCTAATCGCTATGCTTTTACCATGTAATAACTATCTGTTTACGTGGTAAAAGCATAGCGATTGCTGCATAATAGCCCAAAAGTGTGCCATGGGGCGCTGATATATCGTTGCTATAAGTCTTAACCGCCTTTACACATTTGTTACACATCGTCCCACCGCCGCTTTGTGTATTCTTACCGATATTATGATTATTTATATGTGCCCCTTACAGGGGCGGATGGGGTAGGGAGGGCTCGGAATAGATAGGGGCACGCCCCTATCCTTTATTATGTGCCCCTTACAGGGGCAATGTGTCGTAGGTCTGTAATACAAGGCACGCCCCTATCCTTTATTATGTGCCCCTTATAGGGACAATTGGTAACCTTCAATCATTTGGCGTGCGCCCCAGTAATGGCACTATGGCTACAACCTCATTCTTTGGTTTATAGCCCCTGCAAGGGGCAAACAATATAGGGCAGGGGCTTGCCCCTGTCTGACTATCGTCCCTACACCACTCCCCTGAAAGGGGCTCATAAAATAACTTTATCATTTGGCGTGCGGTCTCTTACAAGGATATCGTCTGGAGGGAACGCGAGATGGACTATTTGGGAACTGGGAATTGTTATTCGGAGATGGCAAGGCGGAGTTGGATGGTAAAGAGGTGTCTCTTCATTTGTTGTCGGATTACACGAGCGTGACGGTTTTTATGTCCTGCTCTTTGTCGCAGTAGTGACAACGCACTGTGCCTGACAGCTTGTTGACCACGCGGAAGATGGTCTGCATCGGCTCGTTGTTTGTGATGCACTTGGGGTTGTTGCAGCGTATGATGCCTTTCAGTTCATCAGGCGTTTCCACTGTCTTCTTCTCTATAACCTGATAGTCTTTGATGATGTTTAGCACCACCTTGGGGGCTACTACGGACAGGCGCGAAATCTCTTCGTCGGTGAAGAACTTGTCCGTCACCTTTATGATGCCCTTCTTTCCGAGTTTCTTTGAAGGGTAGTTGCTACCTATGGTGACAGGTTCTGGTGACTTGTCGAGTTCAAGAAGCGAGACGACTTGATAAGTCTTCTCTGCCGGGATGTGGTCTATTACTGTGCCATTCTCAATGGCAGCCACGAGTCTTTCTTTCTTGTTCATGGTTGGATAAAATGTGTGCCGCGCGGTGCGCGGTGGTTATGGGTGGGCGATGCTTAGATGATGGTTGTGTCGTTCTTCACCTCGTCGAGCGTGATGCCGAGACAGTAGCAGAATATTGCCTGGCGGGCATACAGCCCGTTCTTTGCCTGCTGTATGTAGTAAGCGTGTGGGTCATCGTCCACGTCGTATGCTATCTCGTTGACACGCGGCAGGGGATGCAGTATCTTCATGTTGTCTTTGGTCATGGAGAGCATGGCGCGGTTGAGGATGTAAACGTTCTTCACACGCTCATACTCCATCAAGTCAGAGAAGCGTTCCTTCTGTACTCGCGTCATATAGATAATGTCAGCGTCGGCGATGGTCTGCTCATTGAACTCTGTGTGCTCCACATACTTTATGCCATGTTCATCGCAATATATCTTGTATTCTTGTGGCATGGCAAGTTCCTTCGGCGCAACGAAATGGAAAGTGGGGTTGAAGTGACGCATGGCTGTTATGAGTGAGTGGACGGTGCGTCCGTATTTGAGGTCTCCAACGAGGTAGATGTTAAGGTTCTCCAGTGTGCCCTGCGTCTTGTATATGGAGTAAAGGTCAAGCAAACACTGCGAAGGATGCTCGTGCGCCCCGTCCCCTGCATTGATAATAGGTATGGGCGCTACTTCGGAGGCGTACTGCGCTGCTCCCTCGATGTGATGCCTCATGGCAATGGCGTCAGCGTAGTTTGACACCATCAGTATGGTATCCTTCAACGTCTCGCCCTTAGTGGCACTTGTGACCTTAGCGTCGGTGAAGCCAATGACACGCGCGCCAAGACGGTTGGCGGCGGTTTCAAAGGACAGGCGCGTCCTTGTGCTGGGCTCAAAAAATAGTGTGGCAACAACCTTTCCTTTGAGGATTTCGCGATTTGGATGTTTCTCAAACTCCTGTGCCATGCTTATCAGGTACAGTATTTCGTCCTTCGAGAGGTTGGCGATAGTAACGAAATTTTGCTTATCCATAGATGTTATGTTTGTGAAAAATGTGTATTTGAGTGCGAAGTTAAGCATTTTTTTTCAATAATAGAGGGTTTTCTCAAAGAATTATTGTATTTTTGCAATCAAAAAGCGAAATATTAGCAGAATGAGAAAGAAATTTGTTTGTTTCCTCTGGAGTGCGATAGTGGTGGCGGTGCTGGCAGCAGCACTGATGTTCACCGCTATATGGAAGGGCTGGATAGGCTATATGCCAGACATGGAGGAGTTGCAAAACCCCATAGACCGTTACGCCACGCAGGTGTATAGCGCGGACGGTAAGGTGATAGGAACATGGAACATGAACAAGGAAAACCGCATACACGTGGGCTTTAACAAGATGAGCACACATCTCGTGGAAGCACTCGTGGCAACGGAGGACGTGCGTTTCTATGACCATTCTGGCGTGGACTTCATTGCATTAATGCGCGCCATAGTGAAGCGAGGGCTGTTAGGACAGGCGAGTGCGGGAGGTGGTAGCACCATAACACAACAGCTTGCCAAGCAACTCTATTCGGAACAAGCCCACAGCACCGTGGAACGACTGATGCAGAAACCCATAGAGTGGGTGATAGCTGTGAAGCTTGAACGCTTTTTTACCAAAGAGGAGATAGTGACAATGTACCTCAACCAGTTCGACTTCCTGCACAATGCGGTGGGCATAAAGAACGCGGCTAATACCTATTTCAGCAAGGAACCGAAGGACCTCTCGTTAGAAGAGTCTGCCATGCTTATTGGATTGTGTAAGAATCCCTCATACTTTAACCCGGTGAGGCATAAAGAACGATGCCGTGAACGTCGCAACGTGGTGTTAGGGCAGATGGTCAAGGCTGGCTACATTACAGAGGCACAGTATACGGAAGCGTCAGCCAAGCCTATAGAACTGCGTTTTCATCGCGCGGACCACAAGGATGGTATAGCGACATATCTAAGGGAATTCCTCCGCAGATACCTCATGGCAAACGAGCCACGGCGCGATAACTACCCGGCATGGCAGCAGGTGCAGTATGTTATAGACTCCATAGCATGGGAGCAAGACCCACTGTATGGGTGGTGCAACAAGAACTTAAAGAAGGACGGCACACCTTATAATATATATAGGGACGGACTGAAGGTGTTCACAACGATAGACTCTCGTATGCAGGAATATGCCGAAGAGGCGGTCTATGCCCATGTGGCGAAATACCTGCAGCCAGCATTTGACCGCGAGAACCGTCGCAAGCCAAACGCTCCTTTCACCAATCAGTTAACGAAGAAGGAGGTTGCTCAGATACTCAATCGCTCTATAGTGCAGAGTGAGAGGTACAGGACAATGAAGGCGGCAGGGGCAAGCGAGGAGGAGATAATGCGCTCATTCCGTGAGAAAACAGAGATGACGGTGTTCTCATATAAGGGTGAGATAGATACTGTCATGACGCCACTCGATTCCATACGCTATTACAAGTCGTTCCTGCGTTCGGGCTTCTGCTCTATGGATGTGAAGACAGGAGCGGTAAAAGCATACGTGGGAGGACTGGATTTTGCCCATTTCCAGTATGATATGGTCATGGAGGGGCGCAGACAGGTGGGTTCAACGATAAAGCCTTTCCTCTATTCCTTAGCCATGGAGAACGGCTTCTCGCCTTGCGACCACGCCCCCAACGTGCAGCAGACCTACATCGTTGCCGGCAGGCCGTGGACTCCTCGCAACGCTTCCCGCTCGCATTACGGCGAGGCGGTGTCGCTGAAATGGGGACTGGCGCAGTCAAACAACTGGATTTCCGCGTACCTTATGTCGAGACTTGACGAACAGCAGTTTGTGCAATTACTGCGTGAGTACGGCATATACAATCCCGATATACACCCGTCCATGGCGCTTTGCCTTGGCCCTTGCGACATAACGGTGGGTGAGATGGTGAGTGCCTACACCGCTTTTGCTAATCACGGCATACGCTGTGCGCCCATGTTCGTGTCAAAGATAGAAGATGCCAACGGACAGGTCGTGGCTCGCTTTGAGCCGCGTGTCAACGAAGTAATATCCGAAGAGTCAGCCTTCAAGATGCTTGTGCTGCTCCAAGGCGTTGTGGATGGTGGTACGGGTAGCCGTATTCGCTTCAAATACAATATCCACGCACAGATGGGTGGCAAGACAGGAACTACCAACCGCAACTCTGATGCTTGGTTCATCGGCGTAACACCCAACCTTGTTTCGGGTGTATGGGTAGGCGGAGAAGACCGCGATATACACTTCGACTCTATGGCAATGGGACAGGGTGCCACGATGGCACTGCCAATTTATGCGTACTTCATGAAGAAAGTGTACCGCAACACGGCATTGCCATATCGTCCCGACGATGTCTTTGACCTGCCAGAAGGCTTCGATGGATGCTCCGAAGCCGTCAGTCAAGACGATATGATGGGCATAGAAGACGTGTTTGAATGATTTTTTTCAAAAAAAACGTGAAACTTTCGCTTGATTGAAAAAAATATAGTACATTTGCAAAATAATACTGTATGTGACAGTAAGACCAACGATACTAAAACAATATAATACTAATTAAATCTAATAGACACAGTAATGAAGCAGTTTAATGACGAAAACTTCCTGCTCGAAACAGCTACCGCGCAGGACTTGTATCACAATCATGCGGCGAAGATGCCGATTATCGACTATCACTGTCACCTCATCCCTAAGATGGTGGCAGACAACAAGCGCTTTGACTCCATAGCACAGATATGGCTCATGGGCGACCACTACAAGTGGCGTGCTATGCGTTCCAACGGCGTTGACGAGCGTTTCTGCACAGGCAAGGACACTACCGACTGGGAGAAGTTTGAAAAGTGGGCGGAGACAGTGCCATACACCTTCCGTAATCCTCTCTACCACTGGACACACCTTGAGCTCAAGACGGCTTTCGGAATAGAGGAGACACTTAACCCGGAGAATGCGAAAGCCATTTACGACAAGTGTAATGACCTTATTGCCAACGACCCGAAGTTTACGCCACGCGGCTTGATGGCACACTACAATGTGGAGTTGGTATGTACAACAGACGACCCGGTAGATAGCCTTGAATACCATGATGTAGTGGCAGCGGACCCAACAAGCAAGACACGCATGATACCAGCGTGGAGACCCGACGCGGCAATGAACATCGAGGCAGCTACATTCAAGGCATACGTGGATAAGCTGTCAGAGGTGTCTGGCGTGGCAATATCTACCTTTAAGGATATGATAGACGCACTGCAGAAGCGCCACGACTTCTTCGCAAGCAAGGGCTGCAAGCTCTCTGACCACGGCATTGAGGAGTTCTACGACGAGCCTTACACCGCCGCGGAGATAGACACAATACTTGCAAAGGCCATCTCAGGAAAAGAAGTAACAGTGGAAGATCAGCGTAAGTACAAGCACGCCTTCTTGAAAGAAATGGCAGTAATGGACTACGAGGCAGGATGGACACAGCAGTTCCACTATGGTGCTATACGCAACAACAACACCCTTATGTTCAACAAGCTCGGCGCAGACACTGGCTTCGACTCTATTGGTGAGTTCACTACAGCAAAAGCGATGAGTCATTTCCTTGACGAACTGAACATGGAAGGTAAACTGGCGAAGACCATACTCTACAACCTCAACCCATGTGCCAACGAAGTAATTGCCACTATGCTTGGTAACTTCCAGGACGGTTCTTGCCCCGGCAAGATACAGTGGGGCTCTGGCTGGTGGTTCCTCGACCAGAAGGACGGCATGGAGAAGCAGATGAACGCGCTCTCACTGCTCGGACTCTTGTCACGCTTCGTGGGTATGCTCACCGACTCCCGCTCATTCCTCTCTTATCCAAGGCATGAGTATTTCCGCCGCACACTCTGTAACCTCATCGGTAAGGACATAGAAAACGGTCTGATACCATTCAAGGGTTACGAGGAGCAGCGTGTAAGACAAATGATAGAGGACATTTGCTATAACAACGCCAAGAACTATTTTAACTTCTGATTTAAGTATTAAGTAAAGGTAAATAATCGGAACCTTTGCGGAATGGCTACGCGGCAGTATGCCAATACCGTAGAGATTACATGCTAATAGCATTGATATTGCAAGGTAAAAGCTATGCTTTTGTAATGCAATGTCAATGCTTTTATTTTCTTATTGAACCATTGAGTGATGCAAAGGGTCTTCAAAAAGCCAAAAGACAAGGAAAATACGGTTAAAGAAAAAAAAGTATCCAAAAAATTTGGTGGTTACAAAAAAAAGCAGTACCTTTGCACCGCATTTGAGAAACGAGACGCATCGTTCAACCCACAATGCACCGGGGTGTAGCGCAGTTGGTAGCGTTCCTGGTTTGGGACCAGGCTGTCGCAGGTTCGAGTCCTGTCACCCCGACAAAGCACAGAGGAAGCATCGAGAATTTTTTCGGTGCTTCTTTTTTTTAAGAAGGCGCTGCCCCTATTAGAAAACAAGAAATAACAATAAAAGAAACAAACATATTTTGCTTATGAAACTGAACATCGCAGTTCTGGCCGGCGACGGCATCGGACCAGAAATCATGGAACAAGGTGTTGCCGTAATGTCTGCCGTAGCAGAGAAGTATGGTCATGAAGTGACTTACAAAGAAGCACTCTGCGGCGCGCACGCCATAGACGAAGTTGGTGATCCCTTCCCGGAAGAGACATACCAGATATGTGAAGCTGCCGACGCGGTACTCTTCGCGTCAGTAGGCGACCCCAAGTTCGACAATAACCCTTCAGCCAAAGTGCGCCCCGAACAGGGACTGCTCGCCATGCGCAAGAAGCTCGGCCTCTATGCCAACATACGTCCTGTTACCACATTCGACTGCCTTGTGCACAAGTCACCGCTGAAAGACGAGATAGTACGTGGCGCGGACTTTATCTGCATACGTGAGCTGACTGGTGGAATGTACTTCGGAAAGAAGCAAGAGCCTGCCATGAACGACGAGATAGGAACAGAAGATGCCCTTGACACAAACTACTACACACGCCCCGAGGTAGAGCGCATACTGAAAGTGGCATACCAATACGCACGCCAGCGCCGTAAGCATCTGACCGTAGTAGATAAAGCAAACGTACTCGCCTCTTCACGTCTCTGGCGTAAGGTAGCGCAGGAAATGGCACCACAGTACCCCGATGTCACCACTGACTACATGTACGTGGATAACGCCGCAATGCGCATGATACAAGAGCCTAAGTTCTTTGATGTCATGGTGACAGAGAACACCTTTGGCGACATCCTTACAGACGAGGGTTCATGCATCACAGGCTCCATGGGACTGTTGCCCTCAGCCTCTACTGGTAGCTCTACACCCGTCTTCGAACCAATCCACGGCTCATGGCCGCAGGGTAAAGGTCTGAACATCGCCAACCCTCTCGCGCAGATACTCTCTGTGGCAATGCTCTACGAGTACTTTGGTCTCAAGGAAGAAGGCGCGCTCATCCGCAAGGCAGTGGACGCATCACTCGACCAGAACGTACGCACTCCGGAGATACAGGTAGAGGGCGGTGCCAAGTATGGCACAAAGGAAGTCGGCGAATGGATTGTTGATTTCATCAAGAAGGCATAACACTGTCCTGACAGATGCGTAAACCATTAATACTGTTCACGCTACTCCTGCTTGCACTGAGTGCGAAAGCTCAGAGCCAGCAAGAGTGGCGTGATTCGCTTTCCACGCTCACCACTCTGATAGAACGTCATCCGCGCAATGTCCCCCTGCGCCTCCATAAGGCTGCCGCGAACATAGAACTCGGGCAGTGGCAGTATGCTCTTGACGAATACACCACTGTCCTTTCCCTCGACCCGGGCAACCTCACTGCACTTTATTACCGTGGCTTCGTAAACCAGCACCTTGGCAGGTACGCTTTTGCAAGGCAGGACTACGAGCAGGTGCTGAAGGCCGAGCCCCTCAACTCCCATGCACTGATGGGATTAATACTTACAGACCTTGCCGACCACCGGCTGACCCAAGCCTTCGACCGCGCCAACCATCTTGTGGCGCAGATACCAGACGATGCCGAGGCATTGGCTGTAAGAGCTGAGGTGGAAGTCCAGCTGGAGATGATAGATGCCGCGGTGATGGACATAGAGAAGGCAATAAAAATAGAAGACGTGAAGGCACAGCGGAAATACCCCGCATCCATGGACGACAACATCACCAGCTACCAGCTCACCGCCTTCTCGCTTTATATGCGGCAGGGTAACAAACGCAAGGCGAGGCAGGCACTCGATTATCTAATGAAGATTGGGGTGCCAAAAGCATATCTGGCTGAGTACTACTCCCAGATAGACAAAAAGAAATGACACACCATCTTGGACGCCTTTGTCGTTGTCACTGCTCCACTGAGTGCAGGATATGCTTACGAAGGTTGGTGAGGTGAATGTCGTCTGCCGTATATGGACCGCAGCAAGGCGGAAAGGGAGAGATTGTAAGTGGCTGCGGTGCAGTTAAACCCAAATCGGTTGTTTTATAGTCCCAACTTCTTCTTTATGTCTTTTGGCAGTGCGTCTTTGTTAATAAGGAAGTCCATTGTCTTGGCTACGATGTAGTTCTTGGTCATATACCATATACCTTTGTATTCTCCCGTTTTACCCCATGAGTTTTTCACCATGTAGTATTCGCGGCCGTTCTGGTCCTTTGCCTTGCCGTATATTTGCATCCCGTGGTCGTCAGTCAGTTGCCAGTTATCGAACTCTTCTTGCCTCTGCTCTTGCGACGGAGTAAGCTCTGGGACACTAACTCCCAGTCCCTGTATCTTATCTTTCTTCTCTTTGGCAGAGAGCTTCAGCCACTTTGCCATGTCAGAGCCGTCCATGTCCTGCGTCTTCTTTATATCGGCAAGCACGGCGAGACCTTCGCGGGTGAAACCTTCTTCTGACACATCGCCTCCCCATGCTATGGTGTAACCGTTGTCAATGGCATGGTCTATTATGCGTGCTATGTCATCTATGGGGACGTTCCATGACATTCCTTGACGCCAGTTGTCTTGCACCTCCACGGGGAACTCCGTCCAAAAAGGATGATGTGTGTAGGATGTAATAGAAACATAGTCGTCCCAATTAAGTCCGAGGCTCTTGGCAAACGACTGCGGCGTATATGTCTTGCCGTCATAGACGAAGCTCTCCGGCACCTTGCCGATGTAAGCGTCTATGATGCCTTGCAGTCCGTTCTTCCATGCAGGCGACAGCTTTTGCAACTTTGAGGTGGCAAGGGTCTTGACGTATGGCGGCATGACAAGGAAGAACTCGCTGAAGTTATTTAATGTGTCACCGTACATGGTGCCTGGCAGTGGCATAGCTTCTTCAGGGCAGATGCCGTAGTTTTTCAGTATGTACTGCACGTCATAAGCTGAGCCGCCTTGCTCAAATTGCATATCGCCATGTAGTCGCACGGTGTGTACGGCACGGTCCATGTAGTTTTTGTTGCAGACAAACATTTCTGAGAGGTCGTAGGTCTTGCCCGTCTTCTTTATTATTTCAGACTCGAAGAAGGCGAGGGTGGAGTAGTCCCAACACGTGCCGGAACGGCTTTGGTTCTTAATGGAGGTGATGGGATTCTCTTTTATTACGGTGAACACAGGTTTGTTCTTGTCCACGCTATCTGTCTTCAAACTGTCTGTTGTCTCTGCCGTCGCTGTCAGGCAGCAGCCGAGAAGTAATAGTGTTAGAGTTTTCATTGTTTCATTGTTTAGTGGTTTGGCTGTTTAGTGGTTTGGTTGTTTAGTGGTTGGGCTATTGGTATACATTTAACTAAACCACCAAACCACTAAACCACTAAACCACTACTCATGCCTTTTTAAGTATATGCTGTTTGTGATGCACTTAGGGAGGTTTTCCTTGTAGTGCGTCACCATTATTAGAGTCTTGTTCTTACGCTGACAGAAAGTGTCGATAATGTCTTTTACGAGCTCACCCCGCTCTGCGTCAAGGCCGTGCAGGGGTTCATCGAGTATCAGCAGTTCTGGGTCTTTTACGAAGGCTCTTGCAAGGAGAACCATACGCTGTTCGCCGCTTGACAACTTCAGGAAGGTGCGTTCTGCAAGGTCTTCTATACGGAAGATGCGCATCCATTTGCGACAGATGGTATAGTCTTGCTCTGTGGGTTTGACGTATAGTCCTACGGAGTCTTTCAGTCCGGAGGCTACTATGCGTATTGCCGGCATATCGCGGTTGTATGCTCTATGCATCTCTGGCGATACGTAACCTATGTGTTTCTTTATGTCCCAGATGCTCTCACCGTGTCCACGTTGCTGGTCGAAGAGTACTATGTCACAAGCGTAGCTTTGTGGGTTATCAGCGCAGACGAGGCTGAGAAGAGTGGATTTGCCAGCGCCATTTTGTCCAGACAGTGCCCATTTCTCGCCGTTGCATACTGTCCAGTTCAGCTGGTCGAGTATGGTACGTGCGCCATAGCGTATAGAGACGTTGTTCATCCTCACTACTTCCTGTGTGTTGTATTCGTCGCTACGGTATGGCAGGTTTATTATCTCTTGCTTCGCTTCTGCGGTTAATGTGCTTTTTGCTGACAGGGTAGCAGTCTTGAAGTATTCCGCCCTCGTCACTTTTGGCAGCACTACGCGGTTCCTTACTGGCACCACGTGGGTAATGAACTTAGGTATGTCCTCGTCTTTTGCCAGCACCAGAATAATCTGAAGGGCTCTTTCTGTGCTTATTGTCTCCAGCAGTTCACGCAGTTGCTGGCGTGTTTCTTTGTCGAGACCAATGAAGGGATTATCCATTATCAGCACTCTCGGGGCGGTCATAAGCACGCGGCACAGTTGCAGTTTACGCAGTTCGCCCGATGACAGCAATATGATGTATTTGTCGAGCAGGAAGCGTAAGTTGAACATATCATATAGATGTTCCTTGAATGTGCGCCTATCCTCTGTGTCTTCGCCAGCCCGCAGGTATGCTTCTTCCAGTACCTGTGCAACTGTTGGCGTGCTGTCGTCTATCTCCATCTGGTTCCATCGTTGCTGCAGATAGTATGTGCGGTCGTTGTCGCCACCGTAGGTGTCGCGGAAGGTGATGTATTTTATGTTGTCTGACGTGAGGCGTGATGTGTGTGGCGAGAAATCATATTTCACGTCTTGCATCAGCAGAGGATGACTGCCTGTCAGTATATCTACCAGCATAGACTTGCCGCTGGCGTTAGGTCCTACAATGGCAATGTGCTCATTGTTGGCAAGTTCAAAATCTACTGGCTCTGCCATACGCCATTCCGGCATACGCGTAACGCCGTTGTGAACGGAAATTATCATTTTAGTTGTTTAGTTGTTTAGTTGTTTAGTTGTTTAGTTGTTTAGTTGTTTAGTTGTTTAGTTGTTTGGTGGTTTGGTTATTTAGTTATTTAGTTGTTTAGTCGTTTAGTTGGTTGCATATTTGGTGGTTTACTACACATAACTAAACAACTAAACAACTAACTAAACCACTTTCCCCGCATTCTTTTTTACGAAGTCTTTCCAGCTTGAGTATTTCTTTTCTGTTGATGTCACGCCTTTCTGTATGAAGTGGCAGTATGCAGCACCGAGTGCGTCTGTGGCATCCATGAACTTTGGCATCTCGTCGTTGCGTAGCTTTAGTATGCGTTGGAGCATTGCCGCCACCTGCTCTTTTGACGCGCTGCCGTTGCCTGTTATTGCCATTTTTATCTTCATCGGCGCATATTCGTGCACAGGCACTCCGTGCTGTATTGCCGCTGCTATGGCTACGCCCTGCGCCCTGCCGAGTTTCAGCATGGACTGCACGTTCTTGCCGAAGAACGGTGCTTCTATGGCTATCTCGTCGGGCAGATATTCGTCTATTATGCCTCTTACGCGCTCATAGATATGCCCCAGTTTCAGGTAAGCGTCCTCCTGCTTGCGCATATCTATCACGCCCATAGCCACCATTTCCGCCTTCTGCCCCTTGCACTTTATGACGCTGTAGCCCATGACGTTTGTCCCAGGGTCTATGCCCATTATTATGCGTTCCATCTTGCGTAATCGTTAGGTTTCTCTGCCAGCTTTTAACAGTCCTGTTCTTACCTGTCTAAATACGGGTTTGTGGCAAGTTCGTAGCCTATTGTCGTTTCTGGTCCATGCCCTGGCAACACGCGTGTTTCGTCAGGTAGCTGGGTGAACATCCGCAGTGACTGTATAATCTGGAACATGGAACCTCCGGGCAGGTCTGTCCTGCCTATGCTGTTTTTGAACAGAGTGTCACCAGTAAACGCTACAGCCTCCTCCGCGGAATAATACACTACGCTGCCCTTAGAGTGCCCGGGGGTGTGTATCACCTTGAAGGTCTGGTTGCCAAATGCCACTTCGTCGCCATCGTTTAGGCAGCGACCTATTGCTGGCATCTCTCCGTCCATCATTATTCCGAAGTCTGCTGCCAGCTTCTTGGCATCCTTATACACCTCCGCGTCTCTGTCGCAGACAATGGGTTGCAGTCCGTATGTGTCGTAGATGAACTTGCATCCCATTACGTGGTCAAAGTGTCCGTGCGTCAGCACGTGGAGTCTTGGCGTCAGTGCGTTTTGCTCTATGTACTGTTTGATAGCTTCCTCCTCAAACGGTCCGTGTGCACCGCAGTCAACTATCATACACTCTTTCGTCTCGTCACTCGCAATGTAACAGTTTTCTGAAATTACATTACATTCTATCTTCTTTATCTTTAGCATGGCAAATAAATGATATTCTTTTCCTTGAACCATTCTTCCTTGAACCACATCGACAGTTCTATGCTCTCCACGATGTTTTTGAATGGGTGCGTCTCTGCTTGCAGGTCTCCCCCCTTCAGGCAGATAATGCCGTTGGGTCTGGAGTTCTGCTGTTTTTTCGCTATGTTCTTGCGTACTATCCTTGCGAGGTCAGGTAATGGCATCACCGCCCTTGACACCACAAAGTCGTACAGTCCCTTCTCTTCTTCTCCCCTCCGCTGCTCTGCTATTACGTTCTTTAGCCCGATGGCGCTTGCCACCTCTTTGCATACCAGTATCTTCTTCGCTGTGCCGTCAATAAGCTTGAACTTACATTCGGGGAACATTATGGCGAGAGGAATGCCTGGGAAACCGCCGCCGCATCCAAAGTCCAGTACCTTCGTCCCTGCTCTGAAGTTTATAGCTTTGGCGATGGCGAGGGAGTGTAGCACATGATGCTCGTAGAGGTTGTCTATATCCTTGCGAGATATGACGTTTATTTTGGAGTTCCAGTCATGGTATAGCTCGTCGAGCATAACGAATTGCCGCTGTTGTTCCTCTGTCAGTTGAGGGAAATATTTAAGTATTATGTCCATAGTCGTCTATTTGATTGCAAAGTTACAGAAAAAAAATCAAACGGGCAAACTATTCGTTCATTATCATGCGCCTTTTCTTGTTGCGCCAATGATAACACCTTTGACGGGGCAATAATTATCCGTGACAAACTCGTTCAAACTCGCATAAAATCCCCATGCTGTAGATAATTTATAAAAGAAAATTTGCGAGTATCATTTTTTTTTACTAATTTTGCACCCGCATTCAGACGGATGCTGTGTTGGTTTCGTAGCTCAGCTGGATAGAGCAACAGCCTTCTAAGCTGTGGGTCCGGGGTTCGAATCCCCGCGAAATCACAATTTATTTTCTGTTCTCAGGCAAAAAAAAGAAGAAAAAGTTTTGCGGAAAGAAATATTTTTCGTAACTTTGCACTCGCTTTCGAAAAGGAAGTAAATTCGGCCTTATGCGCATGGAGAGATGGTAGAGTGGTCGATTACAGCGGTCTTGAAAACCGCCGTGCTGAGAGGCACCGGGGGTTCGAATCCCTCTCTCTCCGCTCTAAAAAGCGATATGACGAGTTGATAGCCAACAAGTCGTATCGCTTTTTTCGTTTCATACGAGGCAAATGTGTTTGTGTGCGCACTTGCCCACGTCCTTATCGCAACCTTTCAGACGCTAACTAAACATATATAATAATGGCAACAGTAGATGACAAGAAGATTATCTTCTCAATGGTGGGGGTGAGCAAGATTATCCCCCAGAACCAAAAGCAAATATTAAAGAACATATATCTTAGCTTCTTCTATGGAGCGAAGATAGGCATCATTGGTCTCAACGGCGCCGGTAAGTCCACGCTGATGAAGATTATCGCGGGGCTCGACGAGCAATTCCAAGGTGAGGTGGTGTGGAGCCCGGGATACACCGTGGGCTATCTGCCTCAGGACCCGCCGTTAGATGAGGCTAAGACGGTGAAGGACAATGTGCGCGATGGTGTGAAGCACGTGTATGACGCATTGCGTGAGTATGACGAAATCAACGAGAAATTTGGTCTTGAGGAGTATTATGGCGACCCGGACAAGATGGACAAACTGATGCAACGTCAGGCGGAGGTGCAGGACATCATAGACGCTACCGATGCGTGGAACATGGATTCACGCCTTGACCGCGCAATGGCGGCCTTACACTGCCCTGATGGCGACAGCCCTGTGACGAACCTCTCTGGTGGTGAGCGCAGGCGTGTGGCATTGTGCAGACTGCTCTTGCAGAAGCCCGACGTGCTCTTGCTCGATGAGCCTACCAACCATCTTGACGCAGAGTCCATAGACTGGTTGGAGCAACACCTGCAGCAGTATGAGGGCACTGTGATAGCTGTCACCCACGACCGCTATTTCCTCGACGACGTGAGCGAGTGGATATTGGAGCTCGACCGCGGTGAGGGCATACCCTGGAAGGGCAACTATTCCTCATGGCTTGACCAGAAGACAAAGCGCATGATGCAAGAAGAGAAGGCTGCTTCAAAGCGCCGCAAGACCTTGGAGCGCGAGCTGGAGTGGGTGCGCATGGCACCGAAGGCACGACAGGCGAAGGGTAAAGCGCGTTTGAACTCCTATGACGCGATGCTCAATGAGGAGCAGAAGGAACGCGAGGAGAGGCTTGAGATATTCATCCCCAACGGTCCACGCCTTGGCAATAAGGTCATTGAAGCGCAACACGTGGCAAAGGCTTTTGGCGACAAGGTGCTCTTCCGCGACCTCAATTTCTCCCTGCCGCCTAACGGTATAGTAGGTGTCATCGGTCCCAACGGTGCTGGAAAGACCACGCTCTTCCGCCTTATCATGGGCTTGGAAAAGGCTGATAATGGCACGTTTGAGGTTGGCGAGACCGTGAGGCTGGCATACGTGGACCAGCAGCACAAGGACATTGACCCTAAAAAGAGTGTTTACGACGTCGTTTCGCAGGGCACGGAGACCTTCCGCATGGGCGGCAGGGATGTCAATGCCCGTGCTTATCTGTCACGCTTCAACTTCTCTGGCAACGACCAGGGCAAGCTCTGCGGGGTGCTCTCTGGTGGCGAGCGCAACCGTTTGCAGCTGGCTCTGGCATTGAAACAGGAGGGTAACGTGCTATTGCTTGACGAGCCTACCAACGATATTGATGTCAACACACTGCGTGCTTTGGAGGAAGGTCTCGATGCCTTTGCTGGCTGTGCCGTCGTAATATCACACGACCGCTGGTTCCTTGACCGCATCTGTACGCACATACTTGCCTTTGAGGGCAACGGGGAGGTGTTCTTCTTTGAGGGAAGCTACTCCGAGTATGAGATTAATAAGGCGCGCCGTCTTGGTACAGACGAGATAAAACGCCCGCGTTACCGCAAGCTGTTGGAAGATTGATTGCGGTATGTAAAGGTTATAGGTGGGTTCTGCTAATTGAACGTATAGGACAAAATCGATGTCAATGTTATTGCGTCACAAAAGCATTGATATTATACAGTAAAAGCGTTGATATTACCGTGTGAAAGCCATGCTTTTGCGATGTAATATCAACGCTTTTTGTATTCTGTTGTCTAACAGTGCGTTACAATGGAGGTGAAAAATGGCTCGCAATATGACAAAATCGCCATTGACATACGCCTCAATACGTCGAGCCCATAGACGACAATTCGCTATGAGGCAGTATCTTATTTCTGTCTTTTATATACGAAGATGCCCTTGTCGTTCTCTATTGTGAGACTGTCAGGGCCGAGCAGCAAGACGGCGAAAGTGTCAGTGTTGAGTATAAGGTTGCCATTCGCCATGGACCATTGGGTATACGGGCGCGTCTCCGCCTTGACGGAACTTGCCACGATGCCGTCTTCCTGTATCTCGAAGTTGCGGTCAAGCGATGTCCATTTGCCTAATAGAGAAGTGAGATTGATAAGCTTTTCCACTTCCAATCCGTCCTCACCACCCTGGCGCGTGGTTATTGTCACCTTGTCGCCAGCGAATATGCCACCCTGTATGTCGGAGCAACTGTCTTGGTTCACGGCAAAGGTCATGGTCTTGCCATCTTCCGTTAGCAACTCAAGAACGTGCATCGTGGTGCCTTCGCCCACCACGCCATAGATGGCAGTGTCTGGCGTTACAACACCTATGGAGTCGTTTTCTCCGACTGGAGGCGCGCTTTGTTTCTTGTTGTCACAGCCCGCAACGGCCATCATGATTATCGCAGCGGTGAAATAAATGATAGAGTGTTTCATATCTCTTCGTTTTTATTGTTTTCCAGTTGCTTCGCCTCATCCCACAGTGCGTCCATCTCCGCCAGCGTAAGGTCCTTGATGTCGCGCCCCTGCTCCTTGGCCTTTTTCTCCACATAACCAAAGCGTGAAATGAATTTGCGGTTGGTGTGTTCCAGTGCCGTGTCAGGGTTGATGTGGTAAAGTCTTGCGGCGTTGACGATGGAGAACAGCACGTCGCCCAACTCTTTTTCCGCACGCTCCTTGTCGCCACGTTCCAGTTCCGCTTTCAGCTCGTCTATCTCCTCGTAAACCTTCGCCCAAACGTCCTCGGGCTTGTCCCAGTCAAAGCCCACGTTGCGTGCCTTGTCCTGTATGCGGTAAGCCTTTATCAGCGATGGAAGAGAGCGTGGCACGCCCGACAAAACCGTCTTGTTGCCATCTTTCTCTTTTTGTTTAACAAGCTCCCATATCTTGCTCACATCGTCGGAGTTAGCTGCTTTCTTTTCACCATATATGTGAGGATGCCTGAACACTAACTTGTCTGCTTCCTTCATCAGCACATCCGCCATGTCAAAGCGTCCCTGCTCTCTGGCTATCATGGCGTAGAACACGAGGTGCTCCATCACGTCGCCCATCTCTTTCTG
The DNA here is from genome assembly GCA_022773825.1 of Prevotella sp. Lineage (GTDB taxonomy): Bacteria > Bacteroidota > Bacteroidia > Bacteroidales > Bacteroidaceae > Prevotella. The sequence goes on from JALFOF010000109.1 coordinate 52,437, forward strand.
TATCTCCTTGGGGTCGTCGTTCATTAAGGCATCGCATAGTTCAAACACCTCTTCTATGGTGTGTGGTCGCAGTGATTCGTTGGTCTGTTTGCGGTCCCATGGGCATTTCTCGCGCAGCTCGTCTTGAATGTCGAGCAGGCGTGAGAATGCAGCAAGGATTTCTTCTCTTGTGTGCATAGGTATGTCTTTGTTTTTTTTCTATTGCAAAGGTAGCAAATTTATTCCGTAACAGCCAAGCAAAAACCAATAATTATAGAACTTTTAGTAAAAAAACACACAAACGCTTTATGAAACCAGAAATAATGAGTAACTTTGCACTACCAATATCTTACACCATACAACCATTTTGGACGCTTATAACGACATATTGCTATCCATAGGCTGTAACGCTGACCATGAGGCGCAGATGCTCCTTGCACGGAGGAAGCTGTCAGAAGTTTTCCCCGGCATCAGGCTCACCGATGCCGTGACTACCGCCGCGTGTGGCAAGCCTGCTGCCGCTGAGCCTTATTCCAATATGCTTGCCGAGTGTCGCACAGGGTTATCGGTAGAGGAGCTGACAGTGATGTTAAAGCAGTTGGAAAGAGAAATGGGCGACAGTGCGGCACAGAGGGCAGAGGGTAGGGTGATGATGGACATCGACCTGCTGGAGTACAACGGCGAGCGTCATCATAAAGACGACTGGCACCGCCCTTACATCAAGCCTCTCCTTGCCATGCTCGGGCGGATGCTGATGGTGGTCCTGCTGTGCTTTGGTTGTGATACCGCTGTCTTTTCCCAGAGACAGACACCCTCGCACCGTCAGGACACCGAACTGTTGGGCAAGGCGGTGGAGTACTATCAAGGAGGGAAATACCACGAGTGTGTGCTTGCCTTTGAGAAACTGAGGCGCTCTTACCAGCTTACGCCGCGCTTCCTTGCCTATCTTGGCTTCTCTTATTACAAGGAGCAGCGGTATGAGGAAGCGACAGAGATATTGCAAACGGTCATGCCGCAGCTGTCCGCTTATTCGCCAAGAGAGAGGGCGGTGTATGCGTATTCCTGCGCGGAGAGCCTTTTTACCCTTCGACGCTACCGCGAGTCACTGAAGTATTACGATATGGCATTGCCTTTGACGGAGGGCAACGACCGAGCCGACGTATTGTTTCACACAGCTTTTGCACATCACCTCGACAGCATACCGCCACAGTATGGCGATACGTTGGCGACGGTTGGCGACACTATTGGCTCTGTCACTGTCATCCAGCTTCTTTCAGAAGCCCTTTCGCTTTACAAGGCTAACACTGCCACCGCCACCCCCTTGCAGGCGGCGCGACTGCGCCAATGCGAGAGAATGTTGAAGGCGTTGCGCCCTAAAAGAACAGACACCCCTTAGGATAGGCAACGTGAGGGAGGAAAACACCTGCTTATCCTTCTTATATTGTATGAATATTTTCTCTGTTCTTTTTGCCCAACCAATGGGCAACACGCAGATTTACAATCATAAAGACTATGCCTGCAGTTCCCCATAAGGCGAGTTCCATTCCGTTCATGACATACCAAATGCTTTCTACCCCCAAAAAAGAATAGGGGAGAAGGAGAATGGTGCTTACGAGTCCTGGTACATATCCTTTGATGCAGATGGCTTGTATGATATGCACTATCAGATGAACGGAGAATGCCAGAAACAAGGCTGACCATATCTGCATGGCGTATATTCCGTCAATCAGCACATAGCAAGTAGCAGCAAGCAATATCAACAGTTCTTCAATCGCAGCTATGGCAAACGCCTTTGTGTCAAGAGACAAGAGGTGTTCTGCCATTGGTCTCGTTCGTGGAAACTTAGTCACAATGTCTTCTGTGTGTTTCAGCATCCAGCGATGTTGTACAAGCGTTTCCTCTGCGTCATGGATGATAAACGCAAGTGGAAATGGTAACACCAGATATAATACAGATAAAGCACTCATATCTTTGTTTGCTATATTCAAGCACGATGCCCAAACAGATTGTCAAATATCCTCAATCCATTCTTTGTCTTGAAGATATTACGCCTTATTGTATCAATGGCCGTTTGTGATACATTGTCCTCGTACAGGTTAACGATGTAGTCTGCTTCGATGAGTATCTGGTAATCCAAATCCTCGCAAACATGATAGGTATGGTGATGAGCGACAAGCCAACAGATTCGTTCTATCTGTGGGGCGGTATAACCTCCTATGCGTGTGAGCAGTTCACGGGCAACGGCAGGTCCTTCTTGTTCTTGGAGTTTGCCGTTTTGGTATCCATACTTCTTTTCGCTCGCTCTGATGCCGACATCATGAACGAGGGCTGCGCTTTCAAGGACAAACAGGGTTGTCTCGTCCAGTCCTTCGCATTTGCCTATCAACGAAGCGTAGGCATGGACTTTGGTCGTATGCTGTATGCGCTTCGGGTCGCCAGCGTTATACTCTATCGTCGCGAGAGCCAGTTCATCAATCTTATTCATTTCCTGTTTCTTTTATGCTTGATATTCTCTAATGTTGTTTCTGACTATGGTTTCAAAAATGTCTGCACATTTCTTTACTTCTTCGTATTCGGAGAGTTCTTTGCCTTCAAGTCCTTCACTTGTCCAGTCCTTCAGGTCTTTTGCGTATATGCTGACATTGTGATTGGCAAGGAAGTTGGGAGTGAGGGCGTATGGCAGATTATGAAGGTGCATGCCATCAACGATGCTTTTGAAATAGTTGTAGTCGCCATCTATGGTAAAGCCATAATCAACAGCCACACGATAGATAGCTTCCCAATGACGCTGTTTGCAGAAGACAGCGTTTCTCTTATTGTAACTATAATTCAGGAGTTTGGTTATACAGTTTTTTAGTATCTCCAGCCGGGTAGCTTCTTCCAAATCTTGCACAGTAGAACGTTCTGCTACCATCATCATGCCCTCACTATAAATATCCTCGTATTCCGCAGAGTTCTCTGCGTTAAGAGAGTATGGTTTAGAAGGACGTGAGTTGAGCGGAATGATGTTGGCATGAGTCTCCACATCATGCCCGTTGCTTTCCAGTTCGGTGATGCACGAGCCCGTAGCAAAGAAGTACATGGTTATGACTATGTTAATAGCAACGTTAATCTCTTGCTCGGATGCAGTAGGTGAGATATGTGCTTCATTGTTACGCCACTCCTTTACCATCAGAAGGTATTGATAAAGCGTCTTATAGGCAGGCTTTTCGCTGTATTTCAACTTCCAGAGCGGACGAACGGCATGGATGACATCCTTCCATGTCACAGGATTGCCTTCGTATTGGGGGCTCACCTCCTTGCCCTCCATCAGATAATAGAGCTTCTTGAGGTATGCCTCAAACTTGGTGACGAGCAGATTGAATGCCACGTGTTTATCTACGATAGAAACCTCCTTGACAAAAAGATTGGAAAAAGCCCTGCTGATGAAAAGCCCCACACCGTCCAGCGTTTCGAGTGTCTCTTTGCCAAGGACGTAGAACACGCTGTCCAGCACTTCTTCTTGCGGACGCATAGATTGCTCTACATCAGCGAGTGTGCCTTTAAGTATGTCTTTGATGCTGTACCTGATTTTGTCAATAGTCGGCACTGGCTCTTCGACAGGCTTCTCTTCCTTGTTTGTTTCTGGCTCTTCGGGTGAAGGAAAGCTTGCCGCATTTTTCATGGTTATTTCATCACGAAGCCATGCCGAGAGTATCCGCTCGCGTGCATCGACATCCAGAATGAACTTGCGCAATATTTGGTCAGCCTTGGGCATCACCATGAATGGAGGACAATCAGCTCCCGTAATTTTCTTCAGGAACTCTCTGGTTTTCTGTAAATCGAGAGTTAGCTTCAGATTTTCAAAACGGTTGAATTCGTTGATATTCTGTTCATTCACATCGCTGCTCATGATGTTGATGAGCTGGCTGGTATTGACGCCAGTCGCCTCACTCAGGTTCATGATTTGCTTCTTCAGCTCAGTTATCTGGTATTCGGCAATATAGTCGTAGATAGTCTTGCCCTGCTCGAGATGAAGGTCGCCACTCTGAATGTCATGCAGGATGATGAGGGCTGTGCGCTGGTCTTTCTGCGAGAGTGTGGCAAAGGTCTTGCACAGTTCCTCCAAGGCTGCCTTTGTCATCTCACTTCCTGCACCTTCCGTATAGAGATTCTTGATGAACTTCTGGAATTTCGAGTCGATATACTCCGCATTGATAGTGCCTGTACCCGTTTCCGTGATGTAGGTGTCAATCTGATACTCCCATGGGTCTTTGGGCTCGCCGGGCACTGCTGGTCCGAAAAGCTCACGGTAACGCTGGAGCAGGATGAGGTAGGTCTGTTCGTCCAGTTCCATCTTGACGGTCGTATAGGTACTGCCGTGCTGAAACTCGTATTCACTCTTCTCCCATACGAAGCCTTGTAGTTTGGCACCCTCCAGCAGATGGGTCATCTCACTGAAACACTTGGCAAACATATTCCGGTCTTCACGTGTGTCGGGCAGTTTCTCAAAGTTCATGATGTTGTGCGAGTGGAAGATGTCCCTGATGGAAAGGAACCGCTGGTTGATGTTGGAGAGGTTCTTCTCCAACTTATCGACAAACACGCCCAGTGGTCTATCGACATACACCTCCAGCGCATCGTTGATGTTCTGCTCCATGGTGTAGGGATAGGCATAGTACTTGATGGTGCCGAAGGGCTTGTCGGGACCAAACAGACGGCTGGTGCGCGAGAAGGCCTGGATGATATCGACATACTTCATTACCTTATCCACATATAGTGTGTTTATCCATTTCGAGTCATAGCCCGTCAGCATTTGGGTGACTACTATCAGCAGGTCTATCTGCTTTGTGTGGTCGTTCTCAATTCCGATATATGGCTTCTTGTGCGCCAGCCGTTTTGCCACATCCTTCTTATACTGCGCATAGTTGGCGAGCCGGTAGTTCATGCCATATTTGGCATTGTAGTCGGTCAGCATCTCATTGATGGCATCTTCGCGCACGATGCCTCCATCGCTGTTGTCAATGTTGTTGTCAAACACGGCTACAACGTTCAGAGAGGGGTGATACTGTTTGAAGAGCTGGTAGTAGGCGATGGCCTCGGGTATGTTCTTCGTGGCAAGTATGGCGTGGAACTTACCGTTCTTGCTCAGCTTCTCACGGCTCTTCATGATGTCGTTGGCCACCACGATATGGTGCTTGTCACACTGATAGATGTCCTTGGGCAGGTAAGCCTCAATGCCACGCATCTGCTTGCCGTTCTCCGTGTAGCTCTCAGGCATCTGCAGTTGGTGGACGAAACGGTCATAGATTTTAGCCAGTTCTTCGTCCTTGTCAATGAGTTGGAGGTATTCCTCCACCGTTTTTTTCGTGATAAGTTCATCGGGGTTGCGCTCTTTGAGCTTCAGGTCAATCTGACGGAACGCCACCAGTTCACGCAGCTCGTTCTCGTCGTAAGTGTTTACCATGTAGGGGTCGAAGCCCAGCACATTGCCATCGGGGATGCCGCTGGCAATGGTGTATTTGTGAAGCCTGTCACCGAAGATTGTCTCGGTGGTAATCTCATTCTTGGCATTCTCCTCAAACACGGGAGTGCCTGTGAAACCGAAGAGCAGCGCACGAGGGAAAGTGTGCTTTATGCTGACGAGCATATCGCCAAACACGCTGCGGTGACATTCGTCTATGATAAATACCAGACGTTTCTTGCCTATCTTGTCAATCAGTTCCTTTGTGATGGTTCCGCCACCTGATATGGAGGCTCCTTCCTTAATGTTGCTCATCTTTTGTATGGAGGTGACAATGAGGCGGTCGTCGTTGTCTATGCTTTTCAGTTTGGCGAGCAGCACGGAGGTGTCTGCCGTGTCTTGTATCTCATCGCTCTCGCCGGCAAAGCCACGGTATTCGTCAAGCGATTGCAGAGCGAGTTCTATGCGGTCGAGCAGGAACACCACCTTGTCGGCATCCCCGCTCTTGGCGATGAGTTCCGCACTCTTGAACGATGTCATCGTCTTGCCCGAACCCGTGGTATGCCATATATAGCCACCCCGATGCAAGTGGTTGTCCCAGTTGGTCTCTTTCACCCTGTCGCTTATCTTGCTCACGGCAAAGTACTGATAGCTGCGGAGCACCTTTAGCGTCTTGTCCTTATCGTCGGCAATGGTGTAGAAGCCCACCATCTGATGTGCCATGGGTATGGAAAGCAGGTTGGTCGCCACCAGCTTCCAGTCGCGCACGATGACGTTATTGAAGTCCTCCCAATGGAAATAGAACTGGGGTTGGAAGCGGTCTTCCGTACCGGGGTTGGCAAAGTAGAGCGTCTCCTCGGGAGTCATCGCCACATAAATCTGCACCATTGAGAAGATGCCGCTTTGGAACACTCCTTCATGCACATACCGCTTGATTTGGAAGCAGGCCTGGCTGACATCCACTTTGCTTCGCTTCAGTTCTATGTGTATTACAGGAATACCGTTGATAAGCAGCATTACGTCGCCACGGCGGTTACCCGTCATCTCACTGTAGGTCTTGAACCTCGGCTGGCGTACTATCTGATAGCGGCTCTGCCCCGAAGAAATCTCCATCGGGTCGAAAATCTTCAGATACACCTCCTTGCCGAAGTTGTTGGTGTCTGCCTCATTGTCACGCTTGATGCACACCTGCTTAGCGTTGATGAAGCGGTTCATCTCGTAGGGCGAGCTCACCATGTTCACCTTGTCCATCACCTGCTGCATCTCCGATGCTGTCAAAGGATAGTTGCCCAGTTTGTCTATCTCGCGGTTGTTGTCGTAGATAATGCGAGCCCAGTTCTCTACCAACTGCTCTTCTGTGGGGTTCATGATGACCTCGTTCCATCCGTGCCTAAGCAGATGGTTAGTCAATGCCTCTTCAAAGGCAAGTTCTTTAATGAAGTTTTGTATGTTGTCAGCCATAGTATGTTCTTTTTTTTATTGTTTAATATTACCCAATATTCCTCTTATTTCCTTGTCAAAGTCAGAGTCTATGCGTTGGGTTTTATTAAAAATATCGTATTGCTCCTCCGCCTTCTGCTTGGCCTGAGCCGCAGAAATCATTCCTTTATCCGGCAATATCTGATAGCGGCGGAATGTAAGAAACTCGTTCACGCTGGCAGAGAACTGCTCCATGTTGAACGTGTTTTCGCGTTCAATGAGGTCTTCTATGTAATCAAAGAATCCCGTGACGGCACGCTCCAGCTGCCTTATCTCTTTCTCTTGCAGGTAGTTTTTAGCTATGCAGACATCCGATTTCAAGATACGTCCATCGGGCGCATTCTTCCAGGTGGTCAGTCCCATGTGCTCTTTCGTGTGGTCAGCCTTGGTATAGATAATCTCTGCTGCTGTCTGACCCGTGATGGCATAGTGGAAGCGGTTTTGTATCATGGCATAGAAGTCATGTGTAGTAGGGGAGTTCTTGTCATAGTCCGTACTGCATTCGGCATAGATGTCGGTTATCTGTTGCCAGATGCGTCGTTCGCTGGCACGGATGGAACGTACTCGCTCCAGCAGTTCGCGGAAGTAGTCTTTGCCAAAGACAGCCGTCCCTTGCTTCAGCCGTTCATCGTCCATCACGAATCCTTTCTTGATATACTCATGCAGAATCTTCGTTGCCCATTGGCGGAAGCGTGTGGCTTTCAATGAAGAGACGCGATAGCCCACGGCAATGATGGCGTCGAGGCTGTAGAACTTGGTTGGAGTGCTCTGAGTCTTGCCCTCTATGGCACCATGTTCAGTGGTTAGTTCCAAAATGGAACATACCACTTTTTCATCCAATTCCCCTTCTCTGAATATATTCCCTAAATGTTTCGTTATAGCTGGGCGTTGCACCCCGAAGAGCTGCGCCATAGCTTTTTGGGTACACCAAAGCGTTTCGTCCTGGATGACTACCTGCACCTTACCCTCTTCATCGGGGAGGCTATATAACAGAAATTGTATCTCTTTGCTCATTGTATGCTTCTTTATTACAAGTTACACAAACATGTTGTCCAAACAATCCGACTTAATCTGCTTCAGCTTCTCCAGTCGCTGGGTTTGAAGGGAGATTTGGCGGTCGAGGGTGGTGAAGTAGGAGGCGATGGCGCGTTGCTCGGAGATACAAGGATAAGCTACATTAATATCTTTTACTAAGGAGCCAGATAAGTTGCCTTGTCCACCTTGTAATAGTTCACCAACAATTTTAATTTTATTACAGAGTAAGAAATCTGCGAGGAAGTCTGTCTCAACTAATTTATAAGGTGTAATAGCCAATATGGCTTGATTAATTGCACCTCGTATCTTTGAAATAGCAACATCGCCACTTGTTGCTCCATATAATGCATACAGTAAAGTTCCTTTTTCTACAATTTTTGCAGAAGAATTATTATATCCTTTTTCTGTTAAAGATAATTCAGTCTTGTCCTCATGGATTTCTCCAGAACGAATGAAGGGAATATTCCCTCCATAGTATGCAGGAACTCCAGCAGTTGGAGTACCTCCAGAAAAAGAAGTGGAGAAATTCCCAATTTTTTCGATTTCCCACTCCCCCTTAAATCCCTTGAATCTCACTCGTGG
>JALFOF010000007.1 GCA_022773825.1 Prevotella sp.
AAGATAAAGCGTAGCGTTCATCATGTCCCCCATTCTGGTGGTTATAGCACCGGGGTTCCACCTCTTCCCATTCCGAACAGAGAAGTTAAGCCCGGTAACGCCGATGGTACTGCACACCCGCGGGAGAGTAGGTAGCCGCCAACTTATTAGTAAGACTCCTTCCAGAGCAATCCGGAGGGAGTTCTTTTTTTTGTCTCTTTTTGTGTGTATAGAATTATTTGCGCTGAGAAAGTGAAGATTTTTCCCGTAAAAATTTTGTAATTTTACAGCCGATTTTGGATTTCGCAATTAATAGTGCTCGAAATTCTTCTCCCGATTTTTTCCCTAATCTGAGAGGTCTGTAGTGCATTGCGGCAAACGCAAGGTTTGTCCGAGCCATCAAGGTTCATTATTCGTATTTCCGAGGGAAGGAATTTTTGTTGACGAATAATGAATCATAAGAATACACTTATCTTATTAATGAACAATCACAAGTTTCTTTGTGCTCTGGTTGTCACTATGATGGTCGGGGCAAAATGCTGTGTGCCTGTGTGCGCACAGCAAAGGATGAGTCTTCAGTCGCTGTTTGACTTGGCTGACCAGCAGAGTCAGCGCATCAAGGTCAGCGAAGTGGCACTGAAGGCGGCAGAAGAAGGGGTAGCATCGGCGAAAACTGCTTTGTTGCCCAGTGTTGAATTCAGCGTGCAAGGTTCCTATACGGGCAATGCTTTCCTGCTGTCACGAGCTTTTTCTGCCAGTGGCACTACGGAGTACATTGTTCCTGGACTTGGTCCTCAGCAAGTGCCGAACGGCAAGCAGCCGACACCGCATTGGGGCAATAACTTCACGGTTCAGGCAAGTCAGGTAATCTACGCTGGTGGTGCTATCCGCTCGGGCATCGAGATAGCTAAATTGGGGCATCAGTTGGCAGAACTTGACGTGGAGAAGAATCGTCAGGAGGTGCGCTTTCTGCTTACCGGCTATTACCTTGACCTCTACAAGTTGAAGAACCAGTCGCAAGTGATAGCAAAGAACATTGAACTGACGGAGAAAGTTATCGCACAAATGAAGGACCGCCGAGAACAAGGCACTGTGCTGAAGAACGACATTACCCGATACGAACTGCAACTGCAGAGTCTCGTCCTTGCCAAGACGCAAGTGGATGATGCGCAAAAGATTATCCGACATCAGATAGCTACAACTATCCACCTGCCCCAGGGAGAGGATTTTGAGCTTGACGCGCAGTCGCTTGAAGAAGAAGGTATGGCACTCAAGGCACTCACTTCAGAGGAGTCCTGGCAGCAGAAAGCGATGGAGCACAACATAGACATCCGTCAGGCAACGCTAGCTACCACCATGTCCGAACAGAAGGTCAAGAACACTCGTGCAGCATCGCTGCCATCCGTAGCAGTTGTTGCAGAAAACAGCCTGGTGGGTCCTTATACCTCCGACCTTATTCCAAGGAACGCCAATGTCAATGTGTGGTTTGTTGGCATTGGGGTGAAGTACAATCTTTCAAGCCTTTGGAAGAACAAGCACGACATTCGCAAGGCACGCCATGAAAGTACCCAAGCACATGAGAGAGTGCAGTTAGCTCGCGAAGGCATGGAGAATGCCGTGCAGGCAAACTACACCAATCTGCTGACAAGTTCGGTAGAGGTGAGCACGCAGGAGAAACAGGTGGAACTTGCCGATCAGAACTACACCGTGGTCAAGAACCGCTACGACAACGACCTTGCGTTGTTGACCGACATGCTCGATGCCTCAAACATGAAGCTCTCTGCCGACATGGCTCTGGTAAATGCACGCATTGATATGCTTTATTACTATTTCAAACTAAAATATATAACAAATACGCTATAATATGAATAAGAACAAGATTTCGACCTATATTTATAATACAATCGTAATACTCTGTATAATCTGTGGTGCAGTGTATGCTGTAAGTCAGTTTATGCATTTCGGTGGTGGTGAAGTGACCGATAACGCTCGTGTGTGTCAGAACGTTGTGCCTCAGAACTGCCGCGTGCAGGGTTTCATTCGCGAGGTACGCTTTACGGAGTTTCAAGAGGTAAAGAAGGGTGACACGCTTGTCATCATCGAAGATGCGGAGTTCCGTCTTCGACTGGCTCAGGCAGAGGCAGATCTTACCCGTGCTATACGCGGTTCGCAGGGTACGGCAAGCAGTATCAATACCACCAAGACCGGTATCAGCGTGACCGAAGCTGGCATTGAGGCAGCTCGTGTGCAGATGGAGAATGCGCAGAGAGAGGATGCTCGTTACGAGAAACTTCTGCAGCAGGATGCTGTCACTAAGCAGCAGTATGACAATGTTCATACTGGCTATCTGAGTGCCAAGGCAGCATATGAGCAGGCACTTCGTTCGCGCAACACACAGACAGCTGTTGTGGCAGAACAGGGTCATCATCTTTCGGCATCGGAGGCAACCATCGAACTGGTACGTGCACAGGTGGAGATTGCCCGATTGAACCTTTCGTATTGCTACGTCATAGCCACCTGCGATGGTGTGGTTGGAAGCAAGGATATCCATGAAGGTCAGTTGGTTAACCCAGGGCAGACAATGGTCAGCATTGTTGACAAGAACGAGAAATGGGTGGAGGCGAACTATCAGGAGTCGCAGATGCCGAACATTAAGGTTGGCAACAAGGTTCGATTTACTGCCGACGCCGTTCCAGGTGTTGAATATACTGGTGTGGTTGTGCGTATTTCGGATGCTACTGGAAGTGCGTTCTCGCTGATTCCTATTGACAATGCGACGGGCAATTTCGTCAAGGTGGAACAACGTGTGACGATACGTGTGAAGATTGATGACTGCGATGAACTGAAACAGCTACATGGCGGTTATAATGTTGTTTGTAAAGTGGAAGAATAATGGGACGACTGACAGAATTTCTGATGAAGGCACCACCGCCACCACTCGGCATGGAGTTCAGCATGCCCATGATGAAAGGATGGGTGCCTCGCAGGTTGCAGCCGTGGATATACGTCCTTACGGCGCTGTGCTTCCAGTTCTCGGGAGGTGTGTACCTTGGTGCTCTTGATGAGATTCGTGGCACTACGAACTTCATGATTGAGGACGTCATGTTTCTGCTCTATGCCACGCTGGCAGGTATGGCGGTGTGGTTCCCTATGCTGTTCAGGATGAAGTTCCGCTTCACCAATCAGCAGCTCTTGTGTACCTCAGCCATCGTCATTGGCATCTGCAACATCATCACCATGCACAGCCATTCGATGCCAGTGTTGGTCGTGGCATGTTTCCTTGCAGGAATTGCCAAGATACAAGGCACCTTCGAGTGTATGAGCAACATACAGCTATGGATTACGCCCAAGCGCGACTTCGCTGTGTTTTTCCCTGTCCTCCACATCATCCTTCTCACCGCAATCGAAGGTTGTGGATGGCTTGCTGCTTGGATGGGACACCACTTCACATGGGAGATGATGCACGTCTTCACCGTGGTTACTATGTTGTTTGTGTTGCTTACCCAGATGGTGCTGTGCCGTCTTTTCTGCCCTATGCCTAACAGATTTCCGTTGAAAGGAACCGACTGGCAGGGCGCATTGCTCATCTGCGTGACGATGCTCCTCGTCTCGTACATCTTTGTCTATGGCGATTACTACAGATGGTTCGCAAGTTGGCATCTAAGAATGGTAGGTGCGTTTACGCTCATCCTTGCGGGACTTACTCTCCACCGACTGATTCACAACCGATACCCTTACGTTGAACTGAAACTGCTGAACTGTAGAAACGTAGTGCCGATACTCATCGTTGTCACCTTGGCAGAACTGGCATTCGGTGCCGAGCACACACTCGAGGAGATACTCTACACCGAGGTCATCGGACTTGAAGAACTGACCAAGGAATGCCAGTACCTATGGGTATTGCCGGGAATGTTTCTTGGTATCGCGCTCGACCTGTACTGGCTGAAGCTGCAGAAGTGGAAGGTATGGAAACTGATTGGCATTGCCTTTCTATCCATCTTTGCATACGCTTTGCTCATGTACACAACGTTAGGTATGGGAGTAAACATTGAGCAATACCGACTGGCAATTATGCTTCGTGGCTTTGGCTACGGCATCCTTGCGCCAACGCTGATGTGGGCACTGGACGAGTCGGTACCAAGTCTCGAACAGTTTTTCATGGGATTGTTCGTGTTCAACATTGTTCACATGTATCTCGGCGGTGCCATGGGTTATGGTTTCTACACCACCATTTTCTCCCATTTCCTCAGCGAGGACATGGTGCACTACGGTCGCCAGTTGACACTCACCAATCTCGATCTCTCGCATTTCAACTTCGGTGAGTTGATGGGCGGCGACTACCTGCACTCCATGATGCTTGTGGCTATAAAGCAGGTCTATGGCTACGTAATCTGGCTCTCCCTGTTCCTCGCATCCATCTTCCTTTTGTGTGACATACCTGCAGTAAGAACAAACATACGCAAAGTGCCACGTTGGCCTGTATATGCAATAGAATATCTGGCAGGAAGACGATAATAAGTGGAATACTAAAGATTCATCCAACATTTGGAGTGATACAATAGGCTATCTTTAGAGGGTGTATCATCATGCAATCATCACTAACACAATCACTCCAAATGTCGGATGAACCGTTTTCTAAGTATCCGAAACAAGCCGTCCGGCTTGGTACAAGAAATCATTCCGACGATAGTCATCCCAAGTAACCAAAATCCAATAGATCTCATGACTATTGTATTTTGAATACTTCACTATTATTGATTTCTAATCTCTCTCGAATGGAAGAAACAATCTGTTTCAGGAAATCATCCTCAACGACTACCGAAGCCAGAATATTTTTTGCTGATTCCATATCGCCAATCTCCCGATAGAATTCCGCTTTCATCACATTGTCTGTAATTAGATTGTTTATTAGCCAAAGGCCATTTTCACGAAATAGTTTTTTGTCATCTTCGAGAATGTCCTTCTTGTCACCATTCCGATAATAGTAGTCATTATATGCGTGATGCAACATCATACGCACGTTGATTTCTTCTTTTTCGTCAATAAATCCTTCTTCTGCTAATTGTGCGAAAGCTTCCTTTATTTCAGGAAATGTCAGAAGACCTCTCTCAAAGCAATAGCCATCTTTGGCATACTTAACAGCTTGTCTTCCCTTTATGTAATATTTACCGCAATGGGGACATTTCTGGACATAGGAGATTTCTGGTAGCATTGGAGCGATCTGTTTGTTGTCAGACCACAGTTCTGCTCCAAAAGTGTTTCCAGACGCTAATGACATGATTTCTTTCTCTTTGCCACAGAAGGGACAAGTGAGAATTTGGGGATTACCTGGCAGCATAATACGTATATTTTAATGGGTTATAAATTAGGGATATCCAGAAAATAGTCAACTAATTGTTTGTCAATATCATAGATGTTTTTTAACTTTACAAAGAACCCCCGATGTACCCATCACGGGCTAATTCGGGGGTAAATCTTAAATATTATCGCCGTGAAGTTACGCAAAATATCTGAGATGAAATCTATAGAGCGCGAAATCTCACGAATAACCCTCGTGAGATTTCTTTTTGGTGCCGTGTTCCCAATGAAGAATTCTCCTCAGTTGCCAGTTGTGTCCCACGAAGATGAACGCATCCCCGTTTGAAGGGTTGAGCCCAGCCTTTCGGACCTTTCCTCACCTGCCGTTTACTCTGGTGTGCTTGTCACTTTTGTGTGAATTACCGTTTCACCCCAAGCTCGTAACGTCAGTCCATGCGCCTTTGTTCGTTGTTCACGGGCGTGGATAACGTTGCACGTGGCCGTGGGCGACGTTGCACATGGCCGTGGGCAACGTTGCACGTGGCCGTGTACAACGAATAAAGCTGCTTTGAGAGTGGTATTGGAGGTTTCAGAAGATGGCTATGCTTGTGGTGGGCTGACCAAGGGTATTGTAGATTTGCCGCTGGGCATGCTGTGGGGCATTGATGCGGTCAGAGAGGGGAGTAGGAATCAAGAAAAGGGTTGGACTCTTGGAGAGTTCAACAATAAGCAGAGGCAGCAGGGTAACCATTGCTTCTTTGGATAGCCATTCTTGCATGATGTAGCCTCTAACTGATGATGCAAAGCGTGCTATTATTGGGATGTATGTGGCAAAAGGAACTCATATCCCACCCCCGACTTCTTTCCGCAAACATAGGCTATAGCTGGGTTGTCGCCTTGTATGAGGTTGTCAAGATATAATGGCTCACCCTCTATTATCATACTACATTGAAAGGTGTCCCCTTTATGCAAGCGAGTATTTTGGGATGCCATAACTCGAAACGTTAGATTGCCTATATACTCAATGTCGCACACTCTATCCGGTTGCCAGGTGAGGCGAATACAATCGCCGGAGTCTAAAG
>JALFOF010000076.1 GCA_022773825.1 Prevotella sp.
GGTGAAATCACAGACCTCGTGCTGCGAACGCCTAACACCAGCCTGCGCCGGTTGCTCCTTTCCGTGCTTTACAGGATGCCCTTCAGAGGCGATGATATCCGCGTTGACCTGCTCGACTTCTGCCTTGAGAACATGGTGGCAGCTCATCAGCCGCCCGGAGTGCAGTCGCTGTGCATGAAGATGGCGCACAGGATGTGTGCCCCTTACCCCGAATTAGAGGCGGAGTTCCTGCGCACCATCAAGGACATGAACCCCTATCACTACTCCGCCGCAGTGACGTCGGCGCGCAAGAATATCCTTGCCGGCATGAAGAAACATCGTCGCGCAAAAACAAAGCAAACGCTATGAGCAAAGTAACCATACTCAACGCCAGTCCCCGCAAGAGCGGTCTTGTGAGCCGTATGCTCGCCATCATGGCCGACGAACTGCGTGCGTGCCACCATGAGGTGCACCTTGTCAACGTCAACCAGCTGTCAGTGCGTCCCTGCATAGGGTGCATGAAATGCCGTTCCTCGCACGCCTGCGTGTTGCCCGAGGACGATTCCCAGCGCATCCTTGCGCTGCTGCAAGGCAGTGATGCCGTGGTGGTTGGCACGCCCTGCTACTGGGGCAACATGACGGGTCAGCTGAAGCTGCTCTTCGACCGCATGGTTTACGGCATGATGGGCGAAAGCCCCGCAGGCCTTCCTCTGCCGTTGCATAAGGGCAAGAGGGCCGTCATCGTGTCCACTTGCACCACGCCGTGGCCCTTCAACCTGCTGTTTCACCAGTCCGACGGTGCCGTGCGAGCGGTGAAGGAAGTTCTCAAATGGAGCGGCTTCACCATCTGCGCCACCATACAGAAGGGCGGTACGCGCAAGCGTCCGGAGTTGACTGTCAGGGAGGAAGCCAAGTGCCGCAGGGCGAGCCGCCGGCTATGTCCCGCGACGCGCCCCCTACCATCGTCATAAGAAAGATATGAATATAAGTAGGTGTGCATAATTATTTATATAAACCTTGCATTGCCTACCGCGCATTATCAGATTATAAAAATAATTATGCACACCTACTTAACAATGAAAGGAACAATATGATGGAAGAAAGAAACAATGCCGCCCCTGCCGAGGGTACGCTGAGCGTGCTTGAAAACAAGGTCGCCTTGATAACGCAGTTCAGTCAGATTGGCAGCCTGTCCAAGTCCAAATACCAGTTGGAAGGCTTCCTCATCATCATAGTGGTGGGTGGCGAGGTGCGCATCACTGTGGAGGGCGTGGACTACGTGTTGCGCTCCGGCGACCTCTTCTCGTGTGTGCCGCGCAACGTGCTTGAACGCCCTGTGGCATCAGAAGACTTTGAGGCGCGCATCATATACCTGTCGCGTGACTTTGCCGAGAGCATCGGCAGCCGCGTGCATATAGACTGGACGTTCAGCATGATGACTAATAAGCACGAGATACTGCACTCCGCCCCGGAGGATTTGAACGTGATGCTACACTACTTCGACCTTGCCAAGGCCAAGTTAGAGTCTCCCGGCACGGCGTTCAAGGTGCCGGCGATAGAGATGCTTTTCGCTTCCATGGTTTACGAGATGTTCGACATCCGCACCAAGGCGGGGCGCACGCCGCCACCCATGCAGCAGTATTCCGCCGCCGAGACCCTCCTGCAGCGTTTCGTGAAGCTGCTCAACGAGTCGGGGCATCGCCTGCGGAGCGTCAACGACTACGCTGCCAGCCTGTGCGTCTCCTCCAAATATTTCTCCTCCGTGTGCAAGCAACTTACGGGCCGTCCTGCCAGCGAGCTCATCAACGAGGACATCATACGCTCCGCTCAGCTCATGCTGAATGACAACAACAAGAGCCTGAAGCAGATTTCGGACGCTTTGAACTTCAAGAACCAGAGCCATTTCGGCACTTTCTTCCGCCGCCACGTCGGAATGTCGCCCCAGCAGTACCGCGACTCCAGCAGGGGCAAACGGTGACGATGGGGGCGTTGCCTTACGCCGTTGTGCGCAGTGCGGCGACAGTGCAGCACATATTGACGATACGACAAAAGCATGGCTTTCATCAAGGTGAGAGCCATGCTTTTTCTTGTTTCCCCGTAGCGGTCGGTTAGCGTTCCCGTCGCGGCGGTTTAGTGTTCCCGTCGCGGTCAGTTTGCAATCTCTATGCTTTTACATCGCAATCTCTATGCTTTTACATCGCAATCGCTATGCCTTTACGAGGTAATCGCTATGCTTTTGTTTTTGTGTGCCGTGCGCAATGCCGTTACATGGAGAACGACATACCCTCGTGCGAGCGGATGAAGTCCACCAAGCGGCGGTTCACCTTGATGCCAGGCAGGCGCGACACCATCCGCACGGGCTGTGTGCTGAGGCGCGACTCGCGTATGTTGAACGCCAGCTGCGTATTGCCCGGCGACTCGCGTATTATCGTGGTGAGGTCTGTCAGCGTGCTGCTCGCCGTCATCACCTCCCCGTTTTCCGCTGTGGTGGCGTTGCTCTCCTCCTTGCTCAGCGTGTCGAGGTCAATGTGTATCGTCAGTTGCGACATCGACCTCTCCGCCACTGTCTGCAGGAAGTCAATGCTCTGCACGTTGAGACTGTACTGCCCTGTGCCCCGGAAGCGTTCCTGGCTCTTCAGTTTCACGTACACCGAGCATCCCTCCATCAGCATCCCCTGCCAGCGTCCCCAGTCTTCTCCGAAGAATGCCAGCTCGCCCTGTCCGTAGAAATCCTCTATGGTAACGATGCCCATGGGCTTCCCCGTCTTTGTGAAGCGTGAGGTCACGCCCGTCACTATGCCGCCCACCGTAATCTGGTCGCGCTTTGATAGCGCCTCTTTGTCTGCGTCGCGCGCTATCTCGGAGCACTTGGTGTTGCACATACATTCAAGCACCACCGAGAACTCGTCGAGCGGGTGCGCGGAGAGGTATATGCCCACGAGGTCGCGCTCGCGGTTCAGTCTTTCTATTGCGCTCCATTCCTCTGCCTGCGGTGGCTTCGGCTTCGTTATCTCTATGGCGTCGAAGTCGCCGAAGAGGGAGTTGTGCGCCTCGCTCTTCGCCGTCTGGTATTGCAGGCCGTAGCGTGTGAGCATACCTATGAAGGTGTCGTTGCCCACGGGTTGCACATACTGCTCGCGCTTTATGCCGAAGCAGTCCAGCGCGCCGGCCAACGCCATGCACTCCAGCGCCTTCTTGTTCATGGTCTGCGCCGGCACACGCTCCATGAGGTCGTAGATGGAGGTGAATGGGCCATTGGCGTCGCGCTCCTTTATGATAGCGTCGGTGGCGGCCTGGCTCATGCCCTTGATGGCGACGAGACCGAAGCGTATCTCGCCCTTCTTGTTTACGCCGAAGTTGACTATACTCTCGTTCACGTCAGGGCCGAGTGTGGCAATGCCTATGGCCTTGCACTCGTCCATGAGCTTCGTTATCTCCTTGATGTCGGAGCGCCGGCGCGTCAGCAGTGCCGCCATGAACTCCGCGGGGTAGTGCGCTTTGAGGTAGGCCGTCTGGTAAGCCACCCATGAGTAGCAGGCGGCGTGCGACTTGTTGAAGGCGTAGGAGGCGAACTTCTCCCAGTCGGCCCATATCTTCTCCAGCACCTTCGGGTCGTGACCGTTCTTCTTGCCGCCCTCTATGAACTTCGGTTTCATGGCATCGACGATGTCTTTCTTCTTCTTACCCATCGCCTTACGCAGGGCGTCGCTCTCGCCTCGGGTGAAGTCGGCGAGCTGGCGCGACAGCAGCATGACCTGCTCCTGATAGACGGTGATGCCGTAGGTGTCCTTGAGGTACTTCTCCATGCAGTCGATGTCGTAGCTGATAGGCTCGCGACCGTTCTTGCGTGCGATGAAGGAGGGTATGTAGTCCATCGGCCCCGGGCGGTAGAGGGCGTTCATGGCAATGAGGTCCTCGAAGACGGTGGGGTGCAGTTCGCGCAGGTATTTCTGCATTCCGGCAGACTCAAACTGGAATGTCCCGATGGTCTGTCCGCGCTGGTAGAGCTGGTATGTCAGCTCGTCGTCAATGGGTATGTTGTCGAGGTCTATGTCAATGCCCCTCGTCAGTTTCACGTTCCTGCACGCCTCCTTCTGCTCCGAGAGCGTCTTGAGACCGAGGAAGTCCATCTTTATCAGTCCCGTTGACTCTATGACGTGCCCGTCGTACTGCGTCACGGCGGTCTTTATCTCTGGGAAATCGGGGTCGTCGGCGGTGGAAACGGGCACGTGGTCGCTTATAGGGTCGCGGCAGATGATGAAGCCGCAGGCGTGTATGCCGATGTTGCGCACGGTGCCTTCCAGCATCTTGGCGTACTTTATGGTGTTGCGCTCGCGCTCGTCGAGCGAGGCCTCTGCCTGCTGTAGCTCCGGCGTGCACTTGATGGCGTTGCCGAGATTCATCTTCATACCGTCAGGCAGGCGGTCGGGGATGGCGCGGCAGAGGGCGTTTGTCTTGTCGAGGGGCAGCTTCTCCACGCGCGCCACGTCCTTGATGGAGTTCTTGGTAGCCATCGTGCCGTAGGTGATGATGTGGGCGCAGTTCTCCGCCCCGTACTTGTTCATCACCCATTGCAGCACCTTCCCGCGCCCGTCGTCGTCGAAGTCGGTGTCTATATCGGGCAGGGAGATACGGTCGGGGTTAAGGAAACGCTCGAACAGCAGGTCGTATTTCAGCGGGTCTATCTTAGTGATGCCGAGGCAGTAAGCCACCACCGAGCCGGCGGCGGAGCCACGTCCCGGGCCTACCCACACGCCCAGCTCCTTGCGGGCGGAGTTGATGAAGTCCTGCACTATGAGGAAGTAGCCGGGGAAGCCCATCGTCTTCATGATGTGAAGCTCAAACCTTATGCGGTCGTCCACCTCCTTTGACAGCGGTTCGCCGTAGATACGCGCCGCCCCCTCGTATGCCAGCTTGCCGAGATAGTCGGCCTCAAACTTTATGCGGTATATCTTCTCGTAACCGCCGAGCTTCTTTATTTTCTTCTGCCCCTCCTCCTCCGGCAGCTGGTTCTCGCCGTTCTCGTCGCTGGTGAACTCCTTGTACAGGTCTTCCTCGGTGAACTTTTGCCTCCACAGCTCTTCCGTGCCGAAGTCTTCGGGAATGGGGAAGAACGGCATTATGGGGTCAGACTCAAGGTCGTAGGTCTCCACCTTGTCGAGGATTTCCATGGTATTGTCTAACGCTTCGGGAATGTCGGCGAAGACATCGTTCATCTCTTCCTGCGTCTTGAACCACTCCTGCTTGGTGTAACGCATACGGTCGGGGTCGTCAAGCTCCTTTCCCGTGCTGAGACAGAGCAGGTGGTCGTGCGCCTCGGCGTTCTCCTCGTTGACGAAGTGGCAGTCGTTGGAGCATATCACCTTCACGTTGTACTCGCGAGCGAGGTCGAGCAGCACCATGTTAGCCTTCTGTTGCAAGGGGAAAGTCTCACGGTTTGCCATGATATGCGGGTCTTTTACCTCGTGTCTTTGCAGCTCAAGGTAGAAGTCGTCGCCCCATAACCGCTTGTGCCACTCTACGGCTTTGCGCGCTCCCTCTATGTCGCCGGCGAGGATTTTGCTGGGTATCTCGCCGCCGATGCAGGCGGAGCATATTATCAGCCCCTCGCGGTATTTCTCCAACTGCTCGTGGTCGGTGCGCGGACGGCCGTAGAACCCATCCACCCATGAGTTGCTTACCAGCTTGATGAGGTTGCGATAGCCCACGTGGTTCTTGGCAAGCACGATGAGATGCCACCCGCCGCGGTCCAGCTTCATGTCTTGCTTCATGGCCATTCCGCGCCGCGCCACGTACATCTCGCAGCCAAAGATGGGCTTGAAAGGCTCCAGACCCTCCTTCTTCCTGCCCTTGTTGACCTTGCCAACCTCGTCGAAGAGTTCCTTGACGCCGAACATATTGCCGTGGTCGGTGATGGCCATGCCGCGCATGCCGTTGTCCACCGCCTTCTTGACAAGAGCCTTCACGGGGCTTTGTCCGTCAAGGATGGAAAAATAAGTGTGTACGTGTAGGTGAGTAAAATTGCGCATTATTAGAAAAGATGGAATTGCGACTGCGAAGTTACTCTTTTTTGTCCGTATAGCGAATGAAAAGGGCAAAAAAGGGTCTTCCGGCGCACTTTAATGGCGTTTTTTTTGCATAATCGGAGAAAATAAACTAACTTTGCACAGATAAACCGACTCATTACTCTACCACTTATACTAACCAATGGGAAAAAGAATAAAGAAATTAAAGAAGATAAGAATACACCGTGAGGGTACGGACACGCTGATTTACAGTGCAATGGCACTCATTGCCATCGGCATTATATTGTGGCGTTCATTCGACAGCCATGTGCCTTTCTACGTCTTTGCCGTGATTTTTGGTTCGGTATGGTGCGTGGTGCTCAACTTTTTCCGCTGTCCGATACGCCTGTTTGGTACCGATGACACCGACAACCTCGTGGTGGCGCCGGCTGATGGCAGGGTGGTAGTGATAGAAGAGGTGGAGGAGAACAAGTATTTCCATGAGAAACGCATCATGGTAAGTATCTTTATGAGCCTCTTCAACGTACATGCCAACTGGTTCCCCGTGGATGGTAAGGTGAAGATGGTGAAACACCAGGACGGCGCTTTCCATAAGGCGTGGCTGCCAAAGGCAAGCGAGGAAAACGAGATGACGGACATAATAATAACCACTCCCGATGGCGTTGACGTGCTGTGCCGGCAGGTTGCCGGCGCTATGGCAAGGCGAATAAAGACATACGCCAAAGAGGGTGAGGACTGTTACATTGACGAACACCTCGGGTTTATTAAGTTCGGCTCGCGTGTTGACGTCTTCCTGCCGCTGGGAACAGAGGTGCTTGTCAGCATGAAACAGTCGACAACGGGCAACCAGACGGTTATTGCCAAGTTGAAATAAAATATAAAATGAAACGTCATATACCAAACATCATAACCTGCTGCAACCTTCTTTGCGGTTGCTTGGCTACGGTATCCGCCATCAATGGCAACAACGCCGCGGCGTTGTTGTTCATTGTCCTCGGCGCAGGCTTTGACTTCTTCGATGGTATGTCGGCGCGGTTGCTGCGCGTGTCGAGCGACATTGGCAAGGAACTCGATTCCCTCGCCGATGACATAACGTTCGGAGTGGCACCTGCCAGCATTATCTTCTACGAGTTGCAGGTGGTGGATTATCCCGCCATCGCAGAGCCCTTGCGCTCCGTGTTGCCCTATTTCGCGTACTTGGTAGCGGCTTTTTCCGCCCTTCGCCTTGCCAATTTCAATATTGACACGCGACAGACCACATCGTTCATAGGGCTTCCCACTCCTGCCAACGCCCTCTTCTGGGGCTCGCTGATAGTGGGTTTCGGACCGCTGTTGGAGCAGTATTCATGGTTCATGCCGTTGCTATTGCTGGGTATTCTCTTAAGTTCCTGGATACTCGTAGCCGAAATTCCCATGTTCGCCCTGAAGTTTAAGCACTGGGGTTTCGGCGGCAATGAGGTGAAATACCTGTTCGCCGCTTTCAGCGTGCTGGTGCTTCTCGGCTCTGTGGCGTGCGGCATAGCAACACAATCATATAACCTTTGCTATTCAGGTTTTAGCATTATTATCGTGGCTTACGTGCTTGTAAGCATCTTCTGCAATAAGAAAAAAGCGTAAATGGGCAGCATCAGCGATACGGACGCGGCGTTCATGCGCAAGGCTCTCGCTGAGGCGGAGCAGGCAGAGCGTGAGGGTGAGGTGCCCGTCGGCGCGATAGTGGTGTGCCGTGGCCGTGTTCTGGCACGCACACACAACCTCACTGAGACCCTGCACGACGTCACTGCGCACGCCGAGATGCAGGCCATCACAGCGGCAGCCAATGCCCTTGGCGGCAAATACCTCACGGGATGCACGCTCTATGTCACCGTGGAGCCGTGCCCGATGTGTGCCGGTGCCCTTGGATGGTCGCAGATATCACGCATCGTATATGGTGCGCCCGATGACAAAAGGGGCTACCACCTCATCGCCCCCGCCGCCCTCCACCCCAAGACAGAGGTGGTGGCGGGAGTGCTGGAGGAAGACTGCCGCGAGATGATGCGGCGGTTCTTCGCGAAGAAAAGGGGGTGAATGGCAATGCGGACGCTATGATTGCTTGGGGTTGTTGCCTTCCGCTTCCTTGAGGAACTCTGCGATGCTACTGCTTGACTTCTCCTGATCTCTGAGGCGGTATGCCTCCTGCATGATGGCGTCAGTCTGGTCTCTATGCGCTTTCTTAATGCGCCTCTTGAGGTTTCGGTAGTCTCTTGGCGAAAGACCTATGATGTTTTTGAACAGTCGTGAGAAGTAGTAGCTGTCGTCTATGCCCACTTTGTGGCACAGTTGGTTTAGCTTCATATTGGTATTCTCCATCAGTTCGCACGCGCGTTCTATCTTTATCTTGCCGAGATAAGTAAACGGTGTGTATCCGGTCTCGCTCTTAAAAGTCGAGGTGAAATGGCTTTTGGAGTAGCCGAGGTAGTTCACTATCTCGTCAAGCGTTATCTTTCGCTCTATGTTCGCCTGCATATAGAGTATCGCCTCCTTGGTCATCATTTCCTGGTCCACACGGTTTGGCTTCGTGTTGTCATTGGGGAAGCATGGCTGGAAGCACATGGAACCGAGGTAATAGTGCAGCAGTGACGATACGTAGCGCATATTCTCAATGCTGTAACTCTGCTCCATGGTGTAGAACATCTCCTCGAACACGTTGTTGCGGTCTCTGAGATGCGATGACGGACTGTACCTTATATCCTGCGGTGTCAGCGCGGCGTCAGCGTAGTATGACGCGTGTGTGCCCATGAAGTGTACCCAGTAGATGGTCCACGGCTCTTCCTCGTCGCTCCAATAGCGGTGCGGATGCTTTGCCGGCAATATGAAGAACTGGTTTGCGCCCACGGCATATTCCTTGCCATCTACCTCGTAATGTCCCTTGCCATTGACGCAGTAGATGAGTATGTTCTCCCTTGTTGCCTCCTTACGCTCACGGGAATGAAACTTAGCCTTTGGGAAATAGCCGATGTCTGTTATGAACAGGCTCGATACAAGGGGGTCGTTTGCCTGCATGTCAACTGCCATTGGTGGGAGCACTATTGAGCGTTCTCCCTCAAATCCTTCTTTTAGTTCAAGCATATCTTATAATTATTTTAGGGCGGTTGCCTTGTTTTTATGTAATAATGTCTGTTGTTACTTCATTTTATTGCTTTCTGGTTGCAAAGATATAAAAAAAAAGTCAGCCCACGAAATATTTATAAGATTATCCATCTTTTTATCGCGTAATTCTATTAGTAATCTGTAATATTAGTGCTAACTTTGCACCAGATAACTAAAACCAACATCAAATTTATGGAAAATTTCAACAAATCCTTCATCTATTTCACCTGCATGGTGTCAGCGATGGGTGGTCTCCTCTTCGGTTATGACTGGGTGGTCATCGGTGGAGCGAAGCCTTTTTACGAACTGTTCTTTGGCATATCCGACTCTGCCTCGCAGCAAGGGCTTGCCATGTCCATAGCCCTTGTGGGCTGTATGATAGGCGCTTGCACCAGTGGTTGGCTCGCCGACCGTATTGGTCGCAAGCCCCTCCTCGTGCTGTCGGCATTTATTTTCCTTCTGTCAGCCATTCTTACGGGAGCCTTCAGCACCTTCAGCGGCTTCCTTGCGGCCCGCTTTTTCGGTGGCATTGGTATCGGCATAGCCTCTGGTCTGTCACCGATGTACATAGCCGAGATAGCTCCTGCCGCCATCCGCGGCAAGCTTGTAGCGCTCAACCAGATGACTATTGTCCTCGGCATCCTTGCCGCGCAGGTTGTCAACTGGCAGATAGCGCAACCCATTCCCGCCTCTTTCACCCCTGCCGACATAGCCGCTTCATGGAACGGGCAGATGGCATGGCGGTGGATGTTCTGGGCGGTGGCAGTCCCGGCGGCAGCCTTCCTTGTCCTTGCACTGTTCATTCCTGAGAGTCCCCGCTGGCAGGCTATGCGTGGAAAGGTGTCTGCCGCCCGCGGCACCCTTGCCCGTATCGGTGGCGAGGACTATGCCGAAAGCGAGCTGCGAGCCATTGCCGCCGTTCGTGGCGGTGAGCAACAGCAGGGCGGTCTCCGCCAACTCTTCTCCGCTCCCTTCCGTGGAGTGCTGCTGCTTGGCATCTTCATCGCCGTGTTCCAGCAGTGGTGCGGCACCAATGTCATCTTCAACTACGCTCAGGAGATATTCCAGTCGGCGGGATACTCCATCGGTGACGTGCTGTTCAACATCGTGGTGACGGGCATTGCCAATGTTGTCTTCACCGTTGTCGCCATCTTCACCGTTGACAGGCTTGGCCGCCGCCGTCTAATGCTCATCGGTGCCGGTGGCTTGTGCCTTGTTTACACGGCGTTAGGACTGTGCTATTACCTCCATGTCACGGGCTTCTTCATGGTCATCCTCGTGGTGGCAGCCATCGCTTGCTATGCCATGACGCTGGGCCCCTGCACGTGGGTGCTCCTTGCCGAGCTCTTCCCCAACCGTGTCCGCGCCGTGGCGGTGGCGTCATGCACGTTCGCCCTGTGGGTGGGCTCGTCCACACTGACCTACACCTTCCCCGCGCTCAACCAGTCGCTTGGCAGCTATGGCACCTTCTGGGTGTACGCCGCGGTGTGCGCCGTGGGCTTCATCTTCCTCTCGCTGCGCCTTCCCGAGACAAAGGGCAGGAGTCTTGAGCAGCTTGAGGACGAACTGATAAAATAACTAAAACATACATATATATATGGTAAAAGCATGGAAAGAGCCGGTCATCATACCGACTTACGAGATTGGGGCGGCAGAGAAAAACCCCATATTCCTTGAAAAGAGAGTCTATCAAGGGTCGAGTGGGGCAGTCTATCCCTACCCCGTAGTGGAGAAAATAGCCACAGAGCCAGTGCCACATGAGTGGCAAGCTGTGTGGATGGAGAACGAGTATGTCAAGATTATGATACTCCCTGAGCTCGGCGGCAGGGTGCAGATGGCTTACGATAAGATAAAGCAACGCTATTTTGTGTATTATAATAGCGTGATAAAACCCGCCCTCGTAGGCCTTACGGGCCCTTGGATTAGCGGCGGCATAGAGTTTAACTGGCCGCAGCACCATCGCCCCTCCACCTACCTGCCCGTGGACTGCACCATAAAAGAGAACGCCGACGGCTCTGTGACGGTGTGGATCAGCGAGACAGAGAGGATGTTCCACCAGAAGGGCATGGCAGGCTTCACCCTGCGTCCTGGTTGCGCTTACCTCGAAATCAAGGGGCAATTATATAACCGTACCGACCTTCCGCAGACCTTCCTTTGGTGGGCTAACCCCGCCGTGGCGGTGAATGATGCTTACCAGAGCGTCTTCCCGCAGGATGTCAACGCCGTCTTCGACCACGGAAAGCGTGCTGTCAGCAGCTTCCCCATTGCCACAGGCACCTATTACAAGATGGACTACTCAGCGGGAGTAGATATCTCCAACTATAAAAACATCAAGGTGCCCACCTCCTATATGGCAGTGAACTCAAAGTACGACTTTGAGGGTGGCTATGAGAACGACACCCAAGCCGGCATGCTCCACGTGGCAAGCCACCACTATTCGCCTGGCAAGAAGCAGTGGACATGGGGCAATGGCGACTTCGGACGTGCCTGGGACCGCAATCTTACCGACGCCGACGGGCCATATATAGAGCTTATGGCTGGCGTATATACTGAGAACCAGCCCGACTTCACGTGGCTCATGCCCTACGAGGAAAAACAGTTCACACAATACTTCATGCCCTATCGTGAGCTCGGGGTGGTGAAAAACGCCAGCAAAGACCTACTCTTCAATATTATAGCACTGCCCGGGGAGCAGGCGGAGATGAAGATTTTCGCCACCAGCAGGCAGCAGATACACGTCGTGTTGACCGCCGACGACGGCACGTTCCTCTACGACCAGCACCACGAGGTGTGCCCCGAGGCAGTCCTCACCGTCACTGTTCCCATGGGCAAATACTACGACCCGTCCCTGCGTGGCGTCACCCTGTGCATCAGCAAGCAGCTCTATGGCGAGGAGAGACCCGTCCTTACGTGGCACGCCGAGGACGATGCGCTGAAGCCTATCCCACCTGCCGCCGAGGCGGCACTGCTCCCTGCGCAGGTCAAGACCAACGAGCAGCTTTACCTCACGGGACTGCACATAGAGCAGTACCGCCACGCTACCTATATCGCCACCGACTACTACGAGGAGGCTTTGCGCCGCGACCCCGACGATGTGCGTTGCCTTAACGCCATGGGACTGTGGTACCTGCGCCGCGGACGCTTCGACAAAGCGGAGCAATTCCTGCGTCGCGCGGTGAGGATAATAATGAAACGCAACCCACAGCCCTACGATGGTGAGCCTATATACAACCTCGCCCTCGCCCTGAAATACCAAGGTAAGCTCAGCGAGGCATACGAGAAATTCTGGAAAGCCACATGGAATAAGGCGTGGGCGGATGCCGGCTACTTCGAAGCCGCGAAGATAAGCGTGGCACAGGGCCGCCTTGACGATGCCCTCGACGAGCTCGACCGCGCCCTCGTCTATGGCGCGCACAACCAGAAAGCCCTCGCCCTGCGCGCCACCGTGCTGCGCCTTATGGGCAAGAAGGAGTGTGCCCTGCGCCAGGCCGACCAAGCTCTGGCAACAGACCCCTTCAACTACGGCTGCCTCTTCGAGAAGCATCTCCTCACCAATGACGACGCCCTGCTTACCACCATGGTGGAGATGATGCACGGCGAGGCAGGAAATTACGACGAGCTCGCCCTCGACTACGTGGCGGCGGGACGCGCGGCAGAGGCTCATGCCCTGTGGAATATCGCCATAAAAGAGGGGGCGGTGACGCCTATGACCTATTACTACATCGGCGATTACACCGCTGCCGAGCAAGCCGACGGCACCTATTGCTTCCCCAATAGCCTTGATGCGCTGCTCGCACTGAAAGCCGCCACGGAGAAGAACCCCGCGGGGGCATACGCCAACTACTACCTTGGCTGCCTGTACTACGACAAGCGGCAGTATGACGCGGCGGTGCCCTGCTGGGAGAAGGCGCGCCAGCTCGCCCCGCAGTTCCCCACCGTGTGGCGCAACCTCGCCCTCGCATACTTCAACAAACAGTCACGCCCCGATGAGGCGCGCCGCTGTATGGAGACAGCTTTCAGCCTCGACACCACCGACGCACGCGTCTTCATGGAGCTGGACCAGCTCTACAAACGCCTTGGTATGACTCCGCGAGAGCGATTGGAGCACTTCGACAGCCACGCCGCTCTCATGGAGCAACGTGAGGACTTGCTGCTTGAATACATCACACTGCTAAACCAGACGGGCAGCTATCAGCGTGCACAGCAGCTCCTCGACAGCCACCAATTCCATCCATGGGAAGGCGGCGAGGGCAAGGTGCCAGCGCAGTATCAGCTCGCTCGCGTGGAGCAGGCAAAGCAGTGCCTTGCCAACGGCAGCACTGAGGCGCTCGAGCAAGCCGTCAACCTACTTCTTCAATGCCTCCAATACCCTCACCACCTCGGCGAGGGCAAGCTGCACGGCGCACAGGAAAACGACTTTCACTACCTGCTTGGCGAGGCATACAGCCGTCTCGGCGATATGGATGAGGCGCGTCAGTATTGGGAGAAAGCCATAGAAGGGCCGCAGGAGCCGGCGGCGGCAATGTACTACAACGATGCCAAGCCCGATAAGATATTCTATCAAGGACTGGCACTCATACGTCTCGGCAGGCAGGCGGAGGCTAATGGTCGCTTCTACAAACTCCTCAACTACGGCAGGCAACACCTCTTCGACAATGTCGTGATGGACTACTTTGCCGTATCTCTGCCCGACCTGCAGATATGGGAAGGCGACCTCACCCTTGCCAACCAGATACACTGTAAGTATATGCTTGCCCTCGGAAGCCTTGGATTGCATCGCTACGAGGAGGCTGAGAAATACCTCTGCGAGGTGGAACAACTTGAGGGTAACCATCTCGGCATACTCGCACTGCGCACCTTCATCAACCTCTCACTTATGCCATAAGAAAGGGAGGGATAACGGTAAGCGTTGTAAAAGCATAGCGATTACCAAGTAAAAGCATAGTGATTACCAAACAAAGGCATAGCGATTACATCGTAATCGCTATGCCTTTGTTTTTCTGTCTGTACATCCTGTTTAAAAAGAAGCGTAGGCACGGCATCCCTGCCGTGCCCACACGAATACATATTACCTAATCACTACCGCCTTGTTGTTGACGATGTATATCCCTTGTCGCGGTGACTTCACCGGCTGACCGAGGAGGTTATACACCGTGACGGGCTGCTGCTTGTCGGCGTCGGCGGTGATGTTCGTGGTGCCAGTGGGTATGTCCACCGCGTCAGATGATGGTGACAGCGCGCCATGCTCGTTGACAGACTGCACCGTTACCTTGTCGCCCGCTGCTGCGGCGTACTGCGTCTCGGTGGTGAAGGCCACGGCCTTGCCGTTCACTGTCACCACATAGCAGATGGCGTAGTCGTCCGCCTGCCATGTCACCATACCGTCCGTCTGCGACAATACCGGCGTGGCGGTCTTCTCTACCACCTCCATCGGGTTCCATACGCCGTTGGCACTGCTCGTGCCGTCGCCCGCCATCACGTTGGCTACGGTGTACTGCGCCGCCTCCTCGGCGGTGAGGTAGTTCTTCGCCTTGCCTCTTATCGTCTCGCCGTTAGAGGTGTAATAGTAGTCCTCGATGGACTTCTCGGACAGTGCGTAGCCGTTCTTGTCCACTATGTCATATACCGCCCACAGCTTAGGCAGACCGCCCATCGTGGGGTACCAGTACCCTTCGTAGGGCTTCACCTCCATCTTTGTGTGGAGGAAGACGGTGATGGGCTGCGCGTGCCACGGTCTTCCGAGGTAAACCTGGAAGTCCTCCGGGTTGCTGGAATAGGTGGTTGTGATGGTCGTGTTGTTAAAGACATAGCCCCAGCGTGTGCCCTCCGGGTGGTTGGGGGCTACGATGTAGCCGCCGCTCTTGCGGTTGATATTGAGCGTACAGCCCTCAAACCACACGTCGCCCGAGCCGTAGATGAAGTCCACGCCGCCCTCTATCACGGAGTTGTGGAAGAACTGGCGGTTGTACGTGCCGTTGCTCTTGTAGGTGTCTTGGTATGAGCGTGCGATGATATTGTCGAACGCCGCCCGGTCGGAGGTTATGTTCATGCTCAGTGCCTGCGGTCCTTCCATGCCCTTGATGGTCCAGTTCTCGTTGTCGAGGGTGACGCCTTGCATGAAGAAGTCGGTGGCATTGTCCTGCACTTCCAGCGTCGCGCCGGCGTTGACGTGGTACCATACGCGCGTCGGGTCGGAGCATCCGCCGTCCAGTCGGTCGGTGGCTATGGTCACCTTGTCCGCTGCCTGCCCTATGAGGTGTATGTTAGGCTTGTTCACATACACAAGGCGGCAGTCGTCATAGTCGTTCTTTCCGCCGGGTATCTGCTCCGTCGGCGCGCCCGAACCCGTCTCGGAGGTGGTGTAACGGGTGCCGTAGCTGGAGTTGAACGATACGTTCGGGTCGTTGTAGTAGCCCTCCTTTATATATATAAGGTATGGCTTCGCGTTGGCAGAGGGTGCATCGTCTATCGCGTCCTGTATGTAACGGTACTGCCGTGGCATAGTCTCCGTGGCGGCGATGCTCTCACCCTGCGCAAGGTTGAGGCTCTTGTCCACTACAGCGTCGAAGATACGTGCGGCTGGTTTCTGCCTCTCCATCACGGTGAAGGTCAGCGTCAGTGCCTCCGCCGCGTTGCCGGAGCGGTCCTGCACGTAGCCGGCTGGCATGGTGAAGGTGTATGTGCTACCGTAGTCGAGGGAGACATAGTTGAACGAAACGCTGCGCGTGTTCCAGACAGGTGACAGCTCTTTGCCGCCGAGCATTGCGCTGCCGCCTGCCGTACCTGGCTGTATGCGCTCGTTGAAGGAGATAGTTATGCTGCCAGAGGCACTCACTCCAGTGGCGTTGGCTGCGGGAAGGGTAGCGGAAACCTGTGGTGCCACGTCGTCGGCGACAACCTCCGCCGTGCCGAGAATATAGACATTGCCCACTCCGGACTCAGAGTGTACGGCGTATTTCAGTCCGTCAAACGTGCTGTCGAAGCCGTAAGCCGTGGACAGAAGCTCGTCGCCCGTGCCCGTGATGCGTACATATACCGCTGGCTGCGCCATGGCTTCCGCAGGCAGGGAGAAGGATATGGGGCGTATAACGTTGGCGGTCATGTCCCATGCGGCACCCTCTATGTCGGTGAACGCATTGCCGTCAAGCGAGTACTGCGCCTTGTAAGACTTCGTAGCGGCGTTCTTCGCCGCCATGTCGCCGCAGAATGACGCCGTGGTGAACCCCTTAGTGGAGAACTGGTACTGCCAAGCTATGTCGCGGGTGTCATAACCGTTTTGGTAAAGGCCGTTTATTCCTGCCAGCACCACGCCCTCACGGTTGCGTACTACCGGCGTGCCTGTGGACTGGCTGTAAGCTGGCGTGCCGTCACTGACACGCACCACCGCCGCCGTGGCGTTACGTTCCCCGTCCCATGTGATGTCGGCAGGGAAGGGATAGCTTGTCGTTGTGTTGTATGCGTATGCCTGAGTGGCGGACGCATCGAACACTGCCACGAAGTCCTGAACCTCATAATTGGCGGTCAGCACCATGTCGGAGTTCACCGTAAGCGTGCGTGTGGCAGTGGTGCCTGCATTCTCATAGCCGTCAGTCCACTGCATAAACTTCAGTATCTTCGACTCGTTTGCGGTGGCAGTGACCTGCGTTCCCGCCTCGTACCTGCCGCCATTGTCGTTGGGTGACAGCGTGATGCTGCCCACTGGAAGCTCCGAATCGTTGGTGCAGGCAGTGCCTACGGTATATACAGGCACAGCGTCGAAGACGGCGACGACGCTCTTATCCGCGTCCATCGTAACGGCATAGCTGGGTGATGTGGACGCACTGTTGCCGTCAACCTGCCATTCCCGGAACTTGTAGCCGAAGTTCCGCTTGGCTGTCAGCGTCACTTCCGTGCCTTCCTTGTAAGAGTTCATCTCGGGGTCGAGCAGCACCGTGCCCGCCTCTGCCGGCGAAACACTGGTGGTAAGCACGTATTTCGTGCTCTGTTGTATGCTGCCTGTCAGCGTGCCTTCTATCACAATGTCGTTCAGTCCCACGTTCTTGTTTTTGCCAAGACCGAGCACTGATATGGCGAGCGTCAGCGGATTGGCGGCGTCCGCGGACACTCCTGTCACGTCGGCGGATATTGTCTTCAGGTCAAGCCCCTTGCCCGAGCGGTTTATTCCCTCGTTGCTGCAAATCGGTGCGGAGCCCATTCCGCTGACGGAGGCGGTGATAGTGCCGCCGTCTGTGCCGTAGCGAGCGGCTTGGAAGGATACCTTTGAGGGTATGAAAACTACGCCTTCCTCGGGCGTAAGGGTGTAGAGTATGGTGTTGCCGTCAACGGCTGACGTCGGGAACGATGCGCCCGTGGCGTTGGCTACCTTAGTCTGCACCTTGCCGTTGCTTGTCGCTCCGCTCCACGTTGCTCCGCCATTGGCGCTGACGGTGAGCAGGTTGCCATAGGAAACGGTCTTGCCCACGAAGCCGACGGTCATCTCCTCGGGTGAGAACACGGGGTCGGAGTCAACGAGAGGGTAGCTTATCGTGCCGTTGTAGTCCACCGCCTGCCCTCCAGCCTTGGTGGCAACGCCGTGTATTGTCATGTCGGACACGCAGAGATACTTGCCGCTCGCCTCCGTGCTCTGCCCATTGTACCAAGGGTAAAGGCGCACGTAGAGCGACTGCCCCTCCTCAATCTGTGTGGCGAGGGTGCTTTCCACCAGCGTGGGAGCGTCCTTCGCCATGTTCACTTTCTCGTCTATGAGCGTGGGATTGGCGAAGTCTTTGCTCGTGCTGTAATAGGCATGGTAGCTCACTGCCGAGCCTCCCCTGCCTGATATGTAGTATGAAATCTTGTCTATGGCGTAGGCATAGTCCGCGGGGCAGGTCACCTTGAACTCGGCGTAGCGCGTGGACACCTCGTCAATCTCGCCGATGCCCCACTTGCCGGTGGGCGTGGTGAGGAGCTGCATGGTGCGCGCCGCCTCGCCGGTGCCTATCGTGCCATACTGCTTCACGGTGAGTTCGGAGAGTGTCTCGTCGCCCACGGTGAGCAGTTCGCTTGCCTCTGGCGCGCCAGACGAGGTGAGCTTCCACACGGCTTCCGCCTCAGTGCCGCCCGAGAGGCTGACGGCTTCGGCGGAGAGGCTGAGGCTTGCGCTCTGCTTTCCTGCGGTGGCGGTCAGCGTACCCGTCTGCTTGCCAGCGGAAGAGAGGTTCACCTTCACGTAGATGGAGGTGATGATGTTGTTGCCCTCGCCGGGTATCACGATGCTGTTGGAGTAGTTTACCTTGTCGGTTGACACGAGGAACGCGCCGTCGGTGGTGACGGTCATGCCGGTGCCGCCGTCAAGTCCGAATGCGGACACGTTGAACTCCTTTACTATGCTCTGCCCCTGATACGCCTTTCCGAGGTCGCCGGAAGTGGGGTTGAACGTTATTTCTGACGACACTATGACGTCCTTTGCCAGCTCTTCCAGCACCGCCTTCTTCTTGGGGTCGGTCTCTGACGCGGCCTGCGCCTTGAGCTGCTGCGCGAACTCGCGCGCTATCAGCGTGGCACCGAGTGCCGCGGGGTGTGTGGAGTCGTCGTTGCAGAAAAGGTTACTGGTGCAATAAGCGTCGCCGTAGCTGAGGTATAGCGCGGCGGTCAGTGCCGTGAGGTCTATGAAAGGCACGTCGTCGTACTCGTCCGCCACGTTCTTCGCCTGCGCCACATAGTCGTATGTGTGGTCTGTCTCCGCCACTTTGTTACCTGTTTTCAGCGTGCTGCCGTCGCAGATGGTGAAGTTATCGCCCAGGTCGTGTCTGCCGTTGCGGCGTATGGAGGTGCCGTCGGTGGAGAAATATTTGCGGCATATAGGGCCTACCACTATGGGTATCACGCCCATTGCCTTCGCCTCGTTGATGTAGCGGCGTATGTATTCCTTGAAAGTTGCCGCCGCCGTGGTGCCACGGTAGTCGGTAGAGGCCGCCGTTGCAGCGTCGCCGATGCTGGTGTAGTACCGCTTCACCGCGTCGCCGTCAGCGCCATTGTTCTTCTCGTCGTTGTGCGCAAACTGGATAAGGAGGTAGTCGCCCGCCTGCATAGCGTCGCTGCCGCCCGTCACGAGCGTGGGCCAGTATGCGCTTTCGAGGTAGAATGACTTGCTGGAGGCGCCGGACTTGCCGCGGTTGTTGACCGTAACGTTGTCGGTGTCGAAGAACTGTTGCAGCATCTGCGCCCACCCCCTCTTGTCCGTAGAGCCGTCGGTAGGGTAGTTAGCCATGGTGGAATCGCCGATGGTGTGAACCTTCTTCTTTGCCTCCGCCGCCGTGCCCACGGTGAAAAGTGCCATGAGCAACAGCAGTAAATGCGTCAGTAAGTTTTTGTTCATGATGTAGTTTGAATTTGGTTAGTAAGTTTTTCGTGCTGCAAAATTACTTAGTTTGGCTTTAACAGAGGTTTACAATACTGCCAAAATAAGGTGTAATTCTGTTGCAACAATGGGGTAAAATCGGCGCAAAAGCGGTAAAATCAGCGTTTGGTAGATGTTTGGTGCTGTACACGAAGCATGGCCGCGGCATTGTAATAGCTATGCTTTTACAAAGTAATAGCATAGCTTTTGCAAGGTAATCGCTATGCTTTTACATTGCAATAGCTATGCTTTTGTTTAGTCGTTTAGTTTTTTTGTTGTTTGGTTGTTTAGTTCTTGCTTTGCAAGCGACCAGAGGTCGAGCGGTTGGGGCGGTGTCTCCGGCTGGTTGCTTGGTTGTTTAGTTTTTTTGTTGTTTAGTTTTTGGGGCGGTGTCTTCGGCTGGTTGTTTAGTTGTTTAGTTTTTTTTGTTTAGTTCTTGCTGCGCAAGCGGCAGAGCCGAGCGGTTTAGTTGTTTTTGTTGCTTGGTTGTTGGGGTGTCGCCTTCGGCTGGTTGCTTGGTTGTTTGATTGTTTTGTGGGCGGCGTGGCATTGTGTGTCGCGCGTCAGCGCGTCACTTGCGGCTGTTCCTGTATTCGCTCGGCGACATGCCGATGGATGCCTTGAAGCACTTAGAGAAGTATTTCGGGTCGGAGAAACCGCAGGAGTAGGCAATGTCGTTCACGCCCTTGGAGGTGTCGAGGAGCTGCTGGCAGGCGCGTTTCATGCGCGCCTCCTTCAGGAAATCGGCTGGTGTGACACCGAGGAGCGACTTCGTTTTGCGGTTAAGGCTGGAGCGCGAGGTTGCTGTCGCCGATGCCATCTCATCGACACCGATGCTGCTGTTGCCGAGGTTCTCATCAACAAAGGTCATCAGCCGGCGCATGAATGTGTTGTCCTCCTCGCTGATATGCGGCAGGCTGCGCCCCACCTCCTCTAACGACGGCGCGGCGGTGGCTGCCGTTTCGGGGGCTGGCTCCGCCGTGACGGGTGCGCTGTCGGTGGCTGACGGCGGCTCAGCCACGGACTCTTTCTGCTCGAAGAGGCTCAGGTATGCCTTGAGATTCTCCTCGCGCTGCCGCTTCAAGGTGCGGATGTAGAGCACAGTATAGGTTATGCCGGAGATGATGCCGATGGTGAGCAGTATATATATAATGTACGCGAGGGGCGTTTCCCAGAATGTTGGCTCTACCACTATGAACACCGTCCGCGTATTGTCTGTCCACAAACCTTCGGCGTTTGTGGAGCGTATCTCTAACTTATAGGTGCCGGGGGAGAGGTCGTAGAAACTGATGGAGCGCGTGTCTTGCGGCGCGGTCCAGCCGAGGGGGTCGCCCCCGAGCCGCCAACGGCTCTCCTGACTCATGCGCGTAACGTACTTGATGTGTGAGTTGTCGGTATAGTCGAGGGCGGCATACTGTATGCTGATGTTGCGCTCCGACGGTGCAAGGCGTATGGTGTCGTGCACGTCGGCGGTGTAGTCCACGGGGCGGCCAGGCACGGAGAACGAGGTGAGGACGATGCGCGGGATGTAGGAACGCTGGTGGAACGACTCCTCGGGCATCACCATTAGCCCCGTCTCCAAGGAGAGGAGCCACCGTCCGTCCTTGAGCATTACGGGCTCGGCGTCGGAGAAACGCGAGGCGATGGAGAAGAAAAGGTCGTTGAAGTTCTCCGTCTCGTTCAAGTCGGCGTTGAGCCGCGTCACTTGGTTGTTGCACTGCACAAGGATTTCGTCGCCCACTTCTGTCATAGCGAGAGCCACATCTGACCCCATGCCGTTGCTGGTATTGAAGTGGCGGAAGCTGAACTTGGGGGAGGAAAGGTCTTTTGTTAGCAGCATATTCACGCCTCCGCTCTCGGTGGATACGAAGAGTCTGCCCTTCCTGTCGAACAGCATATCCATCACCGCGCTGCACGAAAGGCTCTCCGCGCGCCTCGACTCCCTGAGGTGGAGGTTGAAGGAGACGGCGGAAGATGTGCCCATGATGCCCTTCACAACCAAGAACCCCTCGGTGGTGGTGGCAAGGATGAGTGTGTCGCCGACTATCATCAGCCGCCGCATGAATACGTTGTTGGCGGGGTAGGACTTGAAAGTGTTGTCCTTGTTGAGGAACTTCATGCCGCCGCCGCTGCGCTCCAGCAGGTTGAGACCGCCGCCATGGGTGGCTATCCACAGCCGTCCGCGCCGGTCTTCGTGTATGTCGTAGATGTCGTTGCAGTTGATTGTCTCACCTTTCCTCACCTGCGCCTCCGTGCCTTTGACGAACCTTTCGATGTGGAACGTGCCCTCTTCCGCCTCTTTCAAACGGAAAAGTCCGCTGGGCTTGGTGCCGAGCCATATCGTGCCGTTACGCTGTTCTGCCACGCAATACACGGGTGCGAAAAGCAACGGCTGTGGGTGCAGCCTGCCGTCGGGACCAAGGTAGCCGATAAGGTTGGCGAGGCTGTCGAGCAATGTCACCACGCCTTGGTTGCGGGTGGTGACCCATATACGCTTCTTCCTGTCCACATGGATGCTGCGCACTATGTCAGCAGGCACTGATGTCACCATCTGCGCTGGCTGGGGGGCTGGCGATGCCTTGAAAACACCGTACTGTCCCATTATCCACGCATTGCGCTGGGAGTCTATGAACACCTGTCGCACGCGGTCAAACTGCCGTCCGCCGACGGTGGCGGAGTGCTCTTTCTGCACCACTGTGTCAAACTTCAGCCGTGTATGGTAGCGTTCGCGCGTGGCAGCGTCGGGCTCTTCAAACCTGTATGTGGTGAGGTTGAAGCGCCATACGTGCTCGTTGATGACGCAATAGATGTTCCCGTCGTCGCCGAGCTGCATATTCCTGATACGGTCGGAGGTGAGGTTGTTGCCGTCGCCGGGCTGCGACTTGAACACGGCGAACTCGTAACCGTCGAAGCGGTTGAGGCCGTTCCATGTGGCAAACCATAGGTATCCGCGCGCGTCCTGCAAGATTCTCGTGAGGTGCCATTGTGACATGCCGTTATGGTCGTCATAGTGCGTGAACCTGTATTCATAGGGTTTCCTGTCGAGTGGGGCACCTTTTGGGGGGCGAACAGGTCGTTCACCCGTCACAGACAGCGCGGGAGTGACGAATAATCCAGCTAATAATATAATGTATAGTAGTCGGGGGAGCATGAGGTTTGGGGGAGTTTTTTAGGTTTTAGCCCCCTCCCAGCCTCCCCGAGGGGAGGAGCTGACGCCGCGACACAGGGCGGAGGAGGGGTGGTTGTTTCTTCGCAAGCGAAGCGGCAGAGCCGAGCGGTTTGGTCGTTGTTGCGCAAGCGGCAGAGCTGAGCGGTTTGGTTGTTTGCCATCTCCTCTCCTCGGGGAGGTCGGGAGGGGGCTGTGGAGGTCGGGAGGGGGCAACACCCTCCAACCTTTGTTTACCGCATCACGAAGCCAGAGAATATCCTTCCGCACTTGATGTCGCCCTTCTGCTCGCGCCGGGCAGAGAAGAAACGGGTGTCGGTGAAGGTGTCTATCGGGCTTACCGCTATGCTGTCAGCCGGCAGTCCGGCGGCGAGCAACTGGTGGCGGTTAGCCTCTTTCAGGTCGATGTGCCACTTCCATGGCCGCTGTGGGGTGGTGGCTTCGGCGGTAGAGAGAGGGTAGCGCGTGGCGATGGCAGTCATGTCGAAGCCTGCCTGGGCAAAGGCTTCATAGACTTCATCGCCCACTTCAAAGCTGTCCATGCTGATGCCGGGACCTATTTGCGCCCGGCAGAGGGCGGGGGCGGTGTGGTAACAGCATGCCATCTGCGCCAGTGTCTTCTGCACTATGCGTTGCACAGTGCCGCGCCAGCCGGCGTGTATAGCCGCCGCCGCGTGGTGTTGGGGGTCATATACGAGTATGGGGATGCAGTCGGCGGTGGATACTCCGAGAATGACGCGGGGCAGATTAGTCATCACTGCGTCTATGCCCTCCATCAGCAGCTGCTGCGACTGTGGCGTGAGGGAGAAGTATTCTTCCGCTATAAGCATTATGCGGTCGGTGTGTGTCTGGTGTGGTCGTGCGAAGCGCAGCTCGTCCTCAGGGCAGGTTCCTGCTCCGTCCGCAGTGGGTTGGAACTGCTGGCAGACGGCATGGCGAACCTTGTCGGGGTCGCGTCCGATTGTTCTGTCGGTGGTGAAAGCCACTATATCTTCGTGGAGGTGGTATGTAAGTAGTCCGTCTGTCATTGCTTCACTTCATCGTCAGCGTATTCAAAGTCATCGAGGTCTTCTATGTCGTCCTCGTCAAGGTACTCTATGTCGTCGGCGTCCACCTCGTCTATAAGTCCCAACTCAGTGTCCGCGTCGCGGTCTTCGTCCATGACTTCCTCGGCAAGGTATGACAAGTCCTTGTCTCTGTGTACGAGGGTGTCATCGGTTATCACGCCTGAGATTTTGTTGGACTCACTGTTTAGCTCTTCCCATAGCACGTCTTTGAGCTCGTCGAGCCCCATGCCGGTGACGCTGGAGATGAACACCACGTGACCGTCTGCTCCGCTGTCGTCGTGTGACAGCAGTCCGCTTTGGCGCAAATCTTCCTTGAGCATGGTGATGAGCTCCTTGTCGAGCAGGTCGCACTTGGTGATGGCGAGGACGCGGTGTTTACGCAACATCTCGGGGTTGAACTTCTCCAGCTCCCTGAGTAGCAGCTCGTATTCCTTCTTTATGTCGTCAGTGTCGGCAGGAACCATGAAGAGCAGCAGCGAGTTGCGCTCTATGTGGCGCAGGAAGCGCAGTCCGAGCCCCTTGCCTTCCGCCGCTCCCTCTATGATGCCCGGTATGTCGGCCATGACGAATGACTTGTGGTCTCTGTATGCCACGATGCCCAGTGACGGCTCCAATGTGGTGAAGGGGTAGTTGGCTATCTTTGGCTTGGCGGAGGAGAGGCTTGACAACAGCGTGGACTTGCCAGCGTTGGGCAGCCCCACCAGTCCCACGTCGGCGAGCAGTTTCAGCTCCATTATCACCGTCATCTCCTGCATCGGCTCGCCGGGTTGCGCGAAGCGTGGCGCCTGGTTGGTAGCTGTGCGGAACTGGAAATTGCCCAGTCCGCCCCTGCCGCCTTTGAGCAACAGCACCTCTTGCCCGTCTTCCATGACGTCGCAGACGTATTTTCCCGTCTCCGCATTATAGACCACGGTGCCGCAGGGCACGTCGATGTATATGTCCTTGCCGTTCGTGCCGTGGCATTTGTCGCGCCCGCCGTTGCCGCCGTGCTCCGCGAATATGTGACGTTGGTATTTTAGGTGCAGCAGCGTCCAGTAGTTGTGGTTGCCGCGCAGGTA